>CAZCVG010000040.1:0-19135 GCA_964501735.1 uncultured Gemmatimonadaceae bacterium | reverse complement strand
TGCATCGCGCCGTCACGGTCCCCGCCGCGCTGGCGCTGCTGACCCTGCTGCCGTCCCACCTCGCCGCCCAGGACACCCTCCGGCCCCCGGACGGGGTCCGCGTAGGCATCGAATACCGGCCCGGCTTTCGCCCGTCGGTGGTGGTGCTGCCGACTCGTGGCCTCGACTCGGTGCGGGAGATCATCACCCGGGACCTCGACTTCAGCGATCGCTTCGAAGTGGTCGGGCTCGGCCAGGGAGACAGCGCCGCCATGGCAGCCAACCTGGGCGGGCGGACCATCAACTACGCGCTGTTCCGGACCCTTGGCGCGGAGTACGCGGTGGAGATCGTGGCCGATGGGCTGGTCACGGTGGTCCGGCTGCACGACATCACCGCCGGGGTGCTCCGGCGGGAGGCCCGCCTCACCCTGCCGGCGCCGTTTGACAGCGGCTTCCGGATGGCCGTCCACCGGGCCGCCGACGAGCTGGTCCGCTGGATCACCGGCACCCCGGGCGCGGCGGCCTCCCAGCTGCTCTTTCTCCTCGAGCGGCGGCTGTTCCGGGTGGACAGCGACGGGGCGGCGATGACCCAGCTCAGCGCGGCGGGGGAGGAGGTCCTCTCTCCCGCGTGGAGCCCCGATGGGCGCCGCATCGCCTACACCCGCTTCGGCGGCGGCGGGGGGCCGGTGGTGCTCCAGGACCTGGTCACCGGCCAGCGGAGCGTGGTGGCGGGCACCGCGTCGGGGCTGAATATCACGCCGTCGTTCGCGCCGGATGGGCGCACCCTGGCCTTCGCTCGCTCTGATGAGGATGGCACCGACATCTACACCGCCGACATCGCCCAGCAGTGCTGTGTCCAGCGGTTGACGGTGGGAAGGTACTCGGATAATCTTTCCCCAACCTTCGCCCCCGACGGGGGCCGGGTGGCGTTCGTCTCGACGCGGGCGGGTCAGCCCCAGATCTACCGCATGGCCGCGGATGGGACCGACCAGGAATTGCTTGCGCCGTTCGATTTCGGGGTCACCGGCAGTTCCAACGGTCCCGAGTGGTCGCCCGACGGGGCGAGCGTCGTGTTTCATCGGGACGTCAACCGCGCTCCGCAGATCTTCGTGCTGGACGTCGCCACCCGGCGGGTCCGGCAGCTGACCTCCACGGGCCGCAATGAAGACCCGACCTGGGCTCCCGATGGCCGGCACGTGGCGTTCGTCTCCGATCGCAGCGGGCGCCGGCAGCTCTGGGTCATTGATGTGATCACCGGCCGCATCCGCCAGCTCCTGTTGCCCGGGCAGACGCGACTCCCGGCGTGGTCCCGCCGCCTGGCGGCCCCCGCCCCCGTCACTCACTGATTCTCTCCGGAGATCCGATGCGCACCCTCCGCTGGTCCCTGGCCCTGACCGCCGCGCTTGCCGCCTGCGGTGGACAGCAGCAGCCCGAACAGCCGGCTCCCCAGCCGACGGCGGCTCCCACGCCCCAGCCCCAGCCGGCCCAGCCGGCGCCCACCCCGGCCCCGACCCCGGTGCAGCCAGCCCGGCCGGCCGAGGATCCCGCCGCCGCCGCGGCCCGGGTGACGGCCTCGCTGCTGGCCGAGCTGCAGCAGATGCCGCACTTCGACTTCGACAAGTCCGACATCCGCTTCGAGGACCGGGGCCTGCTGGACCGGGTCGCCGCGATCCTGGGGGCCAACAACGGCCTCCGGCTCCGCATCAGCGGGCACGCCGATGACCGCGGCTCCGACGAGTACAACCTGGCCCTGGGGAACCGCCGCGCCGCCGCGGTGAAGACCTACCTGGGGAACAAGGGAATCGACGGCAGCCGCCTCGAGGTGGTCTCATACGGGGAGGAGCGTCCGCTGCAGACCGGCCAGGATGAAGCCTCCTGGGCCGCCAACCGCCGGGCCGAGTTCGAGGTGACCGCCGGCGGCACCTCCTTGCGCGCGCCCTGATGCGTCCGCTTCGGGCCGGCACCTGGCTCGTCCTCGTCGCCCTTGGAGGCTGTGCCTCCAAGGGCGACTTGCGCCGGGTGGAGGAGCAGCTGCTCCTCTCCCGGGGAGAAAACCAGCGCGCCGATTCGGCCCGCGCCGCCGAGCTCAGCCGGGTGCTCGGCCTCCAGCGCCAGATCATCGATTCGCTGGAGGGCCTGGAGCGGAGCATCGGCGGGCTGTCGGTGCAGCTGCAGGGGCTGCGGGGGGACTTCTCCAACGACCTCATCAGCGTCCAGCAGCAGCTGGTGCAGATCCAGGCCCTGACCGGCCAGAGCCAGCAGCGGCTCACCGAGCTGCAGACCCAGCTGGAGGCCAGGAGCGAGCAGCTCAACGTGGCCCCGGTGCCCGCCGACACGGGCGCGGTCCCGGCTGCCGGCCCTGCGGGCCCGCCCGGACCCGGCGCGCCGTCGGCGGAGCAGATCTACGCCGCCTCGCTGCAGCAGCTGCGGCGGGGCAGCCCCGCCACCGCCCGGATGGGCTTCCGGGAGCTCCTGCGCCTGTACCCGACCCATGAGCGGGTGCCGGACGCCACCTACTTCCTGGGCGAGAGCTTCGCCGCCGAGTCGCCCGATTCGGCCGCGGTCTACTACGCCAGGGTGGCGGCCGATTTCCCCCGGTCCAACCGGGCGGCCAGCGCCATGTACAAGCTGGGCCTGCTGGCCGAACGCAAGAAGGACATCGAAGCGGCCCGGCGCTACTTCACCAGCGTCGTGCGCGACTACCCCCGCTCCGACGAGGCCGCGCTCGCCCGCGACCGCCTGAAGACACTCGGCCGCTGATCCGGCGGCAGGACGCTCCATGACCGGCCCTAGCGCGGAGATGCCCTTCCTCGACCATCTCGAGGAGCTCCGGGTGCGGCTGGTCCGGGTGGTCCTGGCCCTGCTGGCCGGCTCCGTGCTGGGCTTCTGGGTGGTGCAGCACTTCCAGCTGGTGAGCCTGCTGGCCGAGCCGATCGCGCCGTACCTGGCCATCACCGGCGGCAAGCTCACCGTCACCAGCCCCACCGAGCCGGTGATGATCGTCTTCAAGCTGGCGCTCATCACCGGCCTGGTCATCACCTCTCCCTACATCACCTACCAGGTCTGGGCCTTCCTCGCGCCGGCGCTGTACGAGCGGGAGAAGCGCGCCGCCATGCCCGCCCTGGGGGCGGGCGTGCTGCTCTTCCTGGCCGGCGCGGTGGTCGGCTATGCGGTCCTGCTGCCGCTGTCCCTGCCGGTGCTCTTCAGCTTCCAGAGTGAGGGGCTCGCCATCCTCATCACCTACGAGAAGTACTTCGGCTTCGTGCTGCACATCATGCTCGGCATGGGACTCGCGTTCGAGATCCCCCTGGTCATGGTGATGCTCACGGCGCTGGGCGTGAGTTCGCCCGCCGGGTTCACCCGCTTCCGGCGGTTCGCCGTGGTGCTGGCGGCGGTGGGCGGGGCGATCCTGTCGCCCGGCACCGAGGTGCTGTCCATGATCATGGTGATGATCCCGCTCCTGCTGCTGTACGAGATCGGCTATCTCGGCTCCTGGGTGGTTCATCGCCGCAAGCGGGTGGCGGCCACCGCCCCGCTGCTGGCCATCCTGCTGCTCGGGCTTCCCGCCGACCTCTCGGCCCAGGCCGACACCACCCTGCCCCGGCCCCGGAAGCCGACCCCGGCCCAGGCCACGCCCATCCCGGGGGCGGCCCCGGCGGACACGGTCCCGGGCGACACCCTGCGCCGCGCCGGCCAGGCGGTGGACACGGCCACCGCCCGCCGCCTCGGGCTGCCCACCACGCCGCGTCACCCCTTCGCCTCGGAGGATTCGGTGCTCCGCGACCTGCTGGCGCGGGAGGGCTACCAGTCCACCCGGTTCCGGAGCGACTCGGCAGTGGTGTTCGCGGAGGAGCGGAGCATCGTGCTGCGGGGCGAGGCCGGCACCCGCCGGGGCGAGACCCATCTCGAGGCCGATTCGATCCTGTACCAGGAGGCCGACTGCCTGATCCGCGCCACCGGCGATCCGGCGCTGTTCGACGGGGAGACGGTGCTGACCGGGTTCGGCGGCATCCGCTACAACACCTGCATCCGCCGCGGGGTGGTCACGGGGGCGCTCACCACCTTCAAGCAGGATGGCACCGACTGGTTCCTGCGCGGCAACCTGGCCCAGGATTCCAGCGCCGCCCGGCTGTACGCCTCGGACGGCAATATCACCAGCTGCGACCTGCCCGAGGCCCACTACCACTTCGCGGCCCGCGAGGTGAAGTGGATCTCCAAGACCGTGATGGTGGCCCGGCCCGCGGTGCTCTACATCCGGGACGTGCCGGTGCTCTGGCTTCCCTTCGTGTTCCAGGATGCCCGCACCGGGCGGCGCTCGGGGATCCTGATCCCGCGGTTCGGCCTGAATGACATCGTGCGGCAGAACCCGGGGTACAACCGCCAGGTCACCAACATCGGGTACTACTGGGCGCCCAACGACTACTTTGACGTCACTGCCAAGCTGGACTGGTATTCCAACCGCCTGGTGGAGTACGGGGCGGCGGCCCAGTACCGCTGGCTGGACCGCTTCGCCACCGGTGGGCTCGGCTACCGGCGGACGGTGGAGAACACCGGCCGCCGCTCCACCAACATCCGGTGGGACCACCGCCAGGCGTTCAACGTCACCACCTCCCTCAACCTCACGTTCAACTACGCCAGCAGCGGGTTCGTCCAGCGCCGCAACGCGATTGATCCGGTGGCCTCGACCCAGCAGATCGTGAGCTCGGCCAACTTCACCAAGCGCTTCGCCTGGGGCTCGGTGGCCCTGGGCGGCAACCGGCGGCAGAATCTCTCGGACAACAGCGTCTCGATGGAGTTGCCCTCGCTGGCCGTCTCCCCCAAGCCCATTGACCTGAGCGAAAACGTGACCTGGTCCCCGGGCCTGAGCGTGCGGAACAGCTTCGAGACCAATTTCCCGGTGCGCCCGTTACCCCTGCGGATCCTTCCCTCGGGGGTGATCGACACGACCGATGCGACTCGGGACACCCGCACCACGGTGGTCAACTTCGACACCCCGCTCCGGGTGGGCGGCTTCACCGTGCGCAACAGCCTCGGCTACCAGGACCGGCAGGTGAACGGCCCCACCGTGCTGGCGACCCAGAAGATCCCCGATCCCAGCACGCCCGACCCCAACGACTCCCTGACCGTCAGCCAGGTGACGGTGGGGGACTTCTCCAGCGATTTCAACTGGGAGACCGGCGTCGGCCTGCCGACCCTCTTCCGCAACAGCTGGAAGCTGCAGCCCTCGGTGGGCGTCACCAACACCACCTCGGGGCCGTTCGCGGTCCGCAACCGGAAGACCGGCGGCACCTGGGTCAGCCAGGGCAAGCGCTTCAACCTGGGGCTGGCCATCTCGCCCACGTTCTTCGGCTTCTTCCCCGGGGTGGGGCCGCTGGAGCGGATCCGGCACAGCGTGTCGCCGGTGGTCAACTACAGCTACAGTCCGGCCGCGGACATCAATGCCGAGTACGCCCGGGCGGTCACCGCCACCGGGCAGACGCCGCGGCTCCGCAGCGACCCGACCCAGCTGCTCACCATCGGGCTGTCGCAGAACTTCGAGGGCAAGCTGCGGCGCGCCCCCGGCGACACCTCCGAGACCGCCGCCAAGAAGTACCGGCTGCTCGGCATCCAGACCAGCTCGATCCAGTATGACTTCGAACAGGCCAAGCTGCCGGGACGCACCGGCTGGCGCACCCAGGCGGTGACCAACCAGTTCCAGTCCGACCTCCTGCCGGGCTTCAACCTGAGCCTGACACACGACCTCTGGGACGGGCCGGTGGGCACCGATTCGGCCTCCTTCGACCCGTTCCTCCAGGCGGTCACCGCCAGCTTCGCCATCTCGGGCGGCACCGTGCGGTCGGTGCTGGGCCTGTTCGGGCTGGCCGGGCGGGACAGCACCCGGCGAGATGAACCGCCGCCGCCGTCCTACGTGGCCGGCCAGACCCGCTTCGGGCGGCCACCCACGTTCTTCGGGGCCGGGAGCGAACAGACCGTCGGGGTCGGCACCAACCGGCGCTTCAGCGCCAACTTCAACTACAGCCTGTCGCGCCAGCGCCCGGTCGGGACCACGCCCACGCGCGATGCCCAGCAGAGCCTCGGACTCAGCACCAGCTTCGCGCCGACGCCCTTCTGGAGCGTCTCCTGGTCCACCCAGTACAACATCACGGCGAAGGAATTCGAGTCGCAGGTGGTCCGGCTGGAGCGGGTCATGCACGAATGGCGCGCCGGGTTCAACTTCGTCCGCAACCCCAACGGCAACTTCGCGTTCTTCTTCTCGGTCTATCTCTCCGACCTGCCCGACATCAAGTTCGATTACAACCAGACCTCCATCGAGCGGTGAGCCGGCCGCGTCACGGCCGCTGTCTCACTGTCCCCGGACAGGACACTGGACTGTCCCCATTGGAGACAGCAAGCCTGGCCTGATCGGCTAAGGTGTTGTGGCACAACAGTATGGAGCCGTCCGCCGGTTTGGCACCCGCCCTGCTACATGGCCGGGTGATCCTCATCCGGAGCCGTTCCATGCGTCGCGTCTGGCTGATCCTGCCGGTGTTCGCCCTCGCCGCTTGCACCGAGACCCAGATCATCGGGAGCGGGGCGCTGGTGCCCCCGCCAAGCAACCTCATCTACACCGTCGAGCCCAGCGGCACGCCGGGCGCCCCTTCGGGGGTCCTGCTCGAGTGGGACTACGACAGCGACCCCAACCTCGCCGTGTGGCACGTGTATTCGCGCGGCTCGCGCAGTGGCTCGTTCCGGCTGCGCGGTTCCACCACCTCCAACAGCTTCCATGACGAGGGCCTCCCGCACCTCGAGTACTATGTGACCGCCGAGGATGTGGATGGGGCGGAGACCTCGCCCAGCAACGTGGTGCTGGTGGACGAGCGGCTGGCGCTGGAACAGCCCGCCACGCTGGTGAGCACCACCCTGAACGGGGCGATCGCCCTGGCCTGGTCCGACAACGCCTACACCAGCGATCCGGCCGGCTTCCGGATCTACCGGGTCTACAGCACCAGCTACGACCTGGACCAGGACCTGTGCGGCCAGGCGTGGTCGCTGGAGGGAAGCACTGTGGCCCCCGAGTTCGTGGCGGGTGCGCTGACCAACGGGGTGTCCCGCTGCTTCGGGGTCTCGGCGGTGAGCATCGAGGGGTTCGAGAGTCTCTGGTCGCCGATCCGCTCGGATACCCCCCGCCCGGACGCGCGCAACCTGGTGCTCTACGCCCGGCAGGCCCAGGACCCGGGGAGCGGGTTCAGGTTCTGGCGGGATCTTGACGGTGACGGCTTCGCCGACGCCTCGGAGCTGGGGCTGGTGCAGCCGGGGTCGGCGGTGAGCAACGACTTCAGCGTGGAGCGGGATGTCAACGGGGCGCTGTTCCTCACCCCCGTGCGGGCCGGCACCGGTGTGGCGGTCTATGGCTCCTCGCCGGTGGCCGACCTGACCAGCATTGACTACGCCCCGAACATCGCCTACGGCCGCGGGGGCATCGAGGCCCTGCCGGGCTGGGGCTACGTCTTCGAGACCGACGGCGGGGACGGCTTCGCCCGGTATGCCGCGGTGCGGGTCACCCATGTGGGCCAGAGTTTCCTGATCCTGGACTGGGCCTTCCAGACTGATCATGGCAATCCCGAACTGATCGTCCGGCCGCGGTAGGGCGCCGCGGCTAGACCGGCGGGCCAGGGTCTCCACCCGGGGATCCTGGCCCGTCGGCCCTCTGGCCCACAGCCCCACCGGCCAGCTACGTTCCCGGCCATGACCTCGGCCCCGCTGGTCCTCACCGGCAATTCCCTTCGTATCGAGAATGTCGTCGCGGTGGCGCGCGATCCGAGGGCGACGCTCGCCCTCGACCCCGCGGCACTGGCGGCGCTCCGCGCCAGCCGGGCCCTGGTGGACTCGGCCATCGCCCGCGGCGACACGATCTACGGCATCAATACCGGCTTCGGCAAGCTGGCCAACGTGCGCATCGCGGCGGACCAGCTGGAGCAGCTGCAGGTCAACCTGATCCGCTCGCACGCGGCGGGCGTGGGCGAAGCGCTGCCGGCGGACGTGGTCCGGGCCGCCATGCTGCTCCGCGCCAACGTGCTGCTCCGGCCCACCAGCGGGGTGCGGCCGGCGCTGGTGGAGGCGCTGGTGGCGCTCTTCAACGCGGGGATCGTCCCGCGGGTACCGGAGCAGGGCAGCGTCGGGGCCAGCGGGGACCTGGCGCCCTTGAGCCATATCGCCATGGCGCTGATCGGCGAGGGCAGCGTGGTGGGAGAGGGGGGCGCCGCCGCGCCCGCCGCACAGGCCCTGGCCAGGGCCGGGCTCACGCCGTTCCGCTTCGCGCCGAAGGAGGGGATCAGCTTCATCAACGGCACCCAGGCCCAGACGGCGCTGCTGGCGCTGCTCAGCCACGACGCCGAGGTGCTGTGGCGTTCCGCGGTGGGCGCGGCGGCGATGAGCCTGGAGGCGCTCCGCGGCACGCCCACGCCGCTGGACGCCAGGATTCACGAGGCCCGGCCGCATCCGGGCCAGCGCCAGGCGGCGGAACTGATGCGCCGGCTGGTGACCGACAGCGAAATCCGCGAGTCGCACCGGGACAACGATCCCCGGGTCCAGGACGCCTACAGCCTGCGCTGCACGCCGCAGGTGCTGGGGGCGGTGGCGGACGCGATCCGCTTCTGCCGGAATGTGGCGTCGGTCGAGCTGAATGCTTCCACCGACAATCCCCTGGTCTTCGACAACGGCGATGTGCTCTCGGGCGGCAACTTCCATGGCCAGCCGGTGGCCCAGGCCCTCGACTTCCTGGCGGTGGGGCTGGTGACCCTCCAGGCGCTGGCCGAGCGCCGGGTGGAGCGGCTGGTCAACCCCGATCTCTCGCAGGGGCTGCCGGCATTCCTGACCGCCGACCCCGGCCTCTCCTCCGGCTTCATGATGGTGCAGATCACGGCGGCCTCCCTGGTGGCGGAGTCGCGCGCGCTGGCAATGCCGGCCAGCATCGGGTCCATCCCGACCGATGCCAACCAGGAGGACTTCGTGCCGATGGGAATGGCCGCCGCCTACAAGGCGCGGCGAATTCTCGCCAACGCCGCGCTGGTGGTGGCGGCGGAGTTCCTGTGTGCGTCCCAGGGGCTGGACCTGCTCCGCCCGCTCCGGCCGGGACGCGGGGTGGCCGCCCTGCACGAGCGGGTGCGGGGCGCCGAAGGCGTGGCGCCCCTCGGACCGGACCGTCCGCCGGGCCCCGACCTCGAGCGGCTGGCCCTGCTGGTGGCCCGGGGCGGGCTCGATCCGGCCCCCGGTTTGCCTTGCTAGGGGTGGGGGGGGCCGGTATCTTCTAAGTTCCGATGTAGCATAGGGCTCCACCCTCCACCCGCCGCGCCGGATGAACTTCGAGAAGCTCAAGGAAACGGCCCGGAAGTACGAGCAGAAGGAGGAATGGCGGCGGGCCATCGAGGTCTACCTGCAGGCAATCCGTGAGTTCGAGGCCGGGAATGATCCGGTGCCCGATCTCTCGGTCTACAACCGCATCGGGGACCTCTACCTCAAGGCCAACGAGCCCGGCGCCGCGGTCCAGGCCTATGAGCGGGCGGCGGACCTGTACGGGGAGCAGGGGTTCTACAACAACGCCATCGCGCTCTGCGGCAAGATCCTCCGGGTCAACCCGGGCCGGATCCAGACCTACCTGAAGCTCGCCCACCTGCACGGCCGCAAGAACGTCGTCATCGAGGCCAAGAAGAACCTGCTGGAGTACCTCGAGCGGATGAACGCGCTCAACCAGCTGGACGAGGCCTTCAACGCCGTCAAGAGCTTCGCCGACCAGTTCCCGGGCAACAAGGAAATCCGGCTGATGCTGAGCGAGCTGCTCCGGGCCTCGTCGCGCAACGCCGAGGCGCGCGAGCAGCTGGAGAAGCTGGCGAGCGACCTCGAGGCGCGGGGCGACACCATCGGGGCCCGCAAGACGATGATGCGGCTGCAGGCGCTGGAGGCGGAGGACAGCGCCACCATCCCGGCCGAGTCGCCCAAGCCGGGCCCGATCAAGATCCGGTCCGCCGACCTGGTGTTTCTCGACACCGGCGGTGAGGCGGCGGCCAGCCAGGCGCCCAAGGCGCCGAGCGGGCCGACCTCACGCAAGACCCGGGCGGTGAGCGTCCCGGCGCCGCCCCCGCCCCCGCGCCAGACGGCCCGGACCAAGGTGCCGTCGGGCCTGCCACTCATCGAGGTGGGGGATACGCCGGACGAGCCGCCGCCGGCGGTGGATCCGACGCCACTGGAGATCGAGACCTCCAGCCTGGCGCCCGAGGCCCTCGAGCTCGAGTCGGTCCAGCCCATCAGCGAGGAAGCTCGCCTCGAGGCCACCGCCTCCGGCGAGGTGGCGCGGACGCTGGGCTTCGAGCCCACCCAGGTGGAAGGACTCGACGACACGTCGGTCCAGCCGCTGGAGGGCCTGGAGCTGGACCAGCCGGCGCCCGACAGCGTGGAGCTGACGGCTGGCGGCGGCCTGGACTTCGAGCGCAGCAACGAGGTGGGTGGCCTGCTGGGCCTCGAGACCGGCGCCGGCGATGACCTTACCCTCCCGGGCTCCGTCGAGCTGGGTGGGGACGCTGGCCTGGGCGGCGGGGACGACACGCCGGCCGCCTCGCTCCTCGATCTGGAGCCGGTGGAGAACGTCCTGCCCGAGGACGATGTGCTGCCGATGCTGGATGCCCTCCCGGACGCCGGCGCCGCGGCCGAGGCCGAGGGGATCGGCTTCGTGGACCTGGGCGGCCCGGCGACGCCGACCATCACCGAGCTGGAAGACCGGGTGCTCGAGGATCCCGATGATCCCGAGGCTCACCGGGCCCTGGGTGAAGCGTTGCTGGCTCAGGGGGAACAGCTTCGCGGGCAGGAAGAGCTGGAGCTGGCCTTGGCCGGGTATGAGGGCCGGGAGGACTGGCAGCGCGCCGACGACCTGATCCACGAGCTGATCCGCCTCGACCCCAACGGGGTCCGCTACCACCAGAAGCGGGTGGAGATCGGGTTCCGCAGCGGGGACCGGCCCCGGCTCATTGACGCCTACCTCGAGCTGGCCGACGCGCTGCTCCGGGTCGGGGCGCTGGACAAGGCGCTGGCGGTCTACCGCCGGGTGGCCGAGCACGATCCGGGCAACCAGCGGGCGCTGTCGGCCCTGGATGCACTGCATCCGGTGGAGGAGGCGGTGGGCCCGCCGCTGCCGCGGGCCGAGACCCCGGTGGCGCCGCCCGAGGAAGCCGCGCCCGATGAGGCCGACCTCGCGGTGGACGCGATGTTCGAGCCGCCGCCCCCGCCGGCGCCCGCTCCCCGCCGCTCCCGCAAGACCCGGCCGTCGCGCGCGCCGGTGGAGCCGCCGCCCGAGGGCGACTTCGTGGACCTGGGCGCCATGGTGCGGGACGACGAGCGGGAGATGGACCCGCGCATGCAGGTGAAGGGGGAGGATCCCACCGGCGACGAGCAGCGGGACTTCCAGGACATGCTGAGCCAGTTCAAGCGCGGCATCGACCAGAACATTGACGCCGAGGATTACGAGGCCCACTACGACCTGGGCGTGGCGTTCAAGGAGATGGGCCTGCTGGACGAGGCCATCTCGGAATTCCAGAAGGCGCTGCGGGCGCCGGAGGGCAGGCTGAAGACCTCCGAGGCCCTGGGCAGCGCGTTCTACGAGAAGGGGCAGTACGCCATTGCCGAGGCGATCCTGCGCCGGGCGGTGGAGAGCCTGGGGGCCACCGACGACGAGCAGATCGGCCTCATCTACTGGATGGGGCGGGCCCAGGAAGCCCAGGGCAAGGCCGAGGCCGCGATTCCGGCCTACGAGCGGGTCATGGCGGTAGACATCGGCTTCCAGGACACCAGTGACCGGGTGGCCAAGCTGGCCGCGGGACGGGGCCGGTGAGGACACCTGCCGCGGGAGTGACCCTGGCCGCCCTGCAGGCGCCGCTGGGCGCCCGGCTGGAGGAGGTCAAGCGCGAGCTGCGCCGGATCGTGGAGAGCGACTTCGGGCTCATCGCGGAGGTCAACGGCCACCTGCTGCAGATGCAGGGCAAGCTGTTCCGGCCCACGCTGCTGCTCCTGGCCCACGAGGCCAGCGGCGGCCAGGGGGACCGGGCCGAGACCCATGCGGCGGTCATCGAGCTGATTCACCTGGCCACCCTCGTGCACGACGACTCGGTGGACCACTCGGTGCTGCGCCGCGGGATGCCGACCATCAACGCGCTGTTCAGCCACCAGGTGTCGGTCATCATGGGCGACTACCTGTACTCGCGCGCCGTGGTGGAGCTGACCCGCCTGGGGGACATCGAGCCGCTCCGGGTGCTGTCCCGGGTGACCAACGAGATGACGGTGGGCGAGATGCGGCAGCTGATGGCCCACGAGCCGCTCAGCTTCTCCGAGGAAGAGTACGACCTGCTGATCCGGTCCAAGACCGCCTCGCTCCTCTCCGGCGCGTGCGAAGTCGGGGCCCTGCAGGCGGGCCCCGCGGAACGGGCGGCGCTGCGGCGCTTCGGCGAGTACCTGGGCATGGCGTTCCAGGTCGTGGACGACCTGCTGGACTACACCGAGGAGGAAGCGGTCACCGGGAAGCCCTCCGGCAACGACCTGCGGGAGCACAAGGTGACCCTGCCGCTGATCCACGTGCTGGGCCGGCTCTCCCCCGACGGCCGCCGGGAGGTGGCCCGCCTGATGGAGACCCCCGAGCCGGACGAGGGGCAGATCGGCCGGGTGGTGGCGCTGGTGGCGGAGGCGGGCGGGCTGGACTACGCCCGGCAGCGGGCCCAGCAGTTCGCCGAGCTGGCGGAGCAGGCGCTGGAGGAGCTGCCGCCCAGCGCGGCCCGGGAGACCCTGCGCGACAGCCTGGCCTACGTGCTGGACCGGCGGCGCTGATGGCCAGCGGACCGCGGCGGCCGGGATTCTACCTTGGGGTGCTCGTCACCGGCTTCGTGCTGGGCGGGTTCCTGAACGCGATGGTCAAGGCCGTGATGCCCGACAGCGTCGCCAAGCAGGTGTTCACCTTTACCGCCAGCGCGAGCGCAGGGCCGGTCTCGCTCGACCTGCTGGTGTTCAGTCTCACGGTCGGGCCGTTCGCCGTGAACGTCTCGCCGCTCGCGATCCTGGGCGTGGTGATCGCCTACCTGATCGCGCGCTCACTCTTCTAGCGGGGGTCCGTTATGTTCGGCAACCTGGGTCTCCCCGAGATCCTCATGATTCTGGTGATCATCCTGCTGGTCTTCGGCGCCAAGCGGCTCCCGGAGATCGGCGCCTCGTTCGGCAAGGGGATCCGCGAGTTCAAGCGGAGCATCAACGAGGCCAGTGACGCGGTCACAGGCAGCGACCCCAACCCGCCCGCCTCCCGGCAGCTCGACAGCCGGAACAACGCCCCGCCGGCCCAGGGCAGCGGCAGCGAGCCGAAGCGCCTGTCCCAGTAGCCGGCGCCAGCATCAGGAAAAGACCACGGCCGTCGCCGCGCAGCACGCGGCGGCCGGCGGGGGTGGTTACGCCCGCCACAGCGGGGGAACAGCAGCTGGCTGGCCGCGGCCGGGGGCATGCGCGCGCCGCGGCGCGCCCCGGCAGTCAAGACCTTGGCGGCTTGCTGCAGGGCGTCGAGGTAGCTGCGCACCCGGTCCTGGCGGGCCAGCCGGACCTGGGTGGCCCGGAACTGGTCGTAGCTCCTGAGGAACTCGGCCGAGTCGGCGGCCTCGCGCCGGGTGACCCGCAGGATGAAATAGGCATCGGTGCTGGTGATCACCGGGCTGGTCTGCCCGGGCTGGATCCCGAATGCGGCGCCGACCACCTTGGCGTCGGGGAAGGGCGGGTTGATCCGGGTGAAGGGGCCCACCTGCTCGTGCTGGGCCCGCACCGCCTGCGCCGCCTGGGCCAGGGTGCTGCCCTCGGTGAGCCGCTTGGCCAGGTCATCGGCCACCTGGCGCGCCAGCGCCATCTTGCGGTCTTCCCGCGCGGCTGCCTCCACGCCGCCCCGGATGGTCTCGAACGGCGGCACTCCCTCGGGGCGCACGCTGTCCAGCCGGAACAGGAAGTAGGCGTACGGCACTTCCACGATCCGGCTGGTCTCGCCCGGCTGGGCCTGGAAGGCCCAGACTCCCGCGTCGGGAACCACCTGGAAGCCGACCTGGGCCCGGGCTCCCTTCTGGAGCGGGTTGACCCGCCCCACCTTGAGGCCAAGCGCCCGCGCAGCGCTGTCCAGGGCGGCGGGATCGAGCTGGTCGGCGCCGATCAGCTCGAGGCTGTCGGCCCGGGCGTCGAGCAGGTCGCGGTGGGCGCCGGTGATCTCGACCGGAATCAGGATGTGGCGCGCCTTCACCTTGCCGCCGGTCCGCGAGTCCACCCGGACCAGGTGGTAGCCCTCCGGTGTCAGGATGGGGTCGGAGATCCGCCCGGTCGGCAGCCCGAAGGCCGCCTGCTCGAAGGCCGGGTCCTTCTCCCCGCGGCCGAATTCATCCAGGACCCCGCCCTTGGCGCCGGAGGCCGAGTCGGCCGACTCGCGCAGGGCCACCTCCTCGAAGGGCGCGCCCCCCAGCAGCTCGCGACGGAGCTCCAGGGCCCGCTGGTATGCCGCGGCCGAGTCGCTGGCATCGGGGAAGCGCAGCAGCTGGAGGTAGCTGAGGAAGGCGGTGGCGGGCCGGGTGAACCGGTCGGAGTGCTTCTCGTAGTACTCGCGCAGCTCGGCTTCGGAGAAGGTGACGGCCGAGTCCGGCACGGCGGTGGCGGGGACCACCTTGGCGTACTCCATCGTGACCTTCTCGTTCATGTCCCGCCAGATCTGCCACAGCTCGGGGTCGGAGACGTAGACGTCCCCGGTGACAACCCGCAGGAGCTTGCTCTGGCGGATCTGCGAGGCGTACTGCGCCTCCATCAGCGGGATGACCTGGGCAGCGGCGGCGGAGCGCAGCCAGCGCTGGTACTTCGAGATGTCGAACTGGCCGTCGGTCTGGAAGTCGGGCTGGGAGAGCAGCTCGGTGGGCGGGTTCTCCTGGATGGCCTGGGCGATCTCGGCCGCCGTGGCCCGGATGCCCCGGCGCTCGAACTCCGCCTCGAGGCTGCGCTGCTGGATGAGCTGCTGCCAGACCGCCTCCCGGGCCTCTTCGACCTCTTCCTCGGTGAGCGAGCGGCCCAGGCGCTCCTGCCGGGCCTGCATCTCGTTCTGGCTAACCTGCTGGTAGTACTGCAGGGGGATGCCGACGCCGTCAATCTCGCCCACGGTGGTCCGGCTGCCGCCGGTGACCTGGCTCCAGTCCACGCTGGTCAGGATGAACACGAGCATGAGCACGGCGAATACCCCGG
Organism: uncultured Gemmatimonadaceae bacterium; assembly: GCA_964501735.1. Classification (GTDB taxonomy): domain Bacteria; phylum Gemmatimonadota; class Gemmatimonadetes; order Gemmatimonadales; family GWC2-71-9; genus JADJOM01. The sequence continues at coordinate 3,898 of CAZCVG010000040.1, read as the reverse complement.
CGGCGACCTTGCCGACCATGCTCCGGAACACTTGCATCATGGGAACAGCCCTGCGGCTTGGGGTGGAAGCGGCAAAAGAGGCGTAAGTGTAAGCCGGGCAACGCAGAATCTCAAGCCGACGGGCCCGGTGACCGGTTGACAGTCCCCCTCGGGGGCACTAATCTTTGTCCAAGCCCCGCAACAACTTACGCCTAGAGTCCAGGGATGCCACCTAACAGCGAGATCGAGAAGCTCGAGCGCCGTTGGAAGGAGAATCCCAAGGGTACCGTGTTCGCGCCCTATGCCGAGGCGCTGCGCAAGCACGGGGAGCACGACCTCGCCCGCGAGGTGCTCCGCCAGGGGCTGGAGCTCCACCCCGATCATATCCCCGGGAACATCGTCCTGGGCCGCTGCTGCCTGGACCTCCGGGAGGACGGCCCGGCGGAAGCAGCGTTCACCCACGTGCTGGATCTCGACGTCGAGAACGTGATCGCGCTCAAGGCGCTGGCCGACATCACCGAGCGCCAGGGCCGGCTGCTGGAGGCCTCCGAGTGGCTCAGCCGCCTGATCACCGTGGATCCGAACAACGACGAGGCCCGCGACCAGTTCAGCCGGGTGGAGGGCGCGCGCGAAGCGGCGGCCCTGGCCATCACCGGGAAGATCAGCGCCGAGGGCGGCCAGGCCACGCCGCCGGAGGGCCCCCCGGCCGACGAGACCGGGGCGGTCTCCGGCACGGTCGAGGTGGCCGCCGGCCAGGTGGAGGAAGACACCGACCTCGCGATTGATGCCGCGATGGATGCCTTTGACGGCCCCTCGGCGGTTACCGCGAAGGTGGAGCAGGTGCGCCGCGACCTGGCCGAGCCCGAGGCGGAAACGGTCCCGGTGATCCCGGTGGTGCGTAAGCCGCCGGCCGAGCCGGCCCCGGCCATCATGCCGATGGAGCTGGACCTGGCCCGGATGGCGGCGGAGACCTCGACGGCCCCCCCGGAAGGGATGGAGCCTGCCGAGGCGTTTAGCCCGCCGGAAGCGGCGGAGTCCCCCCGCGCCGCCGACCTGCTGGATGTGGGGATCGAGGATCACTCCGAGATCGAGCTGCGCCCCAGCGGGGCGAGCGAGTTCCAGTCGCCGGACCACAGCAGCGACCTGCTGTCGCTGTCCGCCTCGGCCGGCAAGTCGGAGTTCCAGGCGCCGGACGCGGCCGAGGAACTCTCCATGAGTTCCTCCGGCCAGAGCGAGTTCCAGACGCCCAGCGGGTCCGAGGAACTGCTGGCCCGGGTGTCCGGCGTCTCCGGGCCTCCTCCGGAGCCTGAGGCTCCCGAGCCTCCGGAGGCCCTTGAGCCCCCCGACCTCGAGTCTCCGGCGGCCTGGGGCGCCGGCCCCTACACCAGCGGGTATGCCGCAGTCGGCATGTCGCCGACCCAGGAGTTCACCACGCCCCCGCCGGCGGCCCCCGAGCCCCCGCCTCCTGCCTGGGAAGTACCCGAGGCGCCGGTGGCGGAGCAGCCCGCCGAGGCGGCCACTGGCTCGGTGGAAGAGGAAGCCACTACGGTCCCTGCCCAGGGCGGTGCCTCGGGTGACCTCAAGCTGATCTTCCCCGACGAGCCGGCCGCTCCGGAGCCGCCCCGCCGCCGGATCTCGGAAGAGGCGCTGGAGGCCATCGCGGCCGAGGAAGCGGCCGCGGAGGCGGTGGAAGCCCCGGCGGAGCCGGCCCCGGCCGGCGAGCCTGAACTGGTCGTGACCGAGAGCATGGCGGAGCTGTACGCCCGGCAGGGCCACTATGCCGAGGCGGTCAACGTCTACCAGATCCTGCTGGCCCGGACTCCCCGGGATGCCCGGCTGGCGGAGCGGCTGGCGGAGGTGGAGGCGGCTCAGCAGGCGGGGCGGCGCCGGCTGTCCTTCGTGGCGGTGGAGACGGGCGGAGAATCGGTGGAGTCCTTCTTCCGGGCACTGGCCGGCGCGCGCCCCGGCAGCCCGGGCGCGGCGGGGACGATGTCCTCCGCGCTCGTGGCCCAGGGCGAGGTCACCGAGCCGGGCGGCGGCGCGCCGACCCGGCCCGCCAGTGACCCGCTTTCCCTGAGCGCCATCTTCGGGGAAGAGCCGCAGCCGGCGTCCACCCCCCCGCCGCCGGCCGTGGCCGAGCCGCCGGCCCGCCCGGCGCAGGATGCCTTCAGCTTCGACCAGTTCTTCGGGGCGGCGCCCGGGGGCGGGCCGGGGCCGTCCCGCCCATCCGGTCCCCGGGACGAGGATCTCGACCAGTTCCAGCACTGGCTCAAGAGCCTCAAGCGCTGATGCGCATCGCGGTGCTGAACGGGCCGAACCTCAATCTGCTCGGTACCCGGGAACCCGAGGTCTACGGCCACGGCACGCTGGCGGAACTGGAAACGGCGGTGCGCACCGAGGCCGGCCGGCTCGGGGTCACCCTGAGCTGGTTCCAGACCAACCACGAGGGCGCCTTCGTCGAGGCGGTGCAGGACCTCCGCGGCCAGGCCGATGGCGCCCTGATCAACGCCGCCGCCTTCACGCACACCAGCCTGGCGATCCGGGACGCGCTGCTCGCGGTGCGGATTCCCTTCGTCGAGGTGCATCTCTCGAACATCTTCGCGCGGGAGGCCGAGCGCCGGCACTCACGCCTGGCGGATCTGGCGGTGGGGGTGGTGGCGGGCTTCGGCCCGGCGGGTTACCTCATGGGTCTCGGCGGGCTGGTGCAGAAGCTGCGCGATGGCTGATGCCCGCCCGGCTCGGCAGCGGGCGCTGGCGGCGGCGCTCGCCGCGGAGGGGCTCGAGGGGTTGCTGGTCCAGGCGCTTCCCAACATCCGGTACCTGACCGGCTTCACCGGCTCGGCGGGACTGCTCCTGGTGCGGCCACCGGAGCTCATCCTCATCACCGACTTCCGGTACGCGGTGCAGGCCCCGCGCGAGACCGGCGACCAGGCCCGGGTGGAGATCGACCAGGCCAGCGTGTGGGACCGGCTGAAGCGGGTGCTGGCTGAACGGGCGGCGGGCCCGCTGGGTTACGAGGCCCACGTCATCACGGTGAAGGAGCGCGACCGTCTCGAGGGGCTCGGCCCCGCCCGGTGGCTGCCGGTCACGGAAGCGGTCGAGAAGCTTCGCGTGGTCAAGGACGCCGGCGAGGTAGCCGCAATCCGCGCGGCGGTCGGCGTGGCCCAGCAGGCGCTGGCGGAGGTCCTGCCCACGGTCCGGGCCGGGCAGCGGGAGGTGGACGTGGCCGCCGCGCTGGAACGGGCGCTCCGGCTTGCGGGCAGCGAGTGGCACCCGTTCCAGACCATCGTGGCCTCGGGCCCGCGCTCCGCCCTGCCGCACGCCCGGACCAGCGAGCGGAGCATCGGCCGGGGCGAGTGGCTGCTGCTTGACTTCGGCGCGCAGGTGGACGGATACTGTGCCGACCTGACCCGCACGGTGCTGGTGGGCGGCCGGGCGGACGAGCGGCAGCGCACGGTGTACGACACCGTCCGTCAGGCACAGCGGCGGGCGCTGGAGCACCTCCGGCCCGGCATGAGCGGCCGGGAGGCGGACCACCTGGCCCGGGAAGTCATCGTCCAGCGCGGCTTCGGCGACGGGTTCGGGCACTCGCTGGGACACGGCCTGGGGCTCGAGGTGCACGAGGCGCCCCGGCTGTCGCCCACCGCCGAGGGGGCGGTTCCCGCCGGGGCGGTGGTGACGGTGGAGCCCGGCATCTATCTTCCGGGCTGGGGCGGGGTCCGGCTGGAGGACGACGTCCACCTCGGGCCCGAGGGGCCGGTGGTGCTGTCGGATAATCAGGTGGACCTGCTGGAACTGGCGTAGGAGGCGGTGCGGGAGCGCGGGGACGGCCGATCGGGCCGCAGGCCGCGCCGCACTGCCCGTTGCCCAACCCGAACGCAGACGAGTCATGACCCCCAAAGACACTCAGGACCTCGCC
>CAZCVG010000039.1:10166-20137 GCA_964501735.1 uncultured Gemmatimonadaceae bacterium | reverse complement strand
CACCCAGGGGTGCAGAACTCGGGCCGCGCACCAGCCTCCGTCCCTGGAGGTCCTAAGTTGAAGAGCCGCGGGCGCATGAGCATGACACCAATTCCGGTGGAGCGCAATTCCCTAATCCTGCCGCCCGATCCGGGGTTCCCGCTGCCGCGAGGGTGGAGGCACTCGCCGGTGGACCGCGCCGCGGGGAGCCGTCATGTCACCGATCAAAGGGGCAGGACCCTGTCGCCCAAACCAATTACCACACCACCCGGGCCACCGTCCCCCGCCCCGGCATGCTCTCGACCGACACCGTGGCACCCCACCCTTCCACCAGCCGCTTGACGATCGGCAACCCCAGCCCCGCGCCGCTGGTGGTGGATGAGAACTTCGGCTCGAACAGCCGGGGCAGCTGGTCGGGCGCGATACCCCGCCCATCGTCCACGACCTCCAGCCCCGCCGAGCTGGCCCGCACGGTAATCCGCCGGGCGCCCGCGTTCCGGGCGTTTTCCAGCAGGTTGCCAAGCACCTCCTTGACCTCATCCAGGCGGGCCGGCCGCCGGACCGCGAGCGGCGCCTCCACCTCGACGATCACCCCCTGGTCCGAAAGCCGATAGAGCTCGCCCACCTCGCGGGCCGCCACCGCCAGGTCCACCTCCTCCAGTGCCGCCTGCTGGCTCCCCGGCAGCCCGAACCGGCTGAAGGCGCGGGCGATGGTATCCAGCCGGTCAATCTCGGCCAGGATGCGGGTGGCGGTGTGTTCCATTACCCCGTCGAACTGCTCGGGCCGGTCCCGCTTGACCCGCTGGAGATGCTGGACACCCAGCCGAATCGGGGTGAGCGGATTCTTGATCTCGTGGGCGACCTGGCGGGCCATCTCGCCCCAGGCCAGGACCCGGGCCGCGTGGGTGACCTCGGTGACATCGTCCAGGGCGAGCACCGCTCCGCCCATCTCGCCCAGGCGCGCCAGCTGGACCCGGAAGGTCCGGCCGAGGACCTCGACCTCGGCGCTGTCATCGTCGGCGCCCCCGGCGAGGAAGTCCCCCGTGGTGGCGAGCAGCGGCTCCCAGTCGGCGCCCAGAATCCCGCGGAAGCTTTCACCAGGTTCGAGGGAGGCGCCCAGCAGGTGGGCCGCGCGCGGGTTGGCGAGCAGGATGGCACCCCGGTCGTCGAGGGCCACCACTCCGGTCGCCACGTTGGCGAGGACCTGCGCGGTCCGCCGCCGCGCATCCTCGAGTGCCGCCTGACTGGCGCGGATGTCGGCGGCCATGCGGTCGAAGGCGTCGAAGACCTGCTCGAACTCCGGCGGGGGAACAGCCACCGCCGGCGGCGCCTGCCCCTGCCCGATCGCCCGTGCCGAGCGGCGGAGGTCGGCCACCGGGCGTGACAGGGCCCGGGCCGCCAGCTGGGCCGCCAGGGTGGCGGCGCCGGCGCCGCAGAGCGAGGCCAGCAGCAGCGCGAAGGTGAGGTCGCGCTGGTCCTGCTCGCGGGCCCAGTCGAAGGCGAGCTGGGGTGTGGCCAGGATGCCGATGCCCCCCGGCGGGCCAGACTGCGCCACCCGGTATCCCACCCGCACCGGCGCCACATACGTCGTCGCCTGGCGCGTCAGCTCCAGTTCATCGCCGAGGGTCAGCCGCTGGAAGCTCCGGGCATCAAGCAGCGGCTCCACCAGGGCGAGGTCCTCCAGGATCGGCGGGCTGGCGGCCACCACCCGTCCGCCGCTGTAGAGCACGAGGTCCGCCTGGAGGCGGTTGGAGAGCTGGTCGAGACCCTCCGCCAGGTACCCGGCGGGTTCCTGCAGCAGGCCGCCGGCCGTCAGCACCGCATCCCGCAGCACCGAGGTGATCAGGAGATCGCGAGTCCGGGCCGCCTCCGCTTCCAGCCGGCCGAGGCCCCAGATGGTGAACAGGACGGCCGGCACCACGAAGAAGAGCGCCAGGGTGGCCGCCAGCCGGAACTGGAAGGACCCCGCTTTCCGCCGTAGCGCAGTGCGCCTGGCTGCCGAGGCCGGCCGGAGCGTGGTGAGCCACCAGAGAAGCGCGATCAACAGCGTGTCCAAAGCCACCAGCAGGGCGCCTCGCACAACCAGGTGCGGCAGCGGCCTGAGGGTGAGGGACGCATAGACCCGGCGGTAACCACCCGGAAGGTCGAGCAGCCGCTCGGTGCGGACCTCATCACCGCTGCGGGCCCACGGGGCCGGCTCCACGCGGGTCCCGCCCATGACAAAGGGCGGCGAGATGGACATCTCGTACAGCGGCGGGCCCTCTGCCGGGGGGCGGACCAGCCGGGCCAGCCGGGCGGGGATCAACAGCCGGGTCCGGGGACCTACGGCCGCTGTCAGCACCAGGCCGCTCGGCAGCCGTTCGATCAGGACGTGATGCCGGCCCGGGGTTCGCTGGAGGCCCACCACCACCCGCCTGCTGGCGGTATCGGCGGTGCGGATCAGGGTGGCCAGCAGTGGCGCGGGAAGATCGAGCGAGTCGAGCGCCAGCTCCGCCAGCCGGGTGCCGTCCCGCTGCCAGAGGGCCAGCCGCACCGGGTATTCCTGCCCCGCCAGGTCGGAGCCGCGCCACAGCAGATACAGGTCGGTGGGGGTGGCCGGCTCCCGGCGCTGCCGCGCCCGGTCGCCCAGCCGTTCGAGCAGCGGCTCGGCGAGGGGATCCTCCACCGAGCCGAGCTGACCAAGGTCGCGCTGGGCCACCACGATCCGGCCGTTGAGTTCCGCGCCCCAGGTAAGAAGCGCCGCGGCGGAGCTCGCCACCACGGCCGTCGCCACCACCGCCACCGCCCTGGGCGCGGGGCGGGCCAGCAGGAACAGCGCCGGGAGCCACAGGAAGGTGTACCACTCGGGCCAGCCACTCCGCGGCTGCCACACCACCAGCCCGATCACGGCGGCACTGGCGGCCAGCAGGACCGCCACCGCGGCCGCCCGGCCCCCCGTCTCGCGATCCCGGGCACCGAGACACGCCCCACCGACCACGATCAGCGCGGCGGTCGCCAGCGTGAGCGCCAGTTGCCAAATGGTCCACAGCTCGGGGCTCACCCCGTTGGCCGGTGGGGTGATGCCCCGGGCGAGATCGGCGACCAGGTACGGCGTTCCGGCAAGAATGAGGACCCCAGGCAGCACCACCCACCATCGGCCGGGGATCCGGCGGCCCCGCAGCCAGATCCCCAGCACCAGCAGGAGGCTGGAGACGACCATCAGGTGCCCCGCCGACCGGGTCACCGGCGTCAGCCACCCCCTGAGGAAGGTGGCGGAGGAGAACAGGACGCCGGCGCCGATCGCCTCGCCCAGCGGGGCCCGGAGGAAGGCCCAGGCCAGCACGGCGAGGGCACCGAACCGCTCCAGCGGGGAGGCCGCCACCGCCAGCAGCAACGCCAGCATCCCCAGCATCGGGACGCCGACCCACCAGCCCGCCGCGTGCAGGGTGTTGCGCCTGACAACTTCCTGGTCCGGGGGCACCGGCTGCACGCTGAAGAGCAGCCGGTCTCCCTGGGTGGTGGGCTGGGTGTAGTCGAACACATCGCCCGTGCGGGGCGCCTCGCCGGGGGGCGAGACCCGAAGCTCCACCCCGGCCGACTGGCCGAAGCGCACCGCCAGGCTCCGGTCGAAGCGGGGTGTCGCCGAGTCGGCCCACAGCAGAGACGAGGCGACCACCACCCGGCCGGCCGCCGCGGCCCGCCGGCTCTCCATCACCGCGTAGACCCGGCTGAACCGGACGGCCAGCGAGTCGCCCGCGGCATCGGGAGCCAGGCGCTGGCGGCCCGCCCAGGCCCAGGGCACGCCGGTCGGCTCGAGGATGGCCACCGCCAGTTCCGCACCGTCGCGGGGGAGCATGCGGTCCAGTTCCCGAAAGGCGAGGGTCCGGTCCCCGGCGGCCCAGGCGGCTGCCTTCTCCGCCACCTGCTGGCCTCGGCGGAGCTCCGCGCTGAGTTCCCCCTGCAACCGTCGGTACGCCGATGACAGCCGGCGTTCCCGCTCGGCCTCCCAATTCCCCGTGACCCGGCCGATCCAGAACTGACCGGCGAAGAGCGAGGCCCCCAGAAGCACCGCCCCGGCCGAGACCACTCTTCCCGGCCCGCCGATGGCCCAGGACCGGGCGGCGGTGAAGAGCAGGAAAGCCGCCCCCGCCCCCACCCACCACCAGCCTGGCTCGCGCAGCCACTCCGCCACGATCAGCAGTGCGGCGAGGGCGCTCCAGCCGGCGCTCCGGCTGCGCCAGTCAATCCCGGTCGGCATATCGTCCAACTTAGCAACTATATTGAAGGCTGCCATGAATACTCACACCGTCCGAGGTGTCCTGGCTCCGGCCCTGCTGGGCCTCCTGGCCCTCATCCCTGCCCCGGTACGGGCACAGGGGGCGGACGCGGGTACGCTGGTCATTCGCGACGGGGGCCGGGATGTGGGGGCAGAGAGCTTCCGCGTGACCCCGGATGGCAGCACCAGTCGGATCACCTCCAGGACGAGTTATTCCGCCACGCCGCCACTGCTGACGCTGGAAGTGAATGTGGTGCGGCAGGCCGGTGAAGTGGCCTTTCAACTCGATCGCCGGCAGGGGGACACCGGCGGGCAGGTCTACGCGGTCCAGCGTCGGGGCCGGGTGACAATCCGCCGGGTGGCGCGTGGCGCCGAGGAAGCCAGCGAGCTTCCCGGGTCGGGGGACCTGGTGCTCCTGGCCGACAGCGTCCTGGGGCCGCTGCTGCAGCTCATCCCGCTGGCCACCACGACTCCGCGGACCGTGGCGGCCCTCTACCCCGAGTCCGGACGGCGGGTTTCCTTCCGGGTGCAGCGCCTGACCGGGCCCGGCGGGCGCGGGGCCACCATCCGCATGAGCGGCTCCCTGGAGGGCGAGATCCACCTCGGCGACGGTGGGGAGGTGCTGCGAATCTCCCTGCCTTCGCTGCGGATCGAAGCCCACCGCAGCCCCAACTAGGGCCGCGTCCCACCCTGAAACTCCAATCTGCCCGCTGCCGTAAGCGCGGGCAGCCGTCCTTTCATCTAAGAACCCGGGATCGTCTGATGCGACTCAGCTGGTTGACAGTCATGGCGCTTGCCCTGCCGGCGCCGGCCCTTGCCCAAACCCCTGAGACCGTCCCACCTGTCGCCACCCTGAGCCTGAGTGAGGCGCTGCAACAGGCCCGGAACAGCAATCCCGCCTATCGCCAGCGGCTCAACGACGCCGCCACGGCCCGCATGCAGTTGCGGAATGCGTACGGCGGCCTGCTGCCCAATGCATCAGTGTCGGCGGGGATGGACTACACCGGCTCGGGCCAGGCCAACTTCGGCCAGGGCTTCACCCGGCAGACGTCGGCGATCATCGGGTCGAGCTATAGCGCGGGGTTCTCCTGGCAGCTGGACGGGAGCCGGCTGCTGGCGCCGCGGGAGCAGAAGGCCAACAGCCGGGCGGTAGACCAGGAGATTGACGCCGAGGAGAACGGCCTCAAGCTGCTGATCACCACCCAGTACCTGAACTCGCTGCAGGCCTCGGCGCAGGTCGCGGTGGCCCGGCAGCAGGTGGCCCGCAACCAGGACTTCCTGGACCTCGCCAACGCCAAGTACCGGGTCGGTCAGGGCACCCTGATCGAGGTGCGGCAGGCGGAAGTGCTCAAGGCCCAGTCGGATGTGGCGCTGCTGCGCGGCATCCAGGCGGAGAACACCGCCAAGCTGGAGCTGTTCAACCGCATCGGGGTCGTGCCGCCGGTGCCGATCGAGCAGATCGGGCTGAGCGACTCGTTCCCCGTGGCGGAACCGGTGTTCTCGCTGGATGGCCTGCTGGAGCAGGCCGAGGCGGAGAATCCTGAGCTGCGGGCGCTCCGTGCGCGGGAGCGGGCGGCGTCTATCGGCGTCACGTCCGCCAAGAGCGCCTTCCTGCCCAGCCTGTCGCTCCGGGCCGGCTGGAGCGGCTTCACCCAGCAGCAGACCGACGACGGGCTGCTGCTCAACCAGTCGCTGGCGGGGGCCCAGTCCTCGGCGGCGTCCTGCTTCACCAGCGACTCGATCCGGGTAGGCGCGGGACTCGCGGCCCAGTTCCCGGGAACCGCCTGCTACGATGCCGTGGGTCTCGATCCCACCGGCACCAGCCTCACGGCCCAGGCCCGGCGCTCCATTGTCAACGCCAACAACAAGTTCCCGTTCGAGTTCACCCGGCAGCCCTTCAGCATCGGGCTGACCATCTCCCTGCCCCTGTTCACCGGGTTCGGGCGGAGCCTCCGGCTGCAGCAGGCGCGGGAGTTCGCGCAGGATGCCGATGAGCGCACCCGGGCCCGGGCCCTGGGGGTCCGCACCGAGGTGCACACCAACTGGCTGGGGGTGCAGACGGCCTACCTCGCCATCGGCGTGCAGGCGTCCAGCCGGGACGCCGCCCGGGACCAGCTCCGCCTGGCGCAGGACCGCTACCGGCTGGGCAGCGGCACCGCCCTGGAGGTCTCGGACGCCCAGAACGCGGTGCAGCAGGCTGAAGGGGACTACGTCAACGCCGTGTACGATTACCACAAGGCCCTCGCCGCGCTGGAAGGCGCCGTGGGCCGCCCGCTTCGCTAATTGAGGAAAAGGAAAAGACCATGTCGCGTCGCATGAAACTGGGGCTCGTGGCCGGATTGCTCGTCGTGGTGGTCGGGGCGGTGGTGGCCCTGGGCGCCGCCAAGGGCAAGAACAAGGCGGTGGAAGTCCGCCTGGAACCGGTCGGCACCCGGGACCTCGTCGCGGTGGTGACGGCGAGCGGGAAGATCGAGCCCGACACCAAGGTGGACGTCCTCTCCGACGTGCAGGGCCGGATCACCAGGATCGCGGTGCGCGAGGGCGACCTGGTCCGCAAGGGCGACTTCCTGCTCCAGATTGACCCGGCCACCTATCAGGCCGCCGTCAGCCGGGCCGAGGCGTTCCTGGCCTCGGCCCGGAGCGACCTGGTGCGGGCCAAGGCCAACGAGGAGCAGGCCAAGCGCTCGCTCGACCGGGCGCTGGAGCTGCAGCGCACCAATGCCAGCCTGATCACCAAGGAGTCGGTGGAGCAGGCCCAGACCGCCCATGACGTGTCGGTGGCCAACACCCGGGCCAGCCAGGCCTCGGTGGACCAGGCCCGCGCCGGGCTGCAGGAGGCGCAGGACAACCTGCGCAAGACCCGGATCATCGCCCCGATCTCGGGCCGGGTGACCCGGCTGGCGGTGGAGGAGGGCGAGGTGGCGGTGATCGGCACCTTCTCCCGCGACGTGGGCCTCCTGATGACGGTGGCCGACCTGTCGGTCATCCTGGCCAAGGTGCAGGTGGACGAGACCGACGTGGTCCGGCTGTCGCAGGCCGACTCGGTGGAGGTGAGCATTGATGCCTTCCCCAACCAGACCTTCACCGGCAAGGTCACCAAGATCTCCAACAGCGCGCGGCTGACCGCGACGTCCACCGCTTCCGGCTCCAACGACCGGGCCGTGGACTTCGATGTCGAGATCACCCTGGCCAACCCGCCCAAGGACATCCGGCCCGACCTCTCCTGCACCGCCCGGATCGTCACCGACGTGCGCAAGGGCGCGATGAGCGTGCCCATCATCGCCCTGACGGTGCGGCAGCACCAGAAGGTGCCCAACGAGATGGCGCCGGAGCAGAGCGACACCGCCGGGGGCAAGGGCAAGAAGCAGGATGTCGAAGGCGTATTCCTGGTGACCGACGGGGTGGCCAACTTCCGACCGGTGAAGGTGGGCATCGCCGGCGACGAGTTCTTCGAGGTCCTGGAGGGCGTCAAGGTGGGGGACACCATCGTGGCCGGCCCGTACCAGTCCATCCGCGACCTCAAGGACAGCACCCGGGTCAAGGGCTCCGGCACCGACACCACCAAGGCCCGCAAGTCATGAGCGACCGCGTCATCCACATCGAGGAGCTGGCCCGCGAGTACCCCATGGGCGCGGAGCGGGTCCTGGCGCTCCGCGGGCTCAGCCTGACCATCCGGCGCAACGAGTACGTGGCCATCATGGGACCGTCCGGCTCGGGCAAGTCCACCCTGATGAACCTGCTGGGCTGCCTGGACACGCCCACCAGCGGCAGCTACTGGCTCAACGGCCAGGAGGTCTCCCGCCTGAGTGACGACGCCCTGGCCCGGGTGCGGAACAAGGAGATCGGCTTCGTGTTCCAGACCTTCAACCTGCTGCCCCGGGCCACCGCGCTCCACAACGTGGAGCTGCCGCTGGTGTATGCCGGCGTGCCGGCCCGGGCCCGGCGCCAGCGGGCCGAGCGGGCGCTGGCCCGGGTGGGCCTGGCGGAGCGGATGCAGCACCGGCCCAATGAGCTCTCGGGCGGGCAGCGCCAGCGGGTGGCCATCGCCCGCGGCCTGGTCAACGAGCCGTCCATCCTGCTGGCGGACGAGCCCACCGGCAACCTCGACAGCACCACCAGCGAGGAGATCATGCGGGTCTTCGCCGAGCTGCACGGGCAGGGCCAGACCATCATCCTGGTCACCCACGAGCCGTCCATCGCGGCCCACGCCGGCCGCACGGTGGTGCTGCGGGACGGCCGCTTGGACAGCGACACCCTGAACGGCAAGGCCGCCGCCTGAGATGCCGATCTTCGAGGCGGTGCGGATGGCGCTCCGCACGATCGTGGCGCAGAAGCTCAAGAGCTTCTTCTCCCTGATCGGCGTCCTGATCGGGGTCACCTTCCTGATCGCGGTGGTGTCGATCGTGCAGGGCATGAACGTGTACATGGAAGACCAGTTCGCCAACCGGCTGATCGGCCTCAACACCTTCACCCTGCGGCGCTCGCCCGGGATCAACACCGGCGACGTCACCGAGGAGACCTGGCGCAGCTGGCAGCGCCGCCCGCGGATCAGCTACGACGACGCCGACTACGTGGTGGCCCGGCTCAAGACCCCGGTGATCACCGCCCAGTACTGCGCCGACCGGATGACCCTCACCTACGGCGGCAAGCAGGCCAAGGACGTTGACCTCCAGGGCACCGAGCCGAGCTACTTCCAGATCAAGAACATCGACATCGCCGCGGGCCGCATCTTCACCGCCCAGGAGGTCCGGGCCGGGCTGCCGGTGCTGGTGCTGGGCAACGAGATCGCCGAGAAGCTCTTCCCCGGGCTCGACCCCATCGGCAAGGAGGTCGGCATCGCCGGCCTGCCCTACCGGATCATCGGGGTGGCGGCCCGGCGGGGGACGCTCTTCGGCATCTCGCTGGACAAGTTCGCGGTCATGCCGTTCCGGGCCCCGGCCCGGCGCTACATCTGCCCGATCAACATCCTGGACGAACTGCAGATCAAGGCCGCCAATCCGACCATGATGCTGGCCGCCATGGCCGAGGCCGAGGGCATCATGCGGTCGCGGCGCGGGCTCAAGCCGGGCCAGGAAAACAACTTCGACCTGCAGAACGCGGCCGGCGCCCTGGAGGGCTGGAACAAGATCTCCCGGGTGCTGTTCACCGCGCTGCCCGGGCTGGTGGCCATCTCCCTGGTGGTGGGCGGGATCGTGATCATGAACATCATGCTCATGGCGGTGGCCGAGCGCACCCGGGAGATCGGCATCCGCAAGGCGCTGGGCGCCAAGCGGCGCGACATCCTGGCCCAGTTCATCGTGGAGAGCGCCACCCTGTCCACGGTCGGCGCCGGGCTGGGCATCGGCACCGGGATCGGCCTGGCCTTCCTGGTGCGGGCCCTCACCCCGCTGCCCGCCGCGGTGGCAGGGTGGTCCATCATCCTGGGGGTCAGCCTGGGCATCCTGGTCGGCGTCATCGCGGGGGTCTACCCCGCCAGCCGGGCCTCGCGCCTCGATCCCATCACCGCCCTCCGGGCGGAGTAGCGGAGCCGCCATGTCAGTGCTCAGACTGTTCGAGGGGGTGGGCATCGCGCTGGACTCGCTGCGTGCCAACAAGGTGCGGGCCGCCCTCACCATCCTGGGGGTGGCCATCGGCGTCATGGTGGTGATCGCCATGGCCTCGGCCATCACCGGGGTCAACCGGAGCGTGGCCGCCCAGATCGAGACCCTCGGGCCCAAGACCTTCTTCGTGTTCCGGT
>CAZCVG010000039.1:0-10066 GCA_964501735.1 uncultured Gemmatimonadaceae bacterium | reverse complement strand
AGCGTGGCCGCCCAGATCGAGACCCTCGGGCCCAAGACCTTCTTCGTGTTCCGGTATTTCCAGGGCGGGCTCCACATCAGCGACGGGTCCGATGAAATGTCGCCCTGGCGGCGTAACCCGTGGCTGTCGGTGGAGGAGGCCGAGATGCTTCGGCGGGTCCCCGGGCTGAGGAGCGTGACCTGGCGGGAGAATTCATCGGGCCCGGTGGCCGCCGAGGGCGTGAACCTCAGCAGCGTGCAGGTGCAGGGGTTCAGCCCCGACTGGATCCTCACCCAGGGCGGCGAGATCATCGCCGGCCGCAACTTCACCCAGCTGGAGTACGCCGCCAATTCCCGCGTGGCCGTCATCAACGACAAGCTGGCCCAGAGCCTGTGGCCCGGGCTCGATCCCATCGGGCGGCGGTTCAAGGTCTTCGGCCAGCACTTCGAGGTGGTGGGGCTGTACGCCGAGCCGTCCAGCCTGTTCGGCGACAACGAAACGCCCATGGTGACCATCCCCCACTCGACCTTCACCAAGGTGGCGGACTACTGGAAGGGCTGGATGATGTTCGCGGTGATCCCCGAGCCGGAACTCACCGTGGCCGAAGCCCAGGACCGGGTCACCGCGGCGCTCCGGGCCTCCCGCGGGCTCAAGCCCGCCCAGGAGAACAACTTCTCCCTGGTGAGCCAGGACAAGCTGCTCGACAGCTTCAACAGCGTCACCCAGGGGTTCTTCCTGGTGATGCTGGCGCTCTCCAGCGTGGGCCTGATGGTCGGCGGGGTCGGGGTGGTGGCCATCATGATGATCTCGGTCACCGAGCGCACCCGGGAAATCGGGGTGCGCAAGGCCCTCGGCGCCACCCGGCGGGAGATCATGCTGCAGTTCCTGGTGGAGGCCGCGACCCTCACCCTGGTGGGCGGCGTGGCCGGGATGCTCCTGGGCGGGCTCATTGCGTTCGGCGTGAACAAGTGGACCCCCATCCCCGCGGCGGTCCCGCTCTGGTCGGTGGTGGTGGCGGTGGTGGCCTCCACCATCACCGGCATCGCGTTCGGCATGTACCCCGCCAGCAAGGCCAGCAAGCTCGACCCGGTCGAGGCGCTGCGGTACGAGTGATAGGCGGTCGGGCGGTCGGACGGTCGGACGGTCGGACGAGGGTGGCGGGGCGGTAGCGGGGCCGTGGGGTTGGCGGGGCATGGCCACGGCCCCGCGACCACCCCGCCGCCCGAGCCCAGTCCGGCACCGGTCCGGGCCCGCCGCTAGTATCTTCCTCCCATGCCGCTCGCCGAAGCCATCCGCCTGGCCGTCCAGTCCGTCCTGAGTTCCAAGCTCCGATCCTTCTTCACCCTGCTCGGCATCATCGTCTCGGTGGGCTTCCTGGTCACCGTGGTCGCGGTGATCCAGGGGATGAACGCCTACGTGAAGGAGAACATCACCGGGGCGGTGATCGGTACCAACGCCTTCCAGGTGCGCCGGATGCCTATCGCCCTGGGGCTCACCTCCGACGAGGAACTCCGCCAGCTGGCCAAGCGGCCGCGCCTGACCCGGCAGGACGCCGAGGCGGTCCGCCGGGCGGTGCCCGAGGCGCTGGCCGTCTCGATGCAGTCCGGCTGGCCCACCCCCAGCAGCGACATCTCCCACCGGAACCGGACCGTGGGGGACGTGCTGGTCCTCGGCGTGACCCCGCCCTACCAGGTGGTCCAGGACTACCGGTTCGCCGCCGGCGACCCGCTGGCCGACCCCGATGTCCGGGAGCGGCGCCTGGTGGCGGTGCTGGGCTACGACGTGGCGGACAAGCTCTTCGGCGGCCCGGACCAGGCCATCGGCCGGCGCATCCGGATCGCGGGCCGGGAGATGCAGGTGAAGGCGGTCACCGCCAAGAAAGGCCGGGTGCTGGGCCAGTCGTTCGACGGCTTCGCCCTCCTGCCCATCACCACCTTCGAGGCCATCTACGGGCGCCGCCTGACCACCACGGTCTCGGTGAAGATGGAGCACGCCGAGCAGATCCCCGACGCCATGGCCCGCGCGGAGGAAGCCATGCGGCTGGCCCACCGGCTCCGGCCCGGGGAGGCCAACGACTTCACGGTGGACAAGGCCGACGCCCTGGTGGCGTTCTGGAAGGACCTCACCCAGGTCCTGTTCACGGTGGTGCCGGCGGTGGTCTGCATCGGGATCGTGGTGGGCGGCATCGTGATCATGAACATCATGCTGATGTCGGTGAACGAGCGCACCCGGGAGATCGGCATCCGGAAGTCGCTGGGCGCCACCCGCCGGGACATCCGGCGCCAGTTCCTGGTCGAGGCGATCGTGCTGTCGGCCTGCGGCGGCGTGGCCGGGGTACTGGGAGGCTGGCTGCTGAGCCTTGCGGTCTCCGAGTTCACGCCCCTGCCCGCCCGGGTCACCAGCTGGTCCATCCTGCTGGCCCTCGTCCTGGGGGCCGGCACCGGCATGCTGTTCGGGGTCTACCCCGCCACCAGGGCCGCGCGGCTCGACCCGATTACCGCGCTCCGCTCCGAGTAGGCCGGATGCCCCGCCCCGCCGCTTCCCTGCTCCGATGATCCGCAACCTCGACGAGGGCGTGGCCGTTGCCCTCGACGCCCTGCGCACCAACAAGCTCCGCTCGGCGCTCACCATCCTGGGCGTGGTCATCGGGGTGTCCACCGTCATGGCCATGGCGTCCATCGTGGAGGGCATCCGGTCGCAGATCTTCAACGCCATGAACACCGCCGGGCCGACCGCGTTCTACGTGATGCGGTTCTTCTCGCAGACGCCCCTCAATCCCGACAACCTCCCCTACGAGGTCCGCATCCGGCCGGTGCTCACCGAATCGGACGCGGAAGCCCTGCGCCGGGTGCCCGAGATCCAGTATGCCGGCATCTGGGTGCAGCTGTTCCAGCGGCTGGAGTACCAGGGGGTGAGCACCCAGACGGTCACGGTGTACGGCGCCGACCAGTACTACATGGACATCCTGGGCGGCACCCTGCTCCGGGGCCGGTTCTTCGCCCCGTCCGAGCTGGACGGAGATCCGGTGGTGGTGCTGGAGGAGGAGTCGGCCGACCGGCTGTTCGGCGAGATTGACCCGCTGGGCCAGCGCATCCGGGTGGGCGGGGTGGCGCTCACCGTGATCGGGATCTACCAGCGGCCGGCCAACATCTTCGAGCCGCCCGGCCAGCAGATCGGGGCCATCATGCCCTTCCAGACCGCCCGGCGGAACTACCGCTACGACGAGACCAACGGCCTGTTTCTCTCGGTCAAGGCCTGGCCCTCGGTGTCGGTGCCGGTGGCGAAGGACCTGAGCATCGTGGCCCTCCGGAAGGCCCGCCGGCTTCGCCCCGGGATGCCCAACACCTTCGACGTCATCACCCAGGACCAGATCCTCGACACCATCAACAACCTCACCACCGCCTTCTTCGGCGTGATGGTGGCGCTCTCGAGCGTCGCCCTGCTGGTGGGCGGGATCGGGGTGATGGCCATCATGATGGTCTCGGTGACCGACCGGACCCGCGAAATCGGCCTGCGGAAGGCCGTCGGGGCCACCCGGCAGGAGATCCTGTGGCAGTTCCTGGTCGAGGCCGCGACGCTCACGTTCATCGGCGGGCTGCTGGGCATCGCGGTCGGGCTGGGTCTGGGCCAGGTCCTGAAGGTGGTGCTCGGGCTGCAGTCGGCGGTGCCGCTCTGGAGCGCGGTCCTCGCCACCCTGGTGAGCGTGGCGATCGGCCTGGTATTCGGGCTCTACCCCGCCAACCGCGCCGCCCAGATGGACCCGGTGGAGGCGCTCCGGCACGAGTAGCTCGGCGCACATGGGGGCCCGCCTTCCCCTGCGGGGGCAGGCGGAGGCCAACCACCCCACTGGGCCGTCCGGCCCGACGCACACCTCGACCGTAACATGGCCCCCCCCCGCCGCGGCCCCTACCCCCCATGCCGCCGTGCAACCCTGCCCGGGGCGAGCATCCCCAGCGAACCACACAACTACCGAGGTCTGCATGCCCCGCCAGGTCGGCTATTCCCTGCTCCTTGCGGCCCTCATGATGGGCTGCGACGGCGCCATGTCCCGCACCGAAAACAGCGTGGCCGAGCCCCGGATGGACATGCCCGCTTCCCAGGCCATGACCGCGGACGAGTCGGGCATCGCCGCGGGCAACACGGGGGACTACACCCCGGGCACTCCCGGCCAAACGGTGGATCCCGGCCGGGACCCGGCCCTGGCGGGTCCGATGATCATCCGGACTGGCCAGGCCAGCGTGGAGATTGACTCCCTCGAAATCGCCATCGCCAATGTCCGGGCGCTGGCCCAGCGCCTCGGCGGGTTCATTGCCAATACTCAAATGCAGCTGGGAGAGCGGCAGTACCGCTCGGCCACGCTGGAGATCAAGGTTCCGGCCGGGCGGTTCGACGAACTGCTGGGGGGCCTCCAGCCGCTCGGCAAGGTCGAGTTCGTGAACGTGAACGCCCAGGACGTAGGCGAAGAGTTCACCGACATCTCGGCCCGCGTGGCCAACGGCCGGAAGCTCGAGGGGCGGCTGATCGAGCTTCTCGCCACCCGCACGGGGAAGCTGTCGGACGTCCTCGAGATCGAGCGGGAGCTGGCCCGGGTCCGGCAGGAGATCGAGCGCATGGAAGGCCGGCTCCGCTACCTGCGTGCCCACTCGGCCACCAGCTCGCTGAACGTGACCGTGCACGAGAAGTCCCCGGTCGTTCCCGCCCCGGGGAGTGGTGGCGTCCTCGGTGAGGCCTTCGCCCAGGCCTGGCGGAACTTCATCAATTTCACGGCGGGACTGATCGCCTCACTCGGCGTCCTGGTGCCGACCGGTCTGATCGGGTTCGGCTCCCTGCTCCTGCTGCGGAAGGTCTGGCGGGCCCGGCGCACCTCGTAAAGGAGCGGGCAGCGGGAGCCGGGGCACGCTATCTTGCCCCGGTTCCCGTTTTCCGTTCCCCCTGCCCCGTTCGTCCATGCCCGTAGACCTCCTGGCCATTGCCGCCCATCGTGACGACGTCGAGCTGACCTGCGCCGGGACCCTGCTCAAGGCCCACGATGCCGGGTACCGGACCGCGATCCTCGACCTGACTGCCGGGGAGATGGGCACCCGCGGCAGCGCCCAGATCCGTGAGGCGGAAGCCCAGGCGGCGGCCCGGATCCTGGGCGTTACCGAACGGCGGAATGCCGGATTGCCTGATGCCGGCATTCACAACACGGACGAAACCCGGCGCCTGCTGGTCGGGCTCATCCGGTACTTCGCACCGCGGACCGTGATCCTGCCGTTCCCCGTGGGGAGGCATCCCGATCACCGGCTGGCATCCGAACTGGGGCGGGACGCCTGTTTCCTCGCCGGCCTGGCACGCTATCCGGGAGAAGGTGCCCCGCACCGGCCGCACAAGATCCTCTACGCCCTGGCGTACCGCGAGGACCCGGTCAAGCCGACATTCGTGGTGGATATCTCTGCGCAATTCGACCGGAAGCTGCAGTCCATCCGCTGCTATTCCAGCCAGTTTGACGGCGCCAAGGCGGCCGGGGAGATCTTCCCCACCGGACAGGATCTCTACGCCCTGGTGGAGACCCAGAACGCGCATTACGGCTCCCTGATCCGGTCGCGCTACGGCGAGCCGTTCTTCACTCATGAGACCATGGCGGTTGATGATGTCGTCGCGCTAGGAGTGGAAAGCATGTAAAGCGTTGTCAATAAATGTGTTACGCAGAATGGCCTGAACCGGCGACGGGCTCCGGGCCCGGTGTGGCTGGTCCCGCCTATATTTCCTCCCCTATGCCGTCCCAGCCAGTGTATCTCGATCATGCGGCCACCACGCCGGTCCGCCCGGAGGTGCTGGAGGCGATGCTGCCCTATCTGGGTGGCACCTTCGGCAACCCCTCCAGCGCCCACCGCTACGGCCGGGCCGCGCGGGCGGGCCTGGAGCAGGCGCGGCAGGAGCTTGCCGCCGCGCTGGGGGTTGGGGCCGAGGAGGTCTTCTTCACATCGGGCGGGACGGAGGCCGACAACCTGGCGGTGCTGGGCGCGGCTGATCTGGCGCGGCAGCTGGGCCGGCCGGTGGTCGCCGCGGTGGCCGCCACCGAGCACAAGGCGGTGCTGGCCTCCGCCCACGCGGTGGCCCACGCGGGCGGCAGCGAGCGGATCCTGCCAGTGGACGGGCTGGGAGTGGTCGATTTCAGTGAACTTGACCGGGTCCTGGCGGAACGCCCAGCCGTGGTGTCGGTCATGTGGGTTAACAACGAGACCGGGGTGATTCAGCCGATCGGGGAGATCGCCGCCCGATGCCAGGCCGCAGGCGTCCTCTTTCACACTGACATGGTGCAGGCCTTCGGCAAGATCGAGACGCCGCTGGCCTCGCTTCCGGTGCCCCTGGCCACGATTTCAGGCCACAAGCTGGGGGCGCCGAAGGGGATCGGCGCGCTGGTGGTCCGCGCCGGGGTGAAACTCGGCCCCCAGGTGCACGGGGGCAGCCAGCAGCGCGGCGTGCGGCCCGGCACGGAGAACATCGCCGGGGCGGTGGGCCTGGGGGTCGCCGCCAGTCTGGCCCGCCGGGAGCAGGCCGCCGATGCGGTTCGGCTCGCCGAGCTCCGGCGGGACCTGGAGCAGCGGCTCACGGGCGCCATCGCCGATGTCACGGTCACGGCCGCGGAGGCCAGGCGCGCGCCCCACGTGCTGAACATCCGGATTGCCGGGGCGGACAGCGAGGCGCTGCTGATGCACCTCGACCTCGCCGGGATCGCGGCATCGAGCGGGTCGGCCTGCACCACCGGCACGGTGGAGCCATCGCACGTCCTCACGGCCATGGGTGTGGCCCGGGATGAGGCGGTGAGCGCGGTCCGGCTGAGCTTCGGCCGGGAAACCACCGGGGCGGACATTGCCCGGGCGGCGGAGGTCTTCCCGGCGGTGGTGGAGAAGGTCCGCCGGCTGGGCGCGGTGCTGGGGAGGTAGGGCGGTAGGACGGTCGGGACAGGTGGACGGCTCAAACGGAGTATTCAGTGAACGATCTGGCGGCAAGCGTGAATGGGCAGCGAACTCCGCCCGGCAGGCGGGTCCTCGTCGCGATGAGCGGCGGGGTGGATAGTTCGGTGGCGGCCGCCGCCCTGGTGGCCGAGGGCTATGAAGTGATCGGCGCCACGCTCAAGCTGTTCTGCTACGGCGACAGTGTGCCCGACCGGCCCTGCTGCTCCCTCGACTCCATCAACGACGCCCGCCTGGTCTGCCAGAAGCTGGGGATTCCGCACTACGTCCTCAACCTTGAGGACCGCTTCGGGCGCGACGTGATCCAGAACTTCGTCACCGAGTACAGCCGGGGCCGCACCCCGATTCCCTGCGTCCGCTGCAACTCCTTCACCAAGTTCCGCGACCTGCTGGCCCACGCCGACAGCCTGGGGTGCGACTACCTGGCCACCGGGCACTACGCCATCGCCCGCGAGGGCCGGCTGTACCGGGGCCGGGACGCGGCCAAGGACCAGAGTTACTTCCTGTGGGGCATCGCCCGCGAGGTGCTGCCGAGGATGCTGACGCCGGTGGGGGAGCTGACCAAGGCGGAGACCCGGGCCCATGCCCGGGCGCTGGGCCTGGGGACCGCCGACAAGCCCGAGTCGGTGGAGATCTGCTTCGTCCCGGACGACGACTACGTGGGCGTGCTGGAACAGCACCTGGCGGCCGATGCCCCGGCCCTGGCACCCGGCCCGCTGGTGAGCACCTCAGGGGAAGTCATCGGCGAGCACGCCGGGTTCGCGCGCTACACCATCGGCCAGCGCAAGGGCCTCCCCGGCGGCGCCCGGGAGCCGCGTTTCGTGGTCGCCATCCGGCCCGAGACCCGCGAGGTCGTCGTGGGCTCGGCCGACGACCTGCTCGGGCACCGGGTGCGGATCGAGGAGCTCAACTGGCTGGCGGAGCCGCTGGCGGAGGGCGACACCTGCCTGGTGCAGCTGCGGTACCGGGCCAGGGCGGTGCCGGCGACGCTGATCGCGCGGGAGGGAGGCGCGGCAGACCTGGCGCTGGCAAGCCCGGTGCGGGCGATCACCCCGGGCCAGTCGGGTGTGCTGTACGCGGCCGACGGGCAGGTGCTCGGCGGGGGGGTGATCGCATGATTCGCGCTGGTGCTGTGCTGGCGGCCGTGGGGCTGCTGGGGCCGGTGGCGGGGGTGGCGGCGCAGGATGCCCGCCCCATCACGATTGACGAATTCATCACCACGCCCATCGTCGGGGACCCGCAGCTCTCGCCCGACGGGACCGTGGTGGCCTTCACGGTGAGCACCCCAGCCTTCGAGGAGAACCGCTCGCTCAGCCACGTGTGGCTGGCGGACGTCGCCTCGGGCGAGAGCTGGCAGGCCACCACCAGCAAGGGCAACGAGCGGGCGCCACGCTGGTCCCCCGACGGGCGCATCCTGGCGTTCATCTCCACCCGGGACGGCAATTCGCAGATCTGGCAGATGCCGGCCCGCGGCGGGGAGGCCACCCGGATCACCGAGAGCCGCCACGGCGTCAGCGACTTCCTGTGGTCTCCCGACGGCAAGGCGCTGTACTTCTGGGCCGACCTGCCCTGGGGCGACTCCACCGAGGCGGCCCGCCGGGCCGCCCCCTGGCCCACGGCGGCCACCATCGTCACCGATCTCTTCTACCGCCACTGGAACGAGTGGCGAGTGGGGGTGCGCTCCCACCTGTTCCGGGTCACCCTCGACGGCGCGATCTCCGACATCACGCCCATTGACCGCGATGTCCCGCCGCTGGCGCTGGGCGGGGCGGACGTGGCGATCTCGCCGGTGGGCACGGAGGTGGCCATCGTCTTCAACCCCGACAGCGCCCTCGAGACCAGCACCAACAATGACGTGTTCGTGATGGGCCCCGACGGCTCGGCCCGGCAGCCGGTCACCATCAGCCGGGGGAATGACCATAGCCCGCGCTACTCACCCGACGGCCGGCTGCTGGCCTACCTGGCCATGGCGACACCGGGCTTCGAAGCCGACCGCCAGCAGCTGATGCTCTATGAGCGCGCCAGCGGGCGGCGCATTGCCGTCACCCCCCGGTGGGACCTGAGCATTACCGATTACCGCTGGCTGCCGGACGCCCGGGCGGTGCTGGCGGAGGTCGAGGAGCGGGGCGGCCGTGCCATCTACCGGATCGAGATTCCCTCGGGCCGGCCGACCCGGCTGATCTCCGGCGGCCACAACACGTCCCTGCAGCTCTCCGCGGACGGCAGCACGATCGTCTACCTCCGCAGCACCGGGCGCCGCCCTCCCGAGATCTGGACCGCCTCGGCCGACGGCCGCAACTCGCGGGCGGTCACCACCCTCAGCGAAGCGCGGTTCCGCCAGTTCGACATCGCCCCGATGGAGCAGTTCGGGTTTGTCGGCGCGCGTGGCGACTCGGTCTTCGGGTGGATCATGAAGCCGCCGGGCGCGCAGCCCGGGGCGCGGTATCCGCTGATCTACCTGATCCACGGGGGGCCGCAGGGTGCCTGGCTCGACCAGTGGCACAGCCGCTGGAACTACGCCATGTTCGCGGCGCGGGGGTATGCCGTCGCCGCCGTGAACTTCCACGGCTCCACCGGCTACGGCCAGGAGTTCACCAACAGCATCACGCGGAACTGGGGCGGGCTCCCGTACGAAGACCTGATGAAAGGCCTCGACGTCCTGGCCCGGCAGCCCTGGGTGGACAGCACGCGCATGGCCGCGGCGGGGGCGTCCTACGGCGGGTACATGGTGTACTGGATGGCCGGCCAGACCCGCCGGTTCAAGGCCCTGGTGGCGCACGACGGGATCTTCAACCCGCTCAGCATGGCCGGCACCACGGAGGAGCTGTGGTTCCCGCACTGGGAGTTCGGCGGGCCGCCCTCGGAGCCTGCAGCGCGGGCCCTGATCGAGAAGTGGTCGCCGGCCAACTTCGCCCAGAAGTGGGCCACGCCCATGCTGATCATCCATGGCCAGCTGGACTACCGGGTGGATGTCTCGGAAGGGCTGCAGGCCTTCACCGCCCTGCGGCTCCGGGGCGTTCCCGGCAAGCTGCTCTACTTCCCGGATGAGGACCATTTCGTGACCAAGCCGCGGAACCGCCGGCTCTGGTGGGGCACCGTGCTCGACTGGATGGACCAGTACCTCAAGC
>CAZCVG010000038.1:0-20611 GCA_964501735.1 uncultured Gemmatimonadaceae bacterium | reverse complement strand
TGGCCATGGTGTCCCGCTCGCAGTAGGCCAGCAGGTCCCGGCGCAGGGTGTCCCGGTCCGCCACCTTGTGGGCCACGAAGAGCAGCCGGGCAATCTCCACGCTGGCCACCTGGCCGTCCACGATCGCCAGGTCGTTATACGTGAGGTCGGGCACCAGCGGGTTGAGGACCTGCTTGATGCTGAAGCTGCCCCCGAATCGGGGGTGATAGACGTGCTTCTGGATCACCGGCAGCAGGTCCACCAGCTTCGCCTCCAGCGCGGCCAGCTGCGGCGCCAGGTGGGGCAGCCACCCCGCCAGCTCCCTGATCCGGGTGCGCTCGAACGAGCTGTACATCACGATCCGCTCGGCCCCGGCGGTCGCGTCCAGCAGCTTGCGCGCCAGCTCCTCCCGCGGGTCCCAGGGCCCCTCGGCAAGGAAGGCGCGGTGGCTGTAGCTGCCGCCGGGCTGCTGCTCGTGGTAGCTGAACTGCACCACCACCGCCCGCCACGGCCCCACGTCGGGCCAGACCGGCACCGCCCGCCCGATGGTCTCGAAGTCGAGGAACCCCAGCCGGCCGTCGAACGCGAGGAGCGCCTCGCCGAGGGTGGATTCCACGACCAGCTCGCCGGCCTGGAGCGCCCGCTGCTGGCGCTGCTGGATCTCGGTGAGCCGGTGCCCCGGCGGCAGGTCCACCACCCGGCGGATGCCCTGCCGGACCAGCGCCCACTTCTGCTGCCGCTGGGCCCGGTAGAGGTTCCAGACGTGGTGCTCGTCGGTGGGGAAGCAGCGGTCCCAGAAGGGGCACTCGCGCTCGATCATCCAGCAGTGGGTGCCCACCGGCACGTCGGGCTCGGGCCCAGCCAGGGCGGCCAGCTGCTCATCGACCATTGCCGCGATGCCCGGCTGCAGCGCCTCGACCTGCGCCGTCACGTCAATCCGGCCGAACAGCGCTCCCCGGTCGGGGTGGCGGAAGTCGCTGTTCAGGTGCATCAGCTCGACCCGGCGGATATCCAGGCCGGCCCGCCGCGCCACCCAGGTCTGGATGGCCAGGTCGGGGAGGTGCTCATCCTTGAGCTTGGTGGAGGATTTCACCTCGATGAGGGTGAAGCCCTGCCCGGACCGCTCGAGCACGTCAATCGCCACGTAGACCCGGTCCTCCACGAACGTTGCCTCGAACACCGCCGGGGCGCCGCTGGCCA
This sequence comes from uncultured Gemmatimonadaceae bacterium, assembly GCA_964501735.1. Lineage (GTDB taxonomy): Bacteria > Gemmatimonadota > Gemmatimonadetes > Gemmatimonadales > GWC2-71-9 > JADJOM01. The sequence continues at coordinate 19,432 of CAZCVG010000038.1, read as the reverse complement.
GGGCGGCCCTGGTGGCCCCGACCCGGCCGGGGTCGTCGTGGGGGAGGTCAATGAGGACGCCGCCGTGGAACTGCTGCCGGGCCAGGGCCCCGACCTGGGCGCCCTGGTCGAATCGGTCCTGCAGCACGACGTCAATGTTGAGTTCCGGTGCGTCCTTCTCGTGGACACGAAGCCAGAGCTGCTTGTGGCACTGCCAGCCGGCCACGAATCGGGACTTGGAGAGGTTGGGAGGCATGCGGCAATGTGTGGCGGGGGTGTGACAGCCGGTAGGGCAGGGGCCGGCACGGGGCCATGGCCGCCCGAACCCGCCGCGGCCGGGAGCGGCGGATATCTATGCGACCGTGGCGCCAACTCTGGCGAAACCGCCGTGCTCCCGCTATCACTCATGCTCCCCCTACCACCCCCGGACCGACCCCATGTCCATTGGCACCAAGTTCCTGGAGCAGGTCAACCTGAGCTTCGACCGGGCCGCGGGCTTCACCAGTCACGACCCGACCCTCCTCGCCAACATCCGGGCCTGCCGCAACGTCTACTACACCTCGTTTCCCATCAAGAAGGATGACGGCACCATCGAGGTGATTCACGCCTGGCGGGCGGAGCACAGCCACCACAAGCTCCCCTGTAAGGGCGGCATCCGCTACGCCGCCGACGTGGATGCCGACGAGGTGCAGGCCCTCGCCGCCCTCATGACCTGGAAGTGTGCCCTGGTGGACGTGCCTTTCGGCGGGGCCAAGGGCGGAGTGCGGATCGCGCCCAAGCAGTACTCCCCGGGCGAGCTGGAGCGGATCACCCGGCGCTACATCTTCGAGCTGGTCAAGAAGAACTTCATCGGCCCCGGCCTCGACGTCCCCGCCCCCGACATGGGCACCGGGCCCCGGGAGATGGCCTGGATCGCCGATACCTACTCCGCCCTCAAGAGCGGCGAGCTGGATGCGCTGGGCTGCGTCACCGGCAAGCCGGTGAGCGGCGGCGGCATCCGGGGCCGCACCGAGGCCACCGGCCGCGGCGTCTTCTACACGGTCCGTGAGGCCTGCCGCAGCGCCGAAGACATGAAGGAGCTCGGCCTGAGCACCGGGCTCAAGGGAAAGCGGGTCGTGGTGCAGGGGCTCGGCAACGTCGGCTACCACGCCGCCAAGTTCTTTCAGGAGGGCGGGGCGGTCCTGGTCGGGCTGGTGGAACGGGAGGGCGCCATCGCCAGCGACAAGGGCCTCGACATCGAGGCGGTCATGGCCTTCCGCCGGGAACATGGCTCGATGATGGGATTCCCCGGCTCCAGGGACCTCGCCAGCGGCCCGGCCGGGCTGGAGCTCGACTGCGACATCCTCGTCCCGGCGGCGCTGGAGCGCCAGATCACCGGCGACAACGCCCCCCGCATCAAGGCCAGGATCATCGCCGAAGGCGCCAACGGGCCCACCACCCCCGAGGCCGACGAGATCTTCGCCAAAAAGGGCGTGATGGTCATCCCCGACGCCCTGATCAACGCCGGCGGCGTCACGGTGAGCTACTTCGAGTGGGTCAAGAACCTGGGCCACGTGCGCTTCGGCCGGATGCAGAAGCGCTTCGAGCAGGGTGCCTCCGAGCGGCTGCTGGATGCCGTGGCCGGGATGACCGGCAAGCGGCTGGCACCCGCCGAGGCCGAACTCATCGCCCGCGGCCCGGATGAGGAGGACCTGGTCAACAGCGGGCTCGAGGAGACCATGATCCACGCCTACCAGGCCGTCCGGAACGAGTGGAAGTCTCGCAAGGGCAAGGTGGACATGCGGACCGCCGCCATGATCGTCGCGATTGACAAGGTGGCGCTCAGCTACGAGCAGGGCGGCATCTTCCCGTAGCCCGGCAGCGGAGCGCACCGCCCGGCGCGGGGCGGGAGAGGCGAACCCGCGGGGGAGCGGCGGAGAGTGCGCCGCGAAGCGATCTCACCAATCCCTTGCGGACACTCTCCGACGCGACAACGCGGGTTCGCCTCGACGACAACCCTTGCGCCCGGAGCCCTGCGGGAAGCGCCCAGGACCGACCGGTCCTGGGGCTACTCCGAGAACACGCGCTCCAGCGCCCCCAGCCGCTCCCCCCACTCCGCCCTGGCCCGGGCCGCCGATTCCTTGTCGGCAAAGCCCCGCTGCTGCACCTGCACCTGGCCCTTCCCCCGCCCCTTGGGCCAGAAGTACACCTCCACCCGGGTCCCGTCGGGCCACGAGAACCGGATGGACTTGTCCCGGGTGGCGGTCCGCACCACGGGCGTGACCGTCCCGAGCCACCGGCCCCGCACCCGGGCGTCCCGGAAGCCGCGATAGAGCCGCGACACCGGGATCGCGAAGGTCCGGCTCTTGCTCGCCTCGAACCCACCGTCCCGCCGCTGGCCGATGGCCCGCAGTCCCTTGATGCGTTCATAGCCCACCGTCACCGTCTGGCTCCACCAGCCAGGCAGCTTGTACGACCGCCGCACGTGCTCGGCGATCTCCCGGTGGGTCCACGCCGAGGCGCCGGAGCGGTCGAGGGCGTAGACCCAGCGCTCCCAGTCGCAGCCGGTCTTGGCCTTGACCGCGGCATCGCTCATGCCGGCCAGGCGGGCGTAATCTCTGGGCGTGGCTGAAGCCGCGGCGGGAGGCGGCGCGGCGGGAGACGGCTTCGGCTTGCGGGAAAGGAGCTGGCGGCGGGCCGCGGTGTAGGCCTCGCCGGTCTTCTGCATGCGGGCGCGGATCAGGCGCTTGAGGTCTTTCTGGACAGGCATTGGAGGAATCCTCTGGTCAGGCCAAAGGCACGCCCCCCAGCAGCTGTACCCCTGGCGACGCAAAGGATTCGCTCGAACCGGTCCGGGAGTATGCCCCCCTTTGCCTCGACAGGGACCCCTGCTGGGGAGGGATCAACGAGGTGGGGCGGTGGACCGCCGCCCGTGGATCTACAATGGGGCGCGGTCCCGATTCCTGCAAGCCCGCCCGGCCCGGCGCCTATCCCCCCAGCGGCCCGGTCCCCACCCCGGTTCGCTCCAGGGCCGAGCGGATCTCGGCGAGGTCGGCCGGGGTGAGGACGAGGGACGCGGCGCCCACCCAGCCGTCCACCTGCCGGGGTGATCGCGCCCCCACGATCGCGCCGCTCACTCCTGGCCAGGCGAGGGTCCACGCGACCGCCACTGCGGAGACCGTCGTCCCCTGCCGAGCGGCGATGGGCTTGAGGGCGTCGCGGAAGGCGATATTCCGCTCCAGGTTGGGCGACTGGAACTCCCGGGTGCGGCGTCGCCAGTCGTCCGGGGCCAGCGCCGCCACCCGCTCGGCCCCGAAGCTGTCGGTGAGGATCCCCGATTGCATCGGGCTGTAGACGATGACGCCGGTCCGGTGCCTGGCACACCACGGGAGCAGCGCCTCTCCCGCGGCCCGCCGGAGCAGGGAAAACGGCGGCTGCAGCGAATCCACGTGCCGGACCTTCTCGCACCGCTCGAGCAGGGCCACATCGAAGTTGGAGACCCCGATGGCGCGGACCTTTCCCTCGTCCGCCAGCCGCCCCATCTCCGCCCACGAGTCCTCGATGGAAGTGCCACCCTGGTCAGGCCAGTGGAACTGGTACAGGTCAATCTGCTCCACCCCCAGCCGGCGGAGGGACGCCTCACACTCCCGGCGGATCGAGGCGGGCGCCAGGGTCCGAACCGGGTCGGTCATGCGGCTGGCCTCGTCCCACACCATGCCGCACTTGGTGAACACCAGCGGTCGCCGCGCCGGCCCGAGCTCGCGGAGCAGGCGGCCCACCACGACCTCCGAGTGCCCCAGGCCGTAGACCGCGGCGGTGTCAATCCAGTTGATGCCCCGGTCGAGGGCGTGGCGCATGGCCGCGATCGAGGTGGCGTCGTCCTGGGGTCCCCAGCCGTAGGCCCAGTCGCCGCCGCCGATGGCCCATGCGCCGAAGCCGACGCTGGTGATCTCCAGGCCGGAGGTGCCGAGGGGACGGGTGGGCAGGTAGGGAGGTGTCATGGTGCCGTGCCGGAGGAGGTCGAAAGCATGGCGGAGGCTCGGCAGGTAATCTAGCCGCGCCCCCGGGGCCGGCTCCGCCGGGAGCAACACCACCACGAGCCATCCCGGCCTGGCCAGGAGGGCCCGGCGTAGCCGTTCATTCCCCCGGAACCGGCCCCGATTATCATCTACCGCACAAGACCATGAACCCGCGCGGGGCATGAACCAGGCTCAGTCCATCCTGCTGGCAATCGGCGTGGCCATCGCGGCGATCCTGCTCGCCGCGCTGGGCCGCCGCCTTCCCATCCCCACGGCCATTCTCCAGGTCATCGGCGGCCTGGCTGTGGGCCTGCTCCCCGGGGCCGCGGCGCTCCGCATGAGCCCCGACCTGGTGTTCTTCGTCTTCCTGCCCCCGGTCCTCTGGGCCGCGGCGTTCTTCACCTCGTTCCGCGACTTCAAGGCCAACATCCGGCCCATCGGCCTGCTGGCCATCGGGCTGGTGCTGGCCACCACCGCCGGCGTGGCGATGGTGGCCCGCTACCTCTTCCCCGGCATCCCCTGGGCCGCGGCGGTGGTTCTGGGCGCCATCGTCTCCCCGCCCGACGCGGTGGCGGCGGAGGCCATCCTCAAGCGGCTCCCCATCCCGCGCCGGGTCATCAGCATCCTCGAGGGCGAGAGCCTGGTCAACGATGCCTCGGCCCTGATCCTGTATCGCGGCGCGGCGGCCGCCCTGCTCACCGGGGTGTTCAGCCCCGGGGAGCTGGTGGTCCGCTTCTTCGTGGACGCGGCGATGGGCGTCCTGGTGGGCCTGCTGGTGGGGTGGGTGCTGGTGCGGGTGGCCAGCCGCACCAACGACCCGCTGGCCGAGACCGCCCTCACCCTGCTGGGGCCGTACCTCGCCTGGATCGGCGCCGAATCGCTCCATGTCTCGGCGGTGCTGGCGTGCGTGGCGGGCGGGATCTACCTGCGGCAGCACTTCTCGACGGTGGTGGCCCCGGCCTCCAGGGTGCAGGCGAGGGCGGTGTGGGATCTGTTCCTCTTCGGGCTCAACTCGCTGGTCTTCCTGCTGCTGGGCGCGGAGTTCGGCGACCTGCTCGAGCGCACCAGCGCTGACGCCCTGCTCACGGTCGGCGTCAGCGGGCTGCTGGTGTCCGGCCTGGTGATCGCCATCCGGCTGGCCTGGGTGCCCCTGGCCACCGCGCTGCCGCGCTGGCTGAGCGCCGAGCTCCGGCAGCGCGATCCCATGCCGCCCTGGCCGGCGGTCTTCATCGTATCCTGGACCAGCATGCGGGGGATGGTGTCCCTCGCCGGCGCCCTGGCGCTGCCCGCGGTCACGCCGGCGGGCGCGCCGACGCCGTTTCGCGACGAGATCGTCCTGGTGACGGTCGTGGTGATCCTCGTGACCCTGGTCCTGCAAGGCCTGACCATGATCCCGCTGTACCGGCGGCTCCCGCTCCCCCACGACCCGCTGCCGGCCCGGGAGCACGCCCACGCGATGGCCGAGGCGCACCGGGCCGCCCTGGAGCACCTGCAGGACTTGTCAGGTGAGGCCTGGGTGACGCGGGAGGAGCTGGCGCGGGTCGAGGCCGACTTCCGGCACGGCCACGCGCCGGCCTCCGGGGAGGAGGCGGTGCACCGGGCCGCCATCCTCCGGCGGGTGCGGCTCGCGACGGTGGCCGCCCGGCGCCGCGCCCTGGTGCGGCTCCGGGACGAGGGAGCGATTTCGGATGAGGTGCTGCTGGAGCTGGAACAGGAACTCGACTTCGAGGCGCTTCAGCTCGGCGCCGGCCGGGACCGGGTCTCCTGACCGGTCAGCCCGGTTCGGACGGGGAGGGGAGGGAGGTCGTTCCTTCGGGCAGGCGCTCCAGCCGGTCCAGCCGGCCGAGGTCCACCGTGATGATCCCGTCAGGCGAATCCACGAACATGTCCGCGAAGCGGGCGTCCCAGGCCACGTCCTCGGCGATGTAGGACGTCCGGGCGGTGATCCGGGTCGAGAAGGTCTCCTCGTGGCCCGTGGCCATCACCAGCAGCTCGGCCTTTCCGTCACGGAGGGCCTCCGGGGTCACCCCGGCCAGAGGGCTGCTGGCGTCAATCGGGTGCACCACCGTCCAGTGGAGGGTGAAGAACTCCACCCGGTCCCGCTCCAGCGCCAGCTCATGGAACTTGCGCTCCCGCCCCGACGGTCCCTGCTCGTACCAGGTCAGGCTGACGTGTACGCCGACGTCGCTCACCTCGCTCAGTTCGGCGTTCACCAGGCGGAACATCAGGCCCCGCCCGCCACGGTACGGCGCCACCACGGCCCGCCGGGAGAAGCGGATGCAGGGCCGGGGGCGGGAGAGCCGGGCCAGGGTGAGGCCGCCGCCCAGCGCCAGGCCGACCAGTCCGCCGATGGACTCGAGGATGGTGAGCCAGTGGGCGGTGGAGCCGACCGCCACCATGGGGCCGGTGCCCACGCCCGTCAGCACACCCACGCTGTAGGTGAAGGCCACGAAGAACGGATCGGAGAGTCCCAGCCCCTCGGTGCCGGCCAGGGCGCCGGCGCCGAGCGTGCGGTAGCCGATGGCGAACACCCCGGCGGCCAGCAGTGTCAGGCCGAGCATCCAGACCAGGAACTGGGGCCAGGACGCCGCCAGGGCCCGCAGATAGAGGCGGGACCACGCCCGCCCCCCCAGCCCGTACTTCCGGCTGTTGGGCGTGCCGTCCCTGTTGAGGAACCGGCCGCGGGCCCGCTCCGTGACCACGCGGCCGAATCCCAGGTCGTTCTCGGTCATGCGCTCCCCGCCGGGTGCCGGACGGACAAAAGAATAACCGGTTCCGGTGACCGCGCGCCCGCCTACAGCGGCCGGGCCACCAGCACGCCGGTGCACCGCCGGATCGCGCCGACGTACTCGGCCAGCGTGGCCGCGGTCACCTCCACCACGCCACCCGAGAGCGGCGCATGCAGCACCCGAAGAACGCCCGCGCCATCCCGGTAGGCCAGCGCAGCGTGGGTCACGTCCAGCCCGTCAATCGAGGTGGCGAAGGCGAGCACGTCGCCGGTGGCGAGCTGGGGTTCCACCGCGGCCAGACGGGCCGCCGGCACTACCCAGCGGGGGTGCCCATCGAGGCCTCGCTCCATCCCGGCGATTTCTGCGAACACTTCGTCGCGCTCCATGGCGGGGTAGCTGGCGCGGTGCGAGGTCATGAACCGGAGCGGACGGGCGTCGCGTACGCCTCCGAGGTCGGCGCCGAGGTCCTTCACCAGGCCGCGGGCCGCGCCGTCACGGATCCATTCGCTGAAGTAGTGAAGCCGGGAGCCGTATCCCTCCCGGATGCCGCCGCGGTAGCGCATCCGCTCGACGTCGGTCGCGAAGGCCTGCCAGGAGGGCTCCCCGCTGGCCGCGGCGGCCCGGCCCACGGCCAGGCAGCTTTCCACCAGGGTGACACAGTCGAACCTCGTGAGCGAGAGCGCCAGCGGCTCGGCCGCCGGTGGCGGGCCGCCGGCCAGGAGGTAGGCGTCCAGCATGCCCGCGACGTAGGGCGACCCCGCTGCCAGCTCCCCGACCCGGACGGCACGGCACCCCGGCGTCACATCGCCGCTGGCAAGCCCCTCGGCGCGGAGCTGACGGGACCACCGGGCGAAGCGTTCCCGGTCGGGATCGTCGGCGGGGCCCCCCTCATCGGGCCGTTCCCGGGCGCAGGCGGACAGCGGGGCGGGGAGGCCCAGCAGGGCGCCGGCCAGCGCGGCACGCTGCAGCAGCGTTCTTCGGGAGAGCGGTCGGGGCATGCGGCGGAATGTGGACGGGACCCGCGGTCCCCGCCAGCGGGCCGCCCGCGGCCCCGAAACGACCCGGGGGGCCCCATCGAGGGGCCCCCCGGGCACAGCTCTGCCGCAGCGCCGGGCGTCAGCCGCCCAGGCCGATCTGCTGCAGCATCGTGCCCATGTCGAAGTACTGCCGCTGGACCCTGGTCTTGTCGCCGGCCAGCTCGCAGATGACGCAGGAGCGCATCTCGATCCGCTTGCCGGTGGGCGGGATCGGGCCCTTGGTGGTGTGCAGGGCCCCCTGGTGGGTGCCCCGCCAGGTGAGTTCCAGGATCACCCGCTCCCCGGCGACGTGGGTGCCGTCAATGGTGGCCTTGGAGTCGGGAAAGGCGGTGGCCCAGCCCTGCCACAGGGCGATGGCCGGTTCCTGTCCCAGCACCTTTCGGTGCGTGGCCACCTCGTCGTACACGAAATCGGGCGTGATGGCGGCCTTGACCGCGTCCCAGTCCTTCTGGTTGTAGGCCAGGATCGGGGCCTTGGCCGTGGCGATCAGCTGCTTCTCGGGCAGCATGGTGGATGCGGCTGGCATACGGACCTCCTTGCAAGGCGGGAGAATCGCCGGCGCGCGGGGCGGCCAGGGGCGCACTGGGATCTGAGGGCCGGGCGGGGCGCCGGTGTGGGCGCGCGGCCCCGGCAGGCGTGCACTGCGGCTGGTCGTCCGCCCGCGGGCCGGGTGAACGGCGGAGCGCGCTGCCCCGCTTTCGCAAGGTCGCACATCGGGCCGGCGCTGTCGACCCCTGCCGGGCCAGCAGCTTGTTCCGGCGCTTGACCGCACCCCGGCCGGCGCGGATGTTGGGGAACGCGGTGACCCCGCGCCGGATTCGCGCCGGGCCGGTGTTACGTTTGATCGCCCGGCGGTCCCGCCCGGCGCGAATGACCCTCAAGGAGAACCCATGGATCGCATCCGGGTCGGCACCCTGCAGTACTACATCCGGCCGGTCAAGACGTTCGACCAGTTCCGCGACCAGGTGGATGCCCTGGTCGAAACCGCCGCCGACTACAAGTGCCACCTCCTGGTGTTTCCCGAGTATTTCACCGTCCAGCTCCTGACCCTGGGCAACATCCGGCGGCCCATCCGCGAGCAGGTCCGGGACCTGGCCAACCAGTCGGCGCGATTCACCGAGCTGATGAGCGGCCTCGCCCGCAAGCACGGCCTCTACATCGTGGGCGGCACCATTCCGGTGCTGCCCGATGGCGCGGACACGGTCTTCAACGAGTCCATGTTCTTCGGGCCCCGGGGCGCGGTGGGGGTGCAGCGCAAGCTCCACATGACCCGCTTCGAGACCGAGGACTGGATCGTCGCCCCGGGCGACAAGCTGCGGGTGTTCGAGACCGACTTCGGCCGGATGGCCATCGCCATCTGCTACGACGTGGAGTTCCCCGAGATCGCCCGGGCGGCCGCCCGGGAAGGCGCCCACGTCCTGATCGTGCCGAGCTGCACCGACGACCGCCAGGGCTACTGGCGGGTGCGCTACTGCGCCCACGCCCGGGCCATCGAGAACCAGACCTACGTGGTCTGCGCCTGCACCGTGGGGTCGCTGCCGATGGTGCCGGCGGTGTCGCTCAACTACGGGCAGGCCTCGATCCTCACGCCCAGCGACTTCGCCTTCTCCCGGGACGGGATCCTGGCGGAGGGCAACCCCAACCAGGAGATGATGGTCATCGGGGAGCTCAACCTCCGGACCATCGTGGAGACCCGGGCCAGCGGCACGGTGCTGCCGCTCCATGACAGCGCCCGCACGTCCACCGTGGTGGCCCGCCCCGAGCTGGTGCTGCTGTGACCGCCCCCGCCGCCGTCATCCGGACCACCGAGCCGCGGGACTTCCCCGGGATCATCGCGCTCTGCCTGGCGGTGTATCCCGACTCGCCGCCCTGGACCGAGGCCCAGCTGGCCTCCCACCACCGGATCTTCCCCGACGGCCAGATGGTGGCCGTCAGCCTGGACGGGGAGATCATCGGGTTCGCTGCCAGCCTGATCGTGCTCTGGGACGATTATGCCTTCACCACCAGCTGGCGGGAGCTCACCTCCTCCGGCACCTTCGCCAATCACGACCCGGCCCGCGGCCGCACCCTCTACGGCGCCGAAATCATGGTGCATCCCGGCTGGCAGGGACGGGGGGTGGGCAAGCAGTTCTACGCCGCCCGGGAGGCGCTGGCCCGGCGCCTCGGCCTGCTCCGCATCCGGGCCGGCTCCCGGCTCCGGGGCTACCACGCCTTCGCCGACCGGTACAGCCCCGAGGAGTACGTCACCGGCGTGGTCCGTGGCCAGCTCAGCGATCCGACCCTGACCTTCCAGCTGCGCCGCGGCTTCCGGGTCCTGGCGGTGACGCCCGGTTACCTGTCCCATGATCCCGAAAGCCGCGGGTTCGCGGCGGTCATCGAGTGGCTCAACCCCGACGTGGCGAAGCCGGAGGACTACCACGCCGGCGATCCCCGGTTCCGGCCCTTCGAGGGCGGCGTCGGCCGGGGTTGACAAGTCCGCTATTCATAATTACTTTCATATCAATATTCATCACAAAACATAACCGGGGTGCGGCGCAAGGCTGGCTGCCCCAGGGGCTCGGACGGGCCACTGGTGCCCGTCGTCTCCGGATCGGCTGCGCGTGGATTCCCCCGGTGTTCACCTACAAGGGGAGGCTGCATGCGTATTCGGAATCTTGCCGTCGTACTGGGACTGGTCGCGGCCGTCGGCTGCGGCGGAAACACGCCCGTGGTGGAGGCGCCGGCGCCGGTGGAGGATTACGCCGCCCGGGCCCGGGCTGACTCCATCGCCGCGGCCGAGGCCGCTGCGCGCCGGGCCGAGATGGCGCGCGCCGACTCGATTGCCAGGGCCGAGCGGGCCCGGGCCGACCAGCTGGCCCGTGAGGAAGCCGCCCGCCTCGAGCGGATGCGGATGGCCCTGCGGGACACCCTGACCCAGCGCACGTTCTTCGACTTCGACCGCTCCGACATCCGGCCCCAGGACCGGCCGAACCTGGACCGCAAGCTGGCGATCCTCCGGGCCAACACCGGGCTCACCATCCGGATCGCCGGCCACGCCGATGAGCGCGGCTCCGACGAGTACAACCTGGCCCTCGGCAACCGCCGGGCGGCCGCGGCCCGTGCCTATCTGGTGAGCAAGGGGATCGCGCCGGCCCGGATCGAGGTGGTCTCCTATGGTGAGGAGCGCCCCCTGGTCGTGGGGCACGATGAGAGCGCCTGGGCGATGAACCGCCGGGCGGAGTACATCCCGCTCGCCGGGTTCGAGTCGCTGGTCCGGCCGATGGCCAGCCGGTAACCCGTCCCGCGCACGGTTCATCCGGCGGGGGTCCGTCTGCGGACGGGCCCCCGCCGTTCCCTATCCCGATCCCGGAGAGGAGGCTCCATCCCCATGCCATTTTCCGACCTCGTGTTCCTCGGCAACCCCCTGTCCCTCTGGCTCCAGGCTCTGGGGATTGCCGCCGCCACCCTGGGCGCGCTCTGGGTCACCCGCGAGTTGCTGACCCGCCGGCTCGGCGCCCTGGCCGCCCGCACCGAGAACCGGGTGGATGACCTCTTCGTGCTGCTGGCCCGGCGCACCAAGACCTTCACCCTGGCGGTGGTGGCGCTGTGGCCGGCCCTGGCCATGCTGGACGCCGCCGAGGGCGTCCGCTCTGCGGCCCGGATCGTGACGGTGTTCGTGGTCGGCGTCCAGCTGGCCATCTGGGGCAACGTGCTGATCGCCCACGTGCTGGAGGCCCGCGTGGCCCAGCTCCGCCAGGCCGATCCCTCCTCCGCCACCACCCTCAACGGTCTCACCATCCTGGCCCGGGGCGTCATGTGGGTGGTGCTCGTGCTGCTCGCCCTCGACAACCTCGGCGTCAACATCAGCGCCCTCGTGGCGGGCCTCGGCATCGGCGGCGTGGCCATCGCCCTGGCCGCCCAGAGCGTGCTGGGGGACCTGTTCGCCTCGCTCTCGATTGTCCTCGACAAGCCGTTCGTGGTGGGCGACTTCATCGTGGTGGGGGACCTGCTGGGCACGGTCGAGCACGTGGGCATCAAGACCACCCGGCTCCGCAGCCTCACCGGTGAACAGCTGGTCTTCGCCAACTCCGACCTTCTCGGCAGCCGCATCCGGAACTTCAAGCGGATGTCCGAGCGCCGGATCCTGTTCACCATCGGGGTGACCTACCAGACCTCCTCGGAGAAGCTGGCCGCCATTCCCGGCCTGCTGCGCGAGGTGGTGAGCGCCCAGCCCGGTGTGCGTTTCGACCGGGCTCACTTCCGGAGCTATGACGACTCCGCCATGACGTTCGAGATCGTCTATTTCGTCCTCAACCCCGACTACAACCGCTACATGGACACCCAGCAGCTGGTGAACCTCGAGATCTTCCGCCGGTTCGAGCAGGAGGGGATCGAGTTTGCCTACCCCACCCGCACGGTGTACGTGCGCTCGGAGGGAGGCGGCGAGCCACGATCCCGCGCCGCCTGAGGGGCGGCCTAGTCGTCGGAGAAGAAGAAGCGGGCTTCCACGTCGCTCGCTTCCATCATTTCCACCAGGCGGTCCACCGAGGCGCGCAGGGTCTTGAGCTCGCGGGGAGGGAGGTCTCGCAGCCCGTGCAGCAGCCGGCCCTGGGCCGGCTCGGGCGCGCGCGCGGCCAGGGCCGTGCCCTCGGGCGTGAGCGCCAGCTCCACGAAGCGCCGGTCCTCCCGGGGCCGCTGCCGGCGGACCAGCCCCCGCCGGGCCAGCCGGTCCACCAGCACCGACAGGGTGCTTGGCTGGACCGCCAGCGCCCGGGCCAGGTCGGTCGTGGCCAGGGGGCCGCGCCGGCTCAGCGTCTTGAGCACCCACAGCTGGGGGCCGGTGAGCCCGAAGGACTTGTAGATCTCCTGGGAGTACAGCTCGATGGCCCGGACGATCCGCCGGAGCCCGTTGACGATGTCGGTGGCTTCATCCGGCAGGGGGCGGGCGGGTGCGCGCCGGGGGCGGCGGGGCGTGGCAGGCATGGCAGGTGGCGCCGGGGAAGGAGGTTGGTATATTGATATCAAACTAGTGTCCCGCCGCCGCCCGTCAACCTCACACCCGCCGGACCGGTTCCGCCCATGCCCCCCCGCTCGCTGCCCAGCTGGCGCCTGACGCGCCGGCGGCTCCGCCGCCTGGCGGTCCACGCACGGCGTACCACCTACGGGCCGGTCAACGCGGCCCAGGGCGCCTGGGACGACGCGGTGGACTGGTTCAGCGGGCTGGAGCTCAGCGAGAACAGCATCCTGCTCGGCTTCGCCGTGGTCATCGGCCTGGCCGGTGCCCTCGGCGTCATCGGGTTCTACAAGCTCATCGACCTGGCGCACCAGGCCTTCTTCGACTGGCCTGAATCGGTCCTGCCGGACCTGGGCCGGCTGGCCTACCGCCCCATCCTGACCGGCGCGGGGGCGGTCGCGGCCTTCTGGGTCATGCGCCGGCTGGCCGGCGGGCACGAGGGGATGAACGTCCCCGACGTCCAGCTGGCGGTGGTCCGCCGGGAAGGCCACATCCCCACCCGGCCTGCGCTGGCCCGCACGGCGGCCAGCGCCATCACCATCGGCAGCGGTGGCTCGGCCGGCAGCGAAGGCCCGGTGGCGGTGTTCGGGGCGTTCATCGCCTCCCGGCTGGGCCGGGCATTCCGGTTCTCGGGGAGCCGCACCGGGATCCTGGTCGGGGCGGGGGCGGCGGCGGGCATCTCGGCCGCCTTCAACGCCCCCCTGGCGGGCGCCTTCTTCGCGCTGGAGGAGATCCTCGGGTCGTTCAGCATCGGGGCCTTCGCGCCGGTGGTGGTGAGCAGCGTGGTGGCGGCGGTGGTGTCCCGCTCGGTGTTCGGCAACCACCCGGTGTTCCCGATGGCCCTCGACCAGGGCTACATCCTCACCCGCGAGGTGGTGGTGTTCTACCCCCTGCTGGGGTTGCTGGCCGGGCTCCTGTCGGTGCTGTTCGTGCGGAGCTATTTCGGCATCGAGGGATGGGCCCGCCGGCGGGCGGCGCCACCCACGTGGCTGGCGCTGGGCGGCGGGATGTTTGTCGGGGGGCTGGCCTTCCTCTCCGCCGGGCTGCTGGTGGGCTCGGGCCACGTCGCCATTCCGCTCGACCGCTTCGGCCACCTGGCCTGGTACCTCCTGGCCCTGCTGGCGCTGGGAAAGATTCTGGCGACGGCGGTGACCCTGACCACCGGTGGCTCGGGGGGCCTGTTCACTCCGTCGCTCTATGTCGGGGCGGCGGCGGGCAGCGCCTTCGGCGGCGTCCTGCTGGTGCTCTTCCCGGGGCTCCACCTGAGCGCCGAGCCGTATGCGCTGGTGGGGATGGGATCGGTCATCGCGGGGGCGCTCCACGCGCCGATGACCGGCATCCTGATGGTCTGGGAGATGACCGACAACTCAAGCATCATGGTGCCGCTGATGCTGTCGGTGGTGGTGAGCCACGTGGTGGCCCGGCGGCTGGAGCGCGACTCGCTCTACAGCGGCTGGCTGCGCCGCCGGGGGGAGCACATCGAGCAGGGCGCCGACCGTGAGGTCCTGGCCGGGCTCCGGGTGGCCGACGCCTTCGACCGCGCGCCGACCGTCATCACGGACGACGTCACCGCGAGCCAGTTTCTCACCCACCTGGGCGGGGGAACCCAGGACGTCTTCCCGGTGGTGGACGGGGGCGGCGGGCTGCTGGGCGTCCTGAGCATCGCCGACCTGGCCCGGATTGCCCGGGACGAGCGGGTCCGCCTCCATGAGTTGCCGGCGCGGGCGGTGGCCCAGAACACCGAGACCCTGGCTCCCGGCGATTCGCTGCTGGAGGCGATGCGCCGGCTGGGGGCCCGCGGGGCGGCGGCGCTCCCGGTGGTGGACCGGGCCACCGGGCGCCTCGAGGGCCTGCTCAGCCGGAGCGACGTGCTGGCGCTCTACGGGCGGATATTGGCCGGCGCTCCCGGCTCGGAGGCTTCGGGCGGCGGCAGGTCCACCGGGGCGGTGGCCAGCGGATCGAGGTGAGGCACCGCGTACTCCACCGCGGGGACCCGGAGGGTCAGGCCGGGCAGCAGGGTGATGAGCGTCGTGTAGAGCACCAGGGCTCCGAGCAGGGCCGGGGGCACCCCCGGCCGCTCGCGCAGGATGTCCACGATCACCAGGGTGAACACCAGCGTGGGCAGCAGGGCCACCCCGATCCGCAGGCTCTCCTTCGGCCGCTCGCGCAGGGCCAGCCAGCGGTGGAGGGCAACCTCGCCGAGGCGGAGGCTCACGCAGAGCACGAGGAGGGCCACCCCGGTGATCAGCGCCTCGAGGTCGAGCTCGCCGTGGCTCACCCCCTGGCCGGCCTTGAAGAAGTAGAACGGCACGAAGAACGAGGCGAACGCCTCGACCGCGCCGAGCATCCGCTCGGAGGACATGGCGGGGAGGCGCTGCCGGAACTGGCGCGCGGCGATGCCCACCAGGAACGCGCCCACCAGGTAGTAGACCCCGAGCCGCCGGGTGGCCGAGGCGCAGACCACGGCCACCATCAGCAGGAAGGCAAACTCCGACCGCGGCGCGTACGGCGAGATCCGGGCGGCGAACCAGCGGAAGAGCGGCGGCAGCACCACGATGAGCCCGATCAGCGCCAGGAGGCTGAGCCCCAGCTGCTGGGCCGAGGTGGACTGCAGGGCGAAGAACATCACCAGCAGCGCGAGCAGTTCGGAGGCGATGGCCTTAGACTTCGTCCAGCGTTTCTCCGCGGCCGACAGCCCGAACAGCTCGAGGGAATCGAGGATGAACCCCGTGGACGGGGTGAGCAGGGCCAGCGCCACCAGCGAGGCCTCGCGCGGCGCCAGCGAAAACACGTACACCCCGGCCACCGTGAGCAGCGCCAGGGTGATGGTCCAGATCGCGAGGTGCTGGGCCAGGACCCGGGCGTCGGGCCGGAGTTCCTCGATGTCCACGTCCAGCCCGGCAAACAGGAACAGCGCCACGATGCCGAAGGTGGCCAGCAGGGCGATGGTCTCGTCGTGCTGGAACAGGCCCAGCGCCGTGGCCGCGATCCCGAGGCCCAGGCTGGTGACGGCCCCGGGGAGCCGGTAGCGCTGGAGGAACCGCGGCACGACGAACAGCACGAACAGCAGGACCACGTACGACAGGTCTCTGGGCATTGGAGCGCGGATTTGATGATGATGTCATGCCACGACCGGCTGGCCACCCCCAAGGGGCGTCTGCCGTGGACGAGTGCCACGGATCATACGCCCCCGGGGCGAAGTGCGCTACGCCCGCCATCCCGCCTGCCGGGAGCCGCGCGATGGCGCTGATCGTGGTGTCCAACCGCCTCCCGGTGACCATCCGCCGGTCGGCCGAGGGCATCACCCTCGCCGAGAGCGTGGGCGGGGTGGCCACCGGCCTGCGCGGGCTGCAGGAATCCCGGGGCGGCGCCTGGATTGGCTGGCCGGGCCAGACCGGCGAGCTGGCCGCGGAAGAGGTGGCCGAGCTGGAGCGGCGGCTGCAGGAGCTGCGCTGCATCCCCGTGCACCTCAGCCGCGCCGAGGTCCGGGGGTTCTACCAGAAGTACTCCAACGGCGTCATCTGGCCGCTGTTCCATTATCTCATCCAGCAGGTGCCGCTCCGGTCCCGGGCCTGGGAGGAGTACGAGGGCGTCAACCGCCGCTTCGCGGAGGTGGTCGCGGCCCACGCCCGGCCCGGGGATGACGTCTGGATCCAGGACTACCAGCTGATGCGGGTGCCGCACCACCTCCGCCAGCTCCAGCCCGAGGTCCGCATCGGGTTCTTCCTGCACATCCCGTTTCCGTCCTTCGAGGTGTTCCGCATCCTGCCCTCCCGGCACCTGCTGCTGGAGGGCCTGCTCGGCGCCGATCTGATCGGATTCCACACCGCCTCCTACGCCGAGCACTTCACCACCTCGGCGGGCCGCCTGCTCGGGGTCGGCGCGCTCGAGGACGGGCAGCTCGAGTACCAGGCCCGCACTCCGCGGGTCGGGGTCTTCCCCATGGGCATTGACGTGGCGCGGTTCGAGCGGCCGGTGGCCGAAAGCCCCTTCGGGGTCGAGCGCGCGCCCTCGGGTCCCGGCGGGCCGGGCAAGACCCTCGTCGGCATCGACCGGCTCGACTACACCAAGGGCATCCCGCGCCGCCTGCTGGCCTACGAGCAGCTGCTCCGGCGGCACCCCGACCTGCGCGGGCAGGTCACCCTGGTGCAGGTGGCGGTGCCGTCGCGCACCGGCGTGCGGGCCTACCAGAAGTTCCGGCGCCACGTGGACGCCATGGTGGGACGGATCAACGGCACCTTCGGCAACCCGGGGTGGACCCCGGTGCAGTATCTCTATCGCGGCTTCAGCCAGTCGGAACTGGTGCACCTCTTCCGCCACGCCGACGTCATGCTGGTCACACCCGTCCGGGACGGGATGAACCTCGTGGCCAAGGAGTTCGTGGCCAGCCGGGTGGATGGGGACGGGGTGCTGGTGCTGAGCGAGTTCGCCGGGGCGGCCGCCGAGCTGGCCGAGGCGGTGCTGGTGAACCCGTATGACATCGAGGACTCGGCGGAGGCGTACTACCGCGCCCTCACCATGCCGCGACACGAGCGCCGCACCCGGATGCGGGCGCTGCGCGAGCGGGTCCACGCCGGCGGGATTGACCGCTGGGCCGAGTCCTTCCTGGCGGCCCTGCATGCCTCGGTGGCCTCGCAGGCGGCCGCCGCCGAGAGCGGCCCCGGGCCGGTCGAGGTGGGCGCCATCCAGGCCCGGCTCCGGGAGGCGATGTCCCTCCTGCTCCTGCTGGACTACGACGGGACCCTGGTGCCCTACGCGCCCACCCCCGAGCTGGCGGTGCCTGACGAGGAGCTGCTCGGCCTGCTCCAGGCCCTGGCCGGGTCCCCCCGCATCCAGGTCCACCTGGTGAGCGGGCGGCAGCGCACCGCGCTCGAGGCCTGGCTGGGCCACCTGCCGGTGGGGCTCCACGCCGAGCACGGGCTCTGGTCCCGCGCCCCCCGGGCCGCGACCTGGGAACGCGGCGCCGAGGTCCGGCCGGTCCCCTATGACGAGGTGCTGGCCCTGCTCCGGCACTTCACCGAACTCACCCCCGGCGCCCGCATCGAGCGGAAGTCGGGCGGCCTGGCCTGGCACTTCCGGCTCGGGCCCGCCGACGCCTCCGCCCGCAACGCCGATGCGCTGGTGAGCGAGGCCCGGCGGCGGTTTCCCGCCGACCTGGTGGATGTGCTCCGGGGCGAGAAGGTCATCGAGATCCGGCCGGCCGGCGTGCACAAGGGCGTGATCGTGACCCGCCTGCTGGAGACAGTCTCGCCCGGCACCGTGGTCATGGCCGTCGGCGACGACACCACCGACGAGGACATGTTCGCCGCCCTGCCGGAAGACGGCCTGTCGGTGCACGTCGGTCCCAAGCCCAGCATTGCCCGGGTGCGCCTGCCCAGCGTGGCCGCCTGCCGGCGCTTCCTCCGCGGTCTCCTCACCTCCACCCCCGCCGAATCCGCGTGATCCTCGCCACCCTGGGCGCCGCCGAGGAGGCCGCCGGCGCGGCCCACCATGATCCCGTCGCCGCCGTGGTGCTGTTCCTGGCCGTCATCCTGCTCGCCGCCAAGGTGGGTGGGGACCTCGCCAGCCGGGCGGGGCAGCCCGCCGTGCTCGGCGAACTGATCGTCGGCATCGTGCTCGGCAACCTGGTCCTGCTGGGCTACGACGGAATGGAAGTCATCAAGGAGGACGCCAGCATAGACATGCTGTCCCGGCTCGGCGTGATCCTGCTGCTGTTCGAGGTGGGCCTCGAGTCCACCGTCGGGGCCATGCTCAAGGTGGGCTGGTCCTCGCTCCTGGTGGCCATGATCGGGGTGGCGTTCCCGTTCGCCCTCGGCTGGGGCGTGGGCGCCTGGCTGCTCCCCGAGGCGAGCGTCTACGTCCACGCCTTCCTCGGCGCCATGCTTACCGCCACCAGCGTGGGAATCACCGCCCGGGTGTTCAAGGATCTCGAGATGGCCCAGACCGGAGAGGCCCGCATCATCCTCGGCGCCGCGGTGATAGACGACGTGCTGGGGCTGGTGATCCTGGCGATCGTGACCAGCGTCATCGCGGCGGCCAACCTGGGCGGCGAGCTCTCGATGGTGGACATCGCCGGTACCATGGGCAAGGCGCTCGGCTTCCTGGTGGGCTCGCTGGCCCTGGGCGTGGCGGTGGCCCCCCGGCTGTTCAACGTGGCGTCCCGGCTGCGGGCCAAGGGGGTGCTGCTGGCCGTCGGGCTGTCGTTCTGCTTCCTGCTCTCGTGGCTGGCCGGCGCGGTCGGGCTGGCGCCGATCGTGGGGGCCTTCAGCGCGGGCCTGATCCTCGAGTCGGTGCACTATCGCGACTTCACCGACCGGGGCGAGCACTCCCTGGAAGAGCTGATCCATCCCATCTCGGCGTTCCTCGTCCCGGTGTTCTTCGTGGTGATGGGGATGCGCACCGACCTGCGGGCCTTCACCCAGCCCGGGGTGGCCGGGCTGGCCATCGCCCTCACCGTCGCCGCCGTGATCGGCAAGCAGTTCGCCGGGTTCGGGGTCGTCACCCGCGGGGTGGACCGGATCATGGTGGGACTGGGCATGATCCCGCGGGGGGAGGTCGGCCTGATCTTCGCCAGCATGGGACTGGCGCTCTCTGTGGCCGGCGAGCGAATCGTCACCCGGGAAACCTTCGCCGCGGCGGTGGTGATGGTCGTGGTCACCACCCTCCTCACCCCACCTGCCATCCGCTGGCGCCTGG
>CAZCVG010000037.1:0-20683 GCA_964501735.1 uncultured Gemmatimonadaceae bacterium | reverse complement strand
AGGGAGACCCGAATGGTGTCCCCGATCCCCTCCTGCAGCAGGATGGCCAGGCCGGCGGCGCTGGCCACCATGCCCTTCATCCCCATCCCGGCCTCGGTCAGCCCCAGGTGAAGCGGGTAGTCGCACCGGGCGGCGAGCATCCGGTAGACGTCCACCAGGTCCTGCACTCCCGAGACCTTGGCGCTCAGGATGATGCGGTCGTGCGGCAGGCCGATGGACTCGGCATGCCGGGCCGACCGAAGGGCGCTTTCCAGCATCGCCTCCATCATCACGTCCCGCGCGTCCCGGGGCTCAGGGGCCCGCGCGTTGGCGTCCATGAGCTCGGTGAGGAGGATCTGGTCGAGCGAACCCCAGTTGACCCCGATCCGGACGGGCTTGTCGTGGCGGAGCGCCACCTCGATGATGGCCCGGAAGTTCTCGTCGGCGCGCTTGCCGCCCACGTTGCCGGGGTTGATGCGGTACTTGGCCAGCGCGGCGGCGCACTCGGGATACCGGGTGAGCAGCTGGTGCCCGTTGTAGTGGAAGTCACCGATGACGGGGACGGTGATCCCCTGCTCCGCCAGGCCGGCCACGATGGCCGGGACGGCGGCGGCCGCGGCATCGTTGTTCACGGTGACCCGCACCAGCTGGCTGCCGGCCCGGGCCAGCGCCGCCACCTGCCGGATCGTCCCGGCGACATCCGCGGTGTCGGTGTTGGTCATGGACTGCACCACGACCGGGTGGGCGCCGCCCACGGGGACGTCGCCCACTCGCACGGTCACGGCGGCTCGCCGGGGACGCTTGAGCATGACGGGTAATATAGGCGGGTGGTGCTGGACCGGGCGAAGCGGGGGCAAAGGGACAGCTACAGGGCTAGGCTCTTCCGGGCGAACGGGAGGACGGTGTCCCGCACCTCGTAATAGATGGCCATGGCGTGGGCGGCGCCGGAGACGAGCCGGGTCTGGACATGGGCTAGGCCCTCGCTCCACTCACGCACATTGCCGGCGCCGTTGAAGGCGTCCTGCTCGGAGGAAGTCAGCAGGGCCGGCGCCCGTCCCTGCTCGAGCGCGGCGCGGATCCGGGCGGGACCGTCGGGAAAGACCGGGGCGCCGGCGGCGCCGAACGTCACGATCCCCGCCAGCCCCGCGATGGACGGCGCCGCCAGCAGGACACCGCTCCCGCCCACGCTGGCGCCCGCCAGCAGGATCCGAGCGGTGTCAATGTGGTTCTGGGCGGCGCCCCAGCTGGCCACCCGCAGGATGTCATCGTCAATCCGCCCGAAGCCCACGCGGGAGGCGCTGGCCATGAAGGCGGCGCCGAAGGCCTCTCCGGTGAAGCCCACCGGGGTGTCAATCACCACCGGCCCTTCGGGCCCGCTGGTGGACGCTCCGTGCCCCCGCTGGTCGAAGACCAGCACCGCGACACCCATTTCCAGGAGGTCGTCCATCAGGGGCGAGAAGCTGTCGGCCGTGGCGGGATACTGGTGGGCCAGGACCGCCAGCGGGTAGCGGGTCCCCACCGGGAATTCGGGATAGGCCAGCACACCCCTGAGGATCAGGCCGTCCCCGGCCCGCACCGTCATGTCCAGCGGCGCCAGCGGTGGCAGCAGCGTCATCACTTCATGCCGAGCTGGGCCAGGAGCCGGAAGTGCTCCTTCTCGGTGATCTCGCCGGCGTCGAGCAGCGGCTTGAGGGCGGCGATGACGTCCTCCCGGTCGCCGTCAATGTGCCGGCCCCGCAGCTCCTGGATCATGCGGGCAAAGCGCTGGTCGTAATCGGTGGGCTTGACCTCGCCGCTGCGCCGCTGGGCGCTGAGCTTGCTGATCTCCTGCGCGATGCGGGCGGGCTTGATGGGGGTCAGTTCGCCTGGCTGGTCGGGCATTGGCGGCAACCTTGGTAGAGGATTCCGGTGCGGACTCTGCCCCGCCAAGCTACTCCGAACCGGAAGCGCGCACCAGCCGGGCCTTCAGACCCCGGCTGGCCACCGAGACCGGCCCATGGGGGGCAGAGGCGGCCGCTGACCGGGGCAGCCCCGCGGCCGGGCCTCCTGTCTTACCGCGCCGCAAACCAGTAGGTCATCTTCACGGCCAGGAACTGGGCCCCCTTGGCGCTGAAGGAGTCGAACAGCGACCCCACCCGGGCAGTCCGGCCCTCGGCATCGCCGAAGCGGTCCTGCTGCCAGACCACGAAGAGGGTGCTCCCCGGGCGCCACTCCCAGCGGAGTACCAGGTTGCTGCGGAAGGACAGGACGTTGAAGTCCGGGTTGGCGAGGTTGAATGTTTGGGCCCCGTCGGTCACGTCGCGGGAGCCGTCCGGCAGCCGGGTGATGGTGGTGCCGTCGGTGCCGTACTGCCGGAGCGAGAAGCTCCTCGCCGCCGGGAGTTCCCCGAACCGCGAATATCGCCCGCTGGCGACGAAGGGCTCACCCCAGAGCTCGAGGCTGAGGTCCGGATTGAAGGCGTAGTTGACCCGGACGCTCGCCGACAGGGTGTTCCGGTCCACGAATGCAAACACGTACCGGGCGCCGTAGGTGGCCGGCCCGCCACCGGACAGGGTGGTGACGTACTGGCGACTGCTCACCCGCCGGTCCCAGCTCGGCCCGAACGTCACCCGCCAGGCGGGCGCGGGCCGGGCGGAGAGGTGAAGGTCCAGCCCCCGGTTCCAGCCGCCGGCCTCGTCGTTGAAATAGCCGAGGGAGGCGTACCAGTTCACCGGCTTCCCCTCGTTGCCGTTAAGCTCGATGTCCCCGCCCCAGCCACCGGGCCGGCCCATCAGGGGCCCGCCACGGGTGAGGTCGTCGCTCTGGGCCCGGGCCTCCACGAAACCGCCCAGGAAGAGGTTCCAGAAGTTCTTGAACGTGAAGCTGTTGCCCAGGGAGGCGCTGGTGTAGGTGTGGACCCCTCCAAAGTTCCACCCCCGGCCCACGTACAGGTTCGAGCTGCGCCGATGGAACAGCCGCCCGGGCGCGGTCTCCCGCCAGCGCAGCTGGGCGTAGGTGTCAATGTCGTTGGCGCTGCCCAGCCGCCCGATGTCGTTGAGCTCGAAGTTGGGCGACTCGAAGCTGGCGCCCGCGCTCCACAGCCAGTGCTTGCCCGAATTCTTGGACGCGCTGATCGAACCGGCAGTCCCGGTGAAGGACGACCGGGTCGAATCGAGACGGAACTCGGTGGCATCCGGCCGCTGGAAGAAGTGCGCCGGATGCTGCTGCACCCGCAGCATGGCGGCCTCGTCACCGCGGAGGTGGCTGAATCCCACCGACCCGCGGACCTCGTAGGCGCCGCCCCTGAACCGGAGATTCACGTCGGCCCCGCCGGTCACGGCGGTGCTGGGGAGCAGCGACCGGAGGGTGGAATCGCCCAGGTCCCGCTGCACCATGGTGAGCGACACCCCCGCGACCGAAGCATCGGCACCGAATTCCTGCTGGACCCGAGCGACCCCATAAGCTGTGAACGGCTCAATCGGGGTCTCGGCAAACCGGCCACTGGCCACGTCGTAGGTGCGGGCCTTCTCCTGGCCGGTGAAGGCGGTCAGAAACCCGATGGAGGTGCCGCTGCGGAGCCGGCCGCTGACCTTGGCCGCCCCGAGAATGGTGGCGTTCCGCGGCCGGTCCACATAATCGCCGCTGGCCGGGCCCCGCGGAGACTGGCCGATCCGGCGGGAGTAGAAGAAGTTCGAGCCGCCGCCGCGGAGCAACTGGGCGCCCTCGGTGAAGAACGGCCGCCGCTCGTTGAAGAAGGTCTCGAAGGCGGACAGGTTGACCTCGGCGGGATCAGCCTCCACCTGGCCGAAGTCGGGATTCACCGTGGCGTCCAGGGTCAGGTTCGGGCCCAGCCCCATTTTCAAGTCGGCCCCGGCGCGCGCTTCGATGTCACTGCCATCGTTGAACGGATCCCCCGAAGGCGCGTCCTCGAAGGTGGCGTTGCCAGCCACGTACGGCTGAAGCTCCAGGCGCCTGGTTGGGCGCACGCCCTCGATCCCCTTCAAGGTGCCAAACCGCGATGACCACCCGGTCTCGCTGTGGGGAATCACGATCCAGTAGACGTCCTCGTCGGCATGCGGCATCCACCGGTTGATCTGCACACCCCAGGTCTGGGTCCCCGCCGCGGTGAAGCGGAGCTGTGAGAAGGGAATCCGGGCCTCGGCCGTCCAGCCGAGCGAGTCCACCGTGACCCGGGCCTGCCACACCGGGTCCCAGGTGTAGTCCCGCGACCCCTCGGAGTCGGAGGGGTGGTAGTAGTCACCCCGGACCCCACCCGAGGAGATGATGAAGCTGTAGGCGGTGCGGCGGTCGAGGTAGGTGTCCAGCGCGATGACCAGGTGCTCGGCGTTGCTGAATTGATCCCGCCGGGTGACCGCCGTGGGAATCCGGCCGGGATCCGCGCTGTACATCCGTGCCCCCACGTAGAGGGCCTGATCGTCGTAGAGGAATGCCACCTCGGTCCGGCCGGTCGGCTCTCCACCCTCCACCGGCTCCTTCTGCAGGAAATCGCGGCGCCACGCCGCCCCCGCCCAGGCCGGCTCGTCGAGGTGGCCGTCCACATCAATGCCCCCCCGCCCCGTGATCCTGGATGCGAAAAACTCCTTGGCGGCGGCGGGTGCCGGGGCGACGTCCGCGGTCTGGCTCTGGGCCCAGGTGGGTCGGGACGCGAGCAGGAGCAGGCTGGCGACGGCCAGCAGCGATGTCAGGAGCCTCGAGGTCCGGACCGCCGGCTGGCGCCATGCCGGAATCTGGACGGCAGAAGAGCTGGTCCTGAGGGATCGCCGCAATCGAGCCTCCGGGTACAAAGGATGGGACACTGGGGGACCGAACGATGTCCAGTCCTGGCTTGGATACCGGCAACCGCGATTGGGTTGGGAGCTTCGGGAAGTACTACGACCGTAGGGGAGAAAGGATTCGGTGGGGACCGAGTGCCCGCGAGCCGGGGCGGGGCGCGGGGTGGAGGGCCGGGGAGCGGGCCGGGGCGCTCAGCCCCGGCGGGCACCGGCGAGGGCAAGCCCGAGATTGTCCAGGCCTTCCTCCAGTTCGGCATGGGTCGGCCACCCGAAACCGATCCGCATCGATCGGCGATCCTGCTCGAACCAGTGGCCCGGCCCGACCCAGGTGGCGTACTCCTGATTGAGGAGCCGGTAGAACTCCTCCACGTCGATGCCGGCCCCGGCCCGGATCCGCGGGAACGCCACCACACCGCCCTCCGGCTCCACCCATTCCAGCACGCTCTGGCCGTCCATCCAGCGGCGCAGTGTGGCCAGGCGCCCGGCCACGTCGGCCAGGATCCCGGGCAGCAGCTGCCGCCGCCGGCGGTACACCTGCCAGGCGATTTCCTCGTCCAGCACCGGCCCGGCGATCACGACCTGCTCCTTGGCGGCGAGCAGGGACTCCGCCAGACCGGCATCCCTGGTGGCCAGCCAGCCCAGCCGGAGCCCGGGCAGCCCGTACGCCTTGGAGAGCGAGGCGACGCTGATGACGTGATCGCCGAGGCGGGTGGCCATCGGGGGCGCCCCGCCCGGCGTCAGGTCGCGGTAGGTCTCGTCCACCAGCAGGCGGGCCCCGCGGGCCCGGCACAGCTCGGCGATGCGGGCCAGTTCGGCCTGGGCCAGCACCGTCCCGGTGGGATTGTGCGGCGTCGTGAGGCTCACCAGCCTGGTGGCCGGCCGCCACAGCCGGGCCACATCAGCGGCGCCGTAGCGGTAGCCGGCCTCGAAGGTGAGCTCGAGGTGGCTCACCTCGCAGCCGATGGCCCGCGGGGTTTCGAGGTTGGTGGCGTAGTTGGGCCGGAGGACAACCAGGTGATCGCCCGGGGAGAGGAGGGTCGTGTGGACGAAGAACAATGCCCCGGCCGCACCCGGGGTGAGCAGCACGCCACCCGGCTCTGTGCCGGCCTCCTCCGCGAGGCGTTCCCGGAGCTCGCGGTGCCCACGATGGTCGCCGTATTGCAGCACGCAGCCGGCGAGCCCGGCGCCGAGGTCGAGGTCGCCCAGCACCCGGTCACGGATGGAGCTCTCGGCAAGATTGCAGCGGATGGTGCCGTAGCCGATCTCCTCGGGAGACTCGACCTCGATCGGCATGCGACGGTAGCGCATTTCTGGCTCGGCGGCTGGGGGAGGGACGACCGGGGTGAGAATCTAGGGCACGCGGGCAGCCTCCTCCATGCCCCGTTTCCGGCAATTCTCACGGGGCCTTCACCCGGCCGGGCTAGCTTCGCCCAAGACCCTTGTGTGGAGTGTCCCATGCGCATGCGGACAATCGCAGCTGCCGGCCTGCTCCTGGCCGGCATGACCGGCGGCCTGGCCGCCCAGGAAGCCACCCCGTCCAGGCCGGGCCGGTGGGTGGTGGACATCGTCCACTCACAGATCGACTTCAGGGTCCGGCACCTGGTGGGCCGGGTTCGGGGCGGCTTCACCAACTGGTATGCGGTCATCACGACCGACAGCCGGGGACTGCGAAGCGGCAAGGTGGACGTCACCGTCCAGACCGCCAGCCTCACCACCGGCAACACCGTCCGGGACGCGGACCTCCGGAGCGCGCGGTTCTTCGCGGTGGACAGCTACCCCGAGCTGACCTTCCGGGGCACCGGCCTCTCCATGAGCGACACCACCGCGGAGGTGGTCGGCATCCTGAAGATCAAGGGCCGCTCGCACCCGGCGCGCTTCACCGGCCAGTTCCGGGGCGTGGCCAAGGACCCCGACGGCCATGAGCGGATCGCGTTCGACGCCACCACCACCATCGACCGGCGCGATTACGGCATGGAGTGGAACTCGGTGGTCGGGGCCAACACCCTGATCGGCAACGAGGTCGAGATCACCATCGCGCTGGAGGCGGTGCGGGTGGACTGAGCGGCCCGCCCCGGGCGACGCGGCGGCGGGGAGCCCGGCTCCCCGCCGCCGCGGTGTTTCCAGGCCCGGCGCTCAGAGGTAGTAGTCGAAGTCCCGCTCGCTGCGGACCTTGCGGCGGACCCGGAAGAGGTGCCCCGGGATGCTGGCGGGATCCAGCTCCACGTAGTTGACCGCGCCCTGCCAGAGGTAGCGACTGCCGCTCAGCGCATCCTCCACCTGGAAGGGGACGTCCTCCTCCAGCCCCAGCGCGGCCAGATCGAGCCGCACCCACCCCGCCTGGCGGTGCTGGAGGTCCAGGTTCACCACCACCAGCACCGTGTTGAGGTCCTCCTCGCTGGTCTTGCTGTAGCACAGGAGCAGCGGGTTGTCCACGGCGTGGAACTGGAGCCCGGTATCCCGCTGCAGCGCCGGGTTCTCCCGCCGCGCCCGGTTGAGCCGGGTGAGCAGCGGCCGGAGGCTGTGCGGAGCGTCGAGGTTCCAGTGGCGGAGCTGGTACTTCTCCGAGTCGAGGTACTCCTCGCTGCCCGGCGAGCGCGGCTGGTGCTCCATCAGCTCGAAGGCTGGGCCGTAGATCCCGTAACTGGCCCCGAGGGTGGCCGCCAGGATCGCCCGCAGCTGGAAGGCCGGCCGCCCCCCGATCTGCAGGTACTCGGTCAGGATGTCCGGGGTGTTGGGCCACAGGTTGGGCCGGAAGTAGTCCCGCACCTCGGTGCGGGTGAGCTCGGTGAAGTACTCCACCAGCTCCTGCCGGGTGTTGCGCCAGGAGAAGTAGGTGTAGGACTGCGAAAAGCCCAGCTTGGCCAGCCGGTACATCACCTTGGGGCGGGTGAAGGCCTCGGCCAGGAAGATGGCATCGGGGTAGGCCGCCTGGACCTCGGCGATCATCCACTCCCAGAAGGCGAAGGCCTTGGTGTGCGGATTGTCCACCCGGAAGATCCGCACGCCGTGCCCGGCCCAGAACAGCACCACCTGCTTGAGCGCCTCCCACAGGGCGGCCCAGTCCTCGGTCTCGAAGTCGAGGGGGTAGATGTCCTGGTACTTCTTGGGCGGATTCTCCGCGTACTGAATGCTGCCGTCGGGCCGGTGCCGGAACCACTGCGGGTGCGCCGCCACCCAGGGGTGGTCCGGCGAGCACTGGTAGGCGATGTCGAGCGCCAGCTCGATGTCGTGCTGCCGCGCCGCGGCCACCAGGTGCTGGAATTCCTTCAGGGTGCCGAGGGCCGGCAGGATCTCGGTATGCCCGCCCTCGCGGGCGCCGATCGCCCAGGGGCTGCCCACATCCTCCGGTCCGGCTACCAGGCTGTTGTTGGGACCCTTCCGGAAGCTCACACCGATCGGATGGATCGGCGGGAGGTAGAGCACGTCGAAGCCCATCGCGGCGATGTCCGGCAGCCGCTTCTCGCAGTCGGCGAAGGTGCCGTGCCGGCCGGCGACCCCGCTGGTGGAGCGCGGGAACAGCTCGTACCAGGTGCTGTAGCGGGCGCGGACCCGGTCCACCCGCACCAGGAGCTCAAGATGATACCGGGTGGCCAGGCTGCGGTCAGGCCAGCGGGTGGCCACCGCGTCCAGCTCCGGATCCAGCCCGATGGCGGCGCGCCCGGCGGGATCACCGGCGGCGCGGAGGTCGGCCGCCCAGGCGGTGAGCTGGGCGGCGTCGGTGCGGTCGGCCCGGCGGGCCGCGGCCTCCAGCAGCCGGGCGCCGATCTCGAGCTCGGGCTCGAGGTCCTGGCCCGGGGCGTCGAGCCGCCGGGCCAGGTCGCGCCGCCAGGTGACGAAGCGGTCGGCCCAGCCCTCGACCGTGTAGCGGTAGAGGCCCAGGGCCTCAACCCGGAAGCTGGCCCGCCAGCGGTCGTTGCCGAGGGGCACCATGGGCACCTCGCGCCACCCGGCCTCACCCGGCGCCTGGTAGCGCAGCACGCTGGCCACGGCGTCGTGGCCGTCGCCGAACACGTCGGCCTCCACCGTGACCGCCTCGCCGATCGCCCGCTTGATGGGGAAGCGCCCGCCGTCGATCTCGGGCCGCACCGTCTCGATGACGACGCGCCGCCGCCCGTCGCTGGATTGCATGCCGTTCACTCCCGCTTACAGGTGCTCGAGGGGCCGCTCGGGCGGCCCGGACTGGCGATCCGCCTGGCGCTCCCACGAGCGGCTCACCACTTCCTTGGATCCTAGTCCCACCGCCAGCGCCAGCGCCAGCACGATGCCACCGAACAGGGTCCCGAAGGCGAGCTTCAGGATGGTCCCGCCGATGCTCAGGTGATCGAGCGCCATCGCCACCGTGAGCAGCAGCACCAGCCACTTCACCCCGAGGCTCATCAGCCGGGCCGACTGGAGCTGCATGTTGACGGCGCTGATCAGCACCCCCCGCGAAAGGAAGCGCGCCAGCACCGAGCCCATGATCATCAGCAGCACCGCCACGAAGACGTTGGGCAGGTAGGTGCCCAGCCGCCCCAGCAGGGTGGTCATGAGGGTCGCATCCAGGGCGGCCAGGCCGACCAGCGCGCCCAGCAGCACCAGTGTCCACTGGGCCAGCCGGCCCACCAGGAGGGTGGGGCTGTTCTCGGGCGACCATTCCGCCAGGGCGGAGGCCCCCCAGCGCTCCAGCCGCTGGTCGAAGCGGAAGGCCCGCAGCAGCCGCACCACGACCCAGCGGAGCATCCCGCCCAGCAAGAGCGCGAGCACCACCGACAGGAGCAGCGCCACCAGGCCGGGCAGCAGGCTGGCCAGGCTGGTCAGCACCCGGCCGAGCGATTCCCGCAGGGCATCGTCAATCTGAGTCCACATGAATCCTCCTCCTCCGGCGCGCGGGTCCGGTCAGGGAATGAAGCGGTCGGGCCAACGCCACCGGGAAATCAGGTAGGGCTTCTCCGCCTCGAAGTGCAGGCAGAGGGTCTCCAGCCGGTCCTCCACCACGGCGGGCTGGGCGTCGCCCAGTTCGGTGTGCAGCGAGCCGAGCCAGCCGAGGTACAGGGGCGTCAGCGCGCCCATGAGGTGGTCGCGGTTCATGACCCGGGTGCGGAAGGCCAGGGAGAAATCGAAGGCGATCCGGGCCCACAGGCGGTCGGGCATGCTGAACGAACCTTCGGCCGGGCGCGCCATTTTCTTCAGCTCCACCAGGGTGCTCGGTGGCAGGGCGAGGGCCCACACATCCTGCAGGTTCTGCTGGCCCAGGCGAAAGGCATCCACCAGGCGCTTGCGCTCGAGCGCCACCGGCTCGACCGGGCCAGAATCCCCGGAGCCGGTGAGGGTCACTTCCGCCGAGCCCCGGACCTTCTGCCAGGTGGCGGTAGAGCGCTCCATCTCGGCGAAGACCTGGGCCAGGACCTCCTGCAGGACGCCGGTGAGCCCGGCGGGGCCATCGCCCGCCACAAGTGTCCGGGGACCCAGCGCCGCCTGGCAGATTCCGAGGCCACCGGCCACCGCCTCGGCCAGAAGCTGCAGCTCGACCGATTGCGGGCCCGGCTGGGTGCGGCGCCCGGCGGAGCGGAGCTGGAGCTCGATCAGGCGGGCGGAGCAGCCGAGTTCCGGGCCGAGGGGATAGCGCAGCCGCCGGCCGTAGAGGGTGCGGATCAGGGGATAGATGAGGCCGCTGGTCACGGCGCCGGCGTACGGGTGGCGGCGGTAGTGCGGGGTCACCAGGTGCTGCCCCTGCCCCAGCACCGGATCGAGCAGCCGGCCGATCCACTCTGGCGTGAGGCTGGCGACCTCCGCCCCCACCACCGCGGTGGCGCGGGCCCCGAGCCGGCGGCTGGCCTCGAAGGCCAGCCGGAGGGCGGTGGCCCGCGGCCACGGCGTCCCGGCCGCCCCGGGGTTGCGGCACAGCAGGTTGAGCACCGGCGCCGGCGCCGGGTCGTCCGCCAACTCCCCGAACGGCGTCCCGCCGTGCAGGTGGAGGACCACCGCCCGCATCCCCTGAAAGCGCTGCCCCAGGCCGGCCCGGGCGGCGGCGATCGCCGTCCGGGCCTCCTCGGGCCGCTCCAGGGCGTTCACCACCACCGCCAGCTCCACGCTGCCGAGCGCGCCGAGCTCGGCCTCGACTTCAGGCGACAGGGTGAACTGCTCCGGCATCGCGGGCTCCGGCGTGAGGATATGTTGATATCAACAGGTCGTCCAAGTTACATTGATAACGTCAGGATTCACAAGTACTTGTCAGGATGGCGCCAGCGCCGGCGGCCGGTGACCCGGGGCCGCCGGCGGCGGTTGTCCCCCGACGGCGCCGGTGACGCGCCGGAGAGCGAGCGTATTGCCCGGTATGCGGATTCACCATGGACGGCCCTACCCTCTCGGCGCCACCTGGGATGGCCTGGGGGTCAATTTCGCGCTGTTCTCCGAGCACGCCACCCGGGTGGAGTTGTGCCTCTTCGACAGCGCCGAGGCGACGCGGGAGGCGGTCCGGCTGGAGCTGCCGGAGCAGACCGACCAGATCTGGCACGGGTACCTGCCCGGGGTGCTGCCGGGGCAGCTGTACGGGTACCGGGTGCACGGCAGCTACGACCCGGCGCGGGGGCATCGGTTCAACCCCCACAAGGTGGTGCTCGATCCGTACGCCAAGGCGATCGGCCGCACGGTCCAGTGGGATGACTCGATGTACGGGTACCGCATCGGCCACCCCGACCTGGACCTGTCGTTCGACGACCGCGACAACGCGGCCAGCTGCTGCCTCGGCGCGGTCATTGACCCCGCCTTCACCTGGGGGGACGACCGCCGTCCCGGGACGCCGTGGCACGAGACCATTCTCTACGAGCTGCACGTCCGGGGCTTCACCCGGCGCCATCCCGACGTGCCGCCGGCGCTCCGCGGCACCTATGCCGGGCTGGCCAGCGAACCGGTGATCCGCTACCTCAAGCGGCTGGGAGTGACGGCGGTGGAGATCATGCCGGTGCACCACCATGCCTTCGACCGCCACCTGCTCGAGCGGGGGCTGTCCAACTACTGGGGGTACAACACCATCGCCTTCTTCGCCCCGGACCTGCGGTACGCCGCCAACCACAGCCCGGCCGGCTCGGTGGGCGAGTTCAAGACCATGGTGCGCGGGCTGCACGCCGCGGGACTGGAGGTGATCCTGGACGTGGTCTACAACCACACGGCGGAGGGCAGCGAACTGGGGCCCACGCTGTCGCTCCGGGGCATTGACAACCCGGCATACTACCGGCTGGCGGCGGGCAAGCCCCGCCACTACGTGGACTACACCGGGTGCGGCAACACCCTCAACATGCTGCATCCCAGGGTGCTGCAGCTCATCATGGACAGCCTGCGCTACTGGGTGCTGGAGATGCGGGTGGACGGGTTCCGCTTCGACCTGGCCAGCACCCTGGCCCGCGAGCTCCATGCGGTGGACCGGCTGAGCGCCTTCTTCGACGTGATCCACCAGGACCCGGTGCTGTCGCAGGTGAAGCTGATCGCCGAGCCGTGGGACCTGGGCGAGGGCGGCTACCAGGTGGGCAACTTCCCGGTCGGCTGGACCGAGTGGAACGGGCGCTACCGCGACTCGGTGCGCCGCTTCTGGAAGGGCGACGGCGGCATGGTGTCGGAACTGGCCACCCGGCTGGCCGGGAGCAGCGACCTGTACGAGTGGAGCGGCCGGCGGCCCTACGCCAGCATCAACCTGGTCACCGCCCACGACGGCTTCACGCTGCACGACCTGGTGAGCTACAACGAGAAGCACAACGAGGCCAACGGGGAGGGCAACGCCGACGGCGAGAACCACAACCTGAGCTGGAACTGCGGGGTCGAGGGGCCCACCGACGATCCCGCCATCGTGGCGCTGCGGGAGCAGCAGGTGCGGAACTTCCTGGCCACCCTGCTGCTCTCGCAGGGCGTGCCGATGCTGGCCGCCGGAGACGAGATCGGCCGGACCCAGCAGGGCAACAACAACGCCTACTGCCAGGACAACGAGATCAGCTGGGTGGACTGGGGCCGGGCCGAGCAGTTCGGCGACCTGCTGGAGTTCACCCGGCAGCTCATCGCCCTGCGGCGGGCTCATCCGGTGCTGCGGCGGCGGCGCTTCTTCCAGGGGCGGCCCATCCGCGGCCGGGACGTGAAGGACATCGCCTGGTTCCGCCCGGCGGGCCGGGAGATGACCGACCAGGACTGGAACGCCCACCACAGCCGCACCTTCGGGGTCCGGCTAGCCGGCGCCGCCAGCGACGAGCAGGACGAGGAAGGCCGGGACGTGGCCGGCGACACGATCTACCTGGCCTTCAACGCCGACCACGAGCGGGTGCGCTTCGTCCTGCCGGTCTCGGGCGACGGCGACCGCTGGGAACGGATCCTGGACACCGCCCAGCGGCAGTGGGGCCGCCCCCACCGCCTCAAGGGCCACAGCTACCGCGTCGCCGGCCGTTCGGTGGCGGCGTTTCGACAGCGAGTCTCACCCAGTGCGACGGAGAAGCCATGACCAGTGCGACCCTCACCCACGATGAACTGGCCGAAGTCGGCAACCGCTCCGCCTGCCGGGCGTACCGGATCCTGGGCGCGCACCCGGCGACGGGCCCCGGCGGCGACGGCGTCCGCTTCGCGGTGGTGGCCCCCAACGCGGGGCGGGTGTCGGTCATCGGCGACTTCAATGGCTGGAACCCCAGCACCCATCCCATGACCCCGACCGACCGCGGGGTCTGGCAGTGCTTCATTCCCGGCGTGGCCCCGGGCGCGGGCTACAAGTACCGGGTGGTGTCGCGGGACGGGCACTTCACGGCCGACAAGGCCGATCCCTTCGCCTTCGCGACCGAATGCCCGCCGGCCACCGCCTCGCGCGTGGCCCGGGAGCCGGCCTACACCTGGCACGACGAGGAGTGGCTGGCGGCGCGGGCGGCCGCCAAGATCCATGACGCCCCGATGTCCATCTACGAGGTGCACCTCGGGTCGTGGCGCCGGGTGCCCGGGGACGGCAACCGCTGGCTCAGCTACCGGGAGATCGCCCACGAACTGGCCGACTATGTCTCGGCCCAGGGGTTCACCCACGTCGAGATCCTGCCGCTGGCGGAGCACCCGTTCTACGGCTCGTGGGGGTACCAGGTCACCGGCTACTTCGCGCCCACGGCGCGCTACGGCGAGCCCGAGGACCTGATGTACCTGGTGGACACCCTGCACCAGCGCGGCATCGGGGTCATCCTGGACTGGGTGCCGGCCCACTTCCCCCGCGACGAGATCGGCCTGGCTTACTTCGACGGCACCCACCTCTACGAGCACGCCGACCCCCGCCAGGGCCACCATCCCGACTGGGACACCTTCGTGTTCAACTACGGCCGGGACGAGGTGCGCACCTTCCTGCTCAGCAACGCCATGTTCTGGCTGGACCGCTACCACATTGACGCCCTGCGGGTGGATGCGGTGGCCTCGATGCTCTACCTCGACTACGCCCGCAAGGCCGGGGAGTGGATCCCCAACCGCTACGGCGGCCGGGAGAACCTCGAGGCGGTGGACTTCCTGCGCACCCTCAACGAGCAGCTGCACCTGGACTACCCCGGCACCACGGTCATCGCCGAGGAATCCACCAGCTGGCCGATGGTCTCCCGGCCCACCTACCTCGGCGGGCTGGGCTTCGGCTTCAAGTGGAACATGGGCTGGATGCACGACATGCTGGACTACATGGCCCGCGAGCCCGTCCACCGCAGCCACCACCACAACTCCATCACGTTCTCGATGATGTACGCCTTCAGCGAGAACTTCGTGCTGCCGTTCTCCCACGACGAGGTGGTCCACGGCAAGGGCTCCATGCTCACCCGGATGCCGGGCGACCGGTGGCAGCGCTTCGCCAACCTGCGGGCGCTGTACGGCTACATGTTCTGCCACCCCGGGAAGAAGCTGCTCTTCATGGGGGGCGAGTTCGGGCAGTGGCGGGAGTGGAACCACGAATCGAGCCTCGACTGGCACCTGCTCGACCACCCCGACCACCGGGGCCTGCAGCGCTGGGTGCGCGACCTCAACACCTGCTACCGGGGGGAACCGGCGCTGCACGCGGTGGACTTCGAGCCCGCCGGCTTCGAGTGGGTGGACTGCAACGACAACCAGCGGAGCGTGGTGAGCTTCCTGCGGCGGGGGCGCCAGCCGGGCGAGGTGGTGCTGGTGGTCTGCAACTTCACCCCGGTGGTCCGCGAGGCGTACCGGGTCGGTGTCCCCACCGGCGGATACTGGACCGAGATCCTCAACAGCGACGCCCCCCTCTACGGTGGCAGCGGCCAGGGCAACTTCGGCGGCGTCGAGGCCGCGCCGGCGGCGGCCCACGGCCGCCCCTGGTCGGTCTCGCTCACCCTGCCCCCGCTGGCGGTGATCGCGTTCCGCGGGCCCCGGGACGGGGAGCCGGCGTGATCCGTCCCGGCCCCGCCCCCGGCGCCCACTGGCTGGGCGCCGAAGGGACCCGGTTCCGGGTGTGGGCCCCCGGGGCCCGCCGGCTGGAACTGGTGCTCGAGCCGGCCGGCGGTGCGCCGCTCGCGATGACGGAGGCGGGCGGCGGCTGGTTCGAACGTACCCAGCCGGCCGCCCGACCGGGGACCCGCTATCGCTTCCTGGTGGACGGGGCGGGTCCCTTCCCCGATCCCGCCTCACGATTCCAGCCGCTCGGTGTCCACGGTCCCTCCGAGGTGGTGGACCCGCGCGCCTTCCGCTGGACCGACCAAGGGTGGACTGGCGTGCCGCTGGAGCGCCTGGTGCTGTACGAGCTGCACGTGGGCAGCTTCACGCCGGAGGGCACCTTCCAGGCCGTGGCCGCCCGGCTCCCCGCCCTGGCCGAGCTGGGCGTCACGGCCATCGAGCTGATGCCGGTGGCGGATTTTCCGGGGCAGCGCAACTGGGGCTACGATGGGGTTGCCCCGTTCGCCCCGGCCCGCTGCTACGGCCACCCCGACGACCTCCGGGCCCTGGTGAACGAGGCCCACCGGCTGGGGCTGGCGGTGCACCTCGACGTGGTCTACAACCACCTTGGCCCCGACGGCGCCTACCAGGGCACGTTCTCCCGCCAGTACTACTCGGCCGACCACCGCACCCCGTGGGGGGCGGCGATCAACTTCGACGGCCCCGGCAGCGGCGCGGTGCGGGACTACGTCATCGGCAATGCGGTGGCCTGGATCAGCGAGTACCACCTCGACGGCCTCCGGCTCGACGCCACCCACGCCATCCTCGACGACAGCCCCCGCCACATCCTCGCCGCCCTCGCCGACACTGTCCACCAGGCCGCCCGCGCGGCCGGCCGGGAGGCGCTGGTGATCGCCGAGGAGGCCGGCAACCTGGCCCACCTGGTGAAGCCGGTGGCGGGCGGGGGCTTCGGCCTCGATGCCGCCTGGTCCGACGACTTCCACCACCAGCTCCGCCGCAAGCTGGCCGGCGACGCCGATGGGTACTTCAGCGATTTCACCGGCTCGGCCGGGGACATCGCGGCCACGGCCCAGCGCGGCTGGTTCTACACCGGCCAGCACGCCGGCTACTTCGGCGGGCCGCGGGGCACCGACCCGTCGGGAATTCCGCCGCGGCGCTTCGTGTTCTTCCTGCAGAATCACGACCAGGTGGGCAACCGCGCCCTGGGCGACCGCCTGCATCACGTCATCACGCCGGCGGCGTACCGCGCCGCCTCGACCCTGCTGCTGGTGCTCCCCCAGACGCCGTTGCTCTTCATGGGCCAGGAGTGGGCCGCGAGCGCGCCGTTCCTCTTCTTCACCGACCACCACCCCGAACTCGGCGCCGCGGTGCGCGAGGGACGGCGCGAGGAGTTCGCCCGCTTCGCCGCCTTCCGCGACCCGGCCGCGCGGGAGACCATCCCGGATCCCCAGGCCCCGGAGACCTTTGCCCGGAGCCGGCTCGACTGGGACGAGCGGGCCCGCGAGCCCCATCGCAGCACCCTGGAGCTGTACCGCCGGCTGCTGGCTCTCCGGCGGAGCGAGGCGGCGCTGGCCACCGGTGCCCATGAGGTGGCGGAGCTGTCGGAGGACCTGCTGCTGGTGCGCCGGGAGGCTGCCGGCAGCCCACCGGTCCTGGCCCTCATCTGCCTCGGGCAGCCCGAGGTGGTGGACCTGCGGGGCCACCCCATGGCCCGGCTCGGGCCGGGGCAGCGCTGGGAGGTCCTGCTCTCCACCGGGGACGTGGCAGCCTCCGCCGGGGCGGCCGCAATCGGGGTCAGGACCGGTCCCGCGGTCACCTTCGCCGAGCCGGGCGCGGTGCTGCTCCGCGGACGCCGGGGAGGTGCCTGACATGGCCGGCGGCGCGCCTGCCCGCACGCCGGTCGCCACCTACCGGCTGCAGCTTGGCCGGGGCCTCGGCTGCCGGGAGGCGGCGGAGCTGCTGCCCTACCTCGCCGCGCTGGGCGTGACGGAGTGCTACTGCTCCCCGGTCCTGGCGGCGCGCCGGGGCAGCCCGCACGGCTACGATGTCTGCGACCACAGCCGGCTGAACGAGGACCTGGGCGGCGCGCTCGGCTTCGCCGAACTGGCGGCGGCGGCGCGGGCGCTGAAGATGGGTCTCGTGGTGGATTTCGTGCCCAACCACATGGCCGCCGACCCCGCCGCCAACCCCTGGTGGCGAAGCCTGCTGGAAAACGGGCCCTCCTCGCCCTACGCCACCTACTTCGACGTGGACTGGGACCCGGTGAAGCCGGAACTCAAGGGCCGCCTGCTCCTGCCCATCCTGGGCGACCAGTACGGCCTTACCCTCGAGGCGGGCCACCTCCGGCTCGAGCTGGGGGCCGGCGGGCTGGTGCTGCGGTATTTCGACCACGACCTGCCGCTCAACCCGCGACAGCTCCGGATGGTGCTGGAGCACAACCTGGCCGAGCTGGAGCAGGTGCTGGCGCCGGGGGAACCCGACCTCACCGAGTTCCGCAGCGTGCTGTTCCACCTCGAGCACCTCCCGGTCTATACCACGACGGAGCTCGCGCTGGTGGACGCCCGGCGGCGGGAGAAGGACGTGGCGCTGGGCCGGCTGGCGGCCCTGCTGGAGCGGGCGCCGCTGGTCCGGGTCCACCTCGAACGCAACGTCGCCGCCTTCAACGGCACCGCCGGGCGGCCCGGATCCATGGACCTGCTCCACCAGCTGCTCGAGGTCCAGCCCTACCGGCTCGCCTCGTGGCGCACCGCCATGCACGAGATCAACTACCGGCGCTTCTTCGACGTGAACGAGCTGGCGGCCATCCGCCAGGAGGAACCCGCCGTGTTCGAGGCCAGCCACCGGCTGCTGGCCCAGCTGGTCGAGGACGGCGCGGTGACCGGCGTGCGCCTGGATCACGTGGACGGGCTGTTCGAGCCGGGCGAGTACCTCACCCGCCTCGCCAGCCGGCTGGCCGAAGGCGGGCCGGTGTGGACCGTGGTGGAGAAGATCCTCTCCGATGGCGAGCGGCTGCCGCCGTCCTGGCCGGTGCACGGGACCACCGGCTACGACTTCCTCAACCAGGTCAACGCGGTGTTCTATGATCCGGTCGGCGTGGCGGCGCTGGGCCGGTTCTTCGCCAGGTTCACGGGACAGGACCGGCCGTTCGCGGAGGTGGTGTACGCCAGCAAGAAGGCCATCATCGCCACCTCGATGGCCGCGGAACTCAACGTGCTGGCCGCCGCGCTCAACCGGATCTCGGAGAGCGACCGCCGCTTCCGCGACTTCACCCTGGACTCCCTGCAGGAGGCGCTGGAGGAAGTGGTGGCCTGCTTCCCGGTCTACCGCACCTATGTGCGCCCCGACGGCTCCGGCCCCGCGGACGCCGCCATGGTGGACCGGGTCATCGCCGAGGCGCTCCGGCGCAACCCCGCGCTGGAGCCGACCATCTTCCGCTTCATCCGCCAGATGCTGCTGCCCGACGCCCAGCCGGCCGCCGATCCCCGGGAGCAGGACCGCCGGGTCCGCTTTGCGATGAAGTTCCAGCAGTACACCGCCCCGGTGCAGGCCAAGGGGGTCGAGGACACCGCGTTCTACCGCTGGGCGCCGCTCCCCGGGCTGAACGAGGTGGGCGGTGAGCCCACCGTGCCCGCCGACCCGGTGGCGGCGTTCCATCGCGGCAACATGGATCGCCTCAGGCACTCGCCCCTCACCATGCTCGCCACCGCCACTCACGACACCAAGTGGGGCGAGGACGCGAGAGCGCGGCTGGCGGCGGTGTCGGAGAATCCCCGGCAGTGGCAGGCGCTGGTGACCCGCTGGCACCGGGTGAATCGCGAGGCCCGCGCCGAGGTGGCGGGCCGTCCCGCCCCCGATCCGGTGGACGAGTACCGCTTCTACCTGGCCCTGGCCGGGATCTGGCCGCCGGGCGCCCGCGCAGAGGCCGGGCCGGCCCTGGTGGAGCGGATGCTGGCCTACATGCGGAAGGCGATGCGAGAAGCCAAGCTCCATACCAGCTGGCTCAACCCGGTGGCGCCCTACGAGCGGGCGGTGGAGCATTTCGTGAAGGCAGTGCTGGCTGGGCCCCAATCGGCCGCCTTCCTCCGTACCTTCGTGCCCGCCGCCCGGCGGCTGGCCTGGCTCGGCATGCTCAACGGCGGGTCGCAGCTGCTGCTAAAGGTGGCCTCGCCCGGGGTGCCGGACATCTACCAGGGTACCGAGCTCTGGGACCTCAGCCTGGTGGACCCGGACAACCGGCGTCCGGTGGATTTCACCGCCCGGCGAGCCGTGCTCGACCAACTGGCCCCGCTGCTGGCTCGGGTGGAACAGGGCGAACCCGCCGGGGCAGATCTCGCCGCGCACCTGGCTGACTGGCGCACCGGCGCCATCAAGCTGATCCTGACGGCGGCGGCCCTCCGGCTCCGGCGGAGTTGCCCGGACCTGTTCCTGAAAGGGGCGTACCAGCCGCTCGAGGCCGAGGGGCCGGCGGCCGCCCACCTGGTCGGCCTGGCCCGCACCCGGGACGAGACCGCGGTGCTGGCCCTGGTTCCCCGGCTCCCCGCCCTGCTGGGCGGCGGGGAAGGCGACGAGCGCTTCCCGCTGGGCGCGGTGTGGGGCGGCACGACGGTGGCGCTGCCCCCGGCGCTGGCCGGCCGGCCCTGGCGGCACGCCCTGACCGGCGCCCCCATCCGGGCCGCGGACGGGCGGCTCGACGTCGCGGAGGTGCTGGCCGAGCTGCCGTGGGGCCTGCTGGCCAGCGGCCCGGCAATGACCGTGAAGGGTGGTTCTTCTTCCGTGGAGGTGTCGTGATCAAGCGACCTGGCAGCTCGGCCGATCCGCTCTGGTACCGGGATGCGATCATCTACGAGGTCCACGTGCGCTGCTTCCACGACGCCAACGGGGACGGCGTCGGGGACTTCCGCGGCCTGATCGAGAAGCTCGACTACCTCGAGGAACTGGGCGTCACCTGCCTGTGGGTGCTGCCGTTCTTTCCGTCGCCCCTCCGGGACGATGGCTACGACATCGCCGACTACACCAGCGTGCATCCCAGCTACGGCACCCTGGAGGATTTCCAGGAGTTCCTGGCCGCGGCCCACGAGCGCGGGATGCAGGTGCTGATCGAGCTGGTCATCAACCACACGTCCGACCAGCATCCCTGGTTCCAGGCGGCCCGCCGGGCGCCGCCGGGATCGCCGGAGCGGGACTTCTACGTCTGGAGCGACACCGACGAGAAGTACGCCGGCACCCGGGTCATCTTCACCGACACCCACACCTCCAACTGGACCTGGGACCCGGTGGCCAAGAGCTACTTCTGGCACCGGTTCTTCTCCCACCAGCCGGACCTCAACTTCGACAACCCGGTGGTGGAGCGGGAAGTCATCCGCATCATGCAGTTCTGGCTGGACATGGGCGTGGATGCCCTGCGCCTGGACGCCATCCCCTACCTGATCGAGCGGGAAGGCACCAACAACGAGAACCTGCCGGAGACCCACGCGCTGCTCAAGCGGCTCCGGGCCGCGCTGGACGAGGGCTACGACGGCCGCATGCTGCTGGCCGAGGCCAACCAGTGGCCGGAGGACGTG
>CAZCVG010000036.1:0-20698 GCA_964501735.1 uncultured Gemmatimonadaceae bacterium | reverse complement strand
AGCGGACCGGGCCACACGAACAGCCGGTCGATGATCCAGCCAAGGATGTTGAGGTCAATGCCGACCGCCTCCAGCATCATCTGGATCGCGGTCAGGGCGAGCAGGCCGCCAAGGATGATCGCCGCCGTGCGCGAGGTCCCGGCCGAGATGGCGAAGAAGGCGGTGAACGCCACCAGGGTGCAGAGAATGAACCGAAGCGTGATCAGATGCGGATAGCTGCCGAGACCCTGCGGGATACGGGTCACCGTCACCGCGATCTGGGATCCGAGCCAGACGGCCAGCACGGGACCCAGCAGCAGCACCAGCCCCGCGCCCAGGCGCAGGAGGGTGAAGTGCCACCGGGCCAGCGGCAGGGAGAGCGCGTAGACGTGCCGCTCCCGGTGATCCGCCGCCCAGGCGCTCACCCCGACCAGCAGGCCCGACAGGCCCGCCAGAATCGGGAAGAAGACACCCACGGCCCGCACATAATCCAGCAGCTCACCCGGTGAGGTGGCCTCGCCGGTGGGCAGCCGCGCCCCCTGCACCGTCAGCAGCGGGACCAGGAAGGCCGCCACCGTGAGGAGCGCCACCGGGAGGCGGCTCCACTTCCACTGGGTGTAGAGGATGGCGCGAAACATCAATGCCCCTCCCTGCTGAGGACCCGGGCCGTGCGGAGCAACTCCACGAAGCCTTCCTCCAGGTCCAGGTCCACGACCTCGCGGAGGGTGGCCCCCACCCCCTCGAAGTACTGCCCCATCGGCGCCTGCCACCCGCGGACCACCCAGGTCTCCGAGAAGCCGCCCTCCGGCTCCCGCGCCAGGACCACGAATGGGGTATCGCCCGGGAGCGCGGGCGCATGGTGCACCCGGAGCCGCTTGATGCCGTTCTTGAAGCTCTGCATCGGGAGCTCAGCCACCAGGCGTCCCCCGTCCATGACCCCGACCCAGTCACAGATGCGCTCCAGCTCGTGGATGAGGTGACTGGAGATGAAGACCGTGGCGTTGCGCTGCGCCACGAAGTCCAGCAGGGCGGTGAGCACCTCGCGCCGCACCACCGGGTCCAGCCCGTCGGTGGGTTCGTCCAGCACCAGGAGTTCCGGCACCTGGCTGAGCGCCTGCAGGATCATCAGCTTCCCCATTTCGCCCTTCGAGAGGCGCGAGAGCGGTCGGCTGAGGTCCAGCCGGAAACGGTCCACCAGCTCCTCCGCCCAGCGCCGGTCCCAGGTGGGGTAGAAGGCGGCATGGTAGCGGAGCGCCTCCGCCACCGTGAGCGACTGATAGAGATGCGGGCGCTCGGGCACATAGCCCGTGCGCGCCAGCGCCCGGGGGACCTCCCTCGGGACCGGGTACCCCAGTACCGAGACCTGGCCAGCGTCGGGCCGCAGCAGCCCCAGCAGCAACCGGATGGTGGTGGTCTTGCCTGACCCGTTGGGGCCGAGGAAGCCGTACACCGCCCCCGCCGGAACCCGCAGGGACAGCTCCCGGATCTCGAAGGTCCGGCCCGCCCGGTAGGCGAGGTCGCGGGTTTCGATCGCCAGCGACATCAGGCTGCTCCTTCCAGTTCGTCCTGCAACGCTGCCCGGATGTCTTCCCCGGTCAGTCCGAGGCGGCCCGCCTCCGCCAGCAGCGCCCGCACCAGGCGGCGAGCCTCGGCGTCCCGCTCCCGCCGCCGCCGGGCCGGCTCGATCTCCCGCACAAAGGTCCCCGCCCCCTGTCGCATCTCCACGAATCCCTCCGCTTCGAGGTCGCGGTAGGCCTGGACCACCGTGGCCGGGTTGATCCGGAGCTGTCCCGCGAGGGTACGCACCGATGGCATGTCATCCCCGGGCTTGAGCTCGCCGGCGGCAATGGCGACCCGGACCCGGGCCGCGATCTGGGCGTAGAGCGGCGTGGCGCTGCGGGGATTGATCTGCTCGAACATCAGCTGGACTGCCCCCAAGTGTATTGTTGTTACGATACACTAAGACAATAGGCCTGGGCCGTCAAGAGCCGCGCCCGGGCCACCCGCCCATGCCCCAGACCTGGGGAACTGGGGGTGTTTCCCCCGGCCCCCCGCTGGGGGAAAGAGAAAGGCCGGTGGCTTTCGCCACCGGCCTCCCCCTCCCTGCCCGCTTCCACTCTCCAGAAGCGGGCCCCTCTACACCTTCATCCCGGCCATGGCCCGGACCAGGTCGGTGGTGGAGATGACGCCGGCCAGGCGTCCCTCGCGCTCCACGAACAGGCGGTGGACCTCCAGGTAGAGCATGCGCTGGGCCGCGTCCTTCACCGTGGCCTCAGGCGTGACCGTCTGCGGGCGCGGGGTCATCAGTTCCCGCACCTCGGTGTGCTCGAAGATCCGGTCGCGCTCCTCGGGATCGGGATGCTCCGCCAGCGCTTGCAGGATATCGCTGTTCGAGAGTACCCCGACCAGCCGCTGCCCCTCGTCCACCACGGGCAGGCCCGAGACGTGGTGCTCAGCCAGTGCAGCGATCGCTTCGCCGACCAGGTCGGCCGCCCCGATCGCCTTCACGTTGGTCTGCATGATGTCGGCGACGTGCATTGTGTCCTCCTTGGCGGTACCATCCTCAATGCTGCCCTCATGACGTGAACAGACCATGAAGCCCCGGTGAGGGCCGGCTACCGCCCCCCCCGGATAAACCCTGTCCCCCGTTTCGGCATCCGATCCCGGCATGGATGACACCGTCCGCCAGGCCCAGCAGGGCGATGCCCGCGCCTTCCGCGCCCTGTACGAGGCGCACGTGGGACGGGTGTACGCGCTCTGCCTGCGGATCGCGGGAGATGTGGCGGAGGCGGAGGAACACACCCAGGACGTGTTTGTGCGGGCCTGGGAACGGCTCGGCAGCTTCAGGGGAGAGAGCGCCTTCTCGACCTGGCTCCACCGCCTGGCCGTCAACGAGGTCCTGCAGGGACGCCGCAGCGCCGGGCGCCGCTCGGCCCGGGTGGTGCTCGCCGAGGACGGGGGCGCCTCCCAGGACATGGGCAAGGCCCAGCCCGCCCCGGGTGGTGACCTGGCGCGGGCGGTGGCCGCGCTCCCCGCGGGCGCCCGGACGGTGTTCGTCCTGTACGACATTGAAGGCTATCAGCACGATGAAATCGCCCAGCTGACGGGCATCGCGGAAGGGACCTCCAAGGCCCAGTTGCACCGCGCCCGGCGGCTCCTGAGGGAGGCCATGTCCCGATGAACTGCGACGAGATCCATGCCCGGCTCGATGCCTGGGTGGACGACGCCCTGCCCGCCGGTGAAGCGGCGGCCGTAGCGGCCCACCTCCGCGATTGCGAGCGCTGCCGGGGGGAAGCCGCGGCCCTGCGCGCCCTGGTCGCCCAGGCCCGCGCCCTGCCGCGAAGCGTGCTCCCCGAACGTGACCTTTGGGGCGGGATCGAGGCCCGGCTGGCGCCGGTTGACGGCACCATCCGGCCTTCGCCCGCCCGCGAACGCCCGGGGGCACCGTCCGCCTGGCGTCCCCTGCTCGCCGCCGCCGCGCTGGGCGGGCTCCTGCTCGGCGCGGCGCTGGCGGGCCTCTGGCTTCGGGGAGCACCGGAGCGGGAGTTCGCGAGGGAACAGGCCAGGTATGCCGAGGCCAGCGCCGCCCTGTCCCGCGCCCTCACCGCCGATGCCACCGGGCTGGCGCCGGACACGAGGGCGGTGGTGGAGCGGACGCTCAGCATCCTGGACCAGGCGATCGCGGAGGCCGAGGCCGCGCTGGCCGCCGATCCCCGGAATGCCACGCTGGAGCAGATGCTGCTGGCCCGGTACCAGCAGCGCCTCGACCTCCTCCGCCGTGCTGCCGCCGTCGGCGGGAGCGTCAGTTGATGCGCCCGCTCATCCTGGCCTGCCTGCTGGCGGCGCCACTCGCCGCCCAGCAGCCGGTGGCCCTGGGCCGCGCCGTGCGCCCCGACGCCACCGTCCGGATCGCCGTGCCCGCCGGTTCCATTCGCGTGACGGCCTGGGCCCGCGACAGCGTCGCGGTCCGGGGCCGGGTGGATGCGGGGCTGGGGCGCGCGGTCCTCGAGGGCGGGAGCGAAGCGGTGCGGCTGGCGCTCGAGCCCCCCGAACGGCCCCGGGGGGGTGGGCTGGCCGACCTGGATATCTGGGTGCCGAGGGAGGCCCGGCTCTGGGTCACCACCACCAGCGCCAGCGTGGAGGTCATGGCCGAGGCGGGCAGTGTCACCATCCGCGCCGCCGGCGGCCGGGTGCGGCTGCTCGGCAGCGTCCGGGACGCCAGCATCGAGACCCTCGACGGCAACGTGGAGCTGGCGGTCACCGCCGATGCGGCCACGGTCCGCACCGCCAGCGGCACCATCGTGGCCCGCGGCCTCATCCGGCAGCTGGACGCCTCGAGCGTCAGCGGCCCGTTGCTGGTCGGCATGGAAGGCGCGGTGGCCGGCGCCCGGCTGGAGAGCGTC
Source organism: uncultured Gemmatimonadaceae bacterium (assembly GCA_964501735.1). Lineage (GTDB taxonomy): Bacteria > Gemmatimonadota > Gemmatimonadetes > Gemmatimonadales > GWC2-71-9 > JADJOM01. The sequence goes on along the minus strand of CAZCVG010000036.1, from coordinate 16,316 downwards.
TCCGGCGAGATCGCCTTCAAGGGCGCGCTGCTCCCCGAGGGCCGCCTGCTGGCCGAGACCCACGCCGGCAACGTGGACCTCCGCCTGCCTCCCACCCTGGCGGCGACCTGGTCGCTGACCAGCTATGCCGGCCCGCTCGACAACCAGCTGATTCCCGCCGCCCAGGTGAAGCCGGGCACCAAGCGGGGAGAGTGGCGCTTCGTCACCGGCAGCGGCCAGGCACGGGTGGAGGTGCGGACCTTCAAGGGCACCGTCCGCCTGACGCCACGGCCGCTGGAGCGCTGAGCCGGCCCGGGTTCAAACCCCGGGCTCGTCCCCAGCATCCGAGGAGGGACAGCCGCCGACACCCGGCGGTGCCTTTTCCCCTCGTCCCGGAGCCTGCCATGCGCCGCACCACGATTCTCCTTGCGATGCTCTCCCTCCTCGCCGCCACCCCGGCCCTGGCCGGCCCGCCGTGGATCTCGGTGGAGACCCCCGCCAACCCCTACATGCAGGGCGGGCGCGATGCGCTTTGTCTCATCCGGGTCTACCACCACGGCGATCCCGCCTACACCCCCCTGACGGCCTCGGCCGAGGGCCTGGTGGGCAACGACCGCCGCTCGGTGCCGCTCACGCTCATCTCCACCGGGCAGGCCGGCGTGTACGCGGTGAAGTACTCTCCCGAGGCTGCGGGAACCTGGATGCTGGTCGTCCGGGTCGGTGAGGACAAGGACTATGGTGGCGCCACGGTGGTGGTGTCGCTGGACCGGAGCGGGGCCGTGAGCCGGGCCCAGGTGCCCACTCGCCGGGATGGGCAGCACGTCATCCCGATGCGGGTGACGCGTGCGGACATTGACCGGATGCTGGCGGAGCAGGCGGCAACCGTCCGGGCCGATGCGGGTAGCGGCCCCGGCCTGCCTGTGGCGCTTGCGGGCCTGCTGCTTCCGCTGGCACTGGTGGCCCGCCGGCGCGGCTGAGAACCCTGGCTTCCACGCCTCCCCTGGCGCCCGCCGCCGGGGGAGGCGTGGTATTTGGGGGTACTCCTGCCGATACTTCCCCGGAAGCCCCCCAGCCCATGGACGGATGCCGGACTCCCGCGAAGCCACCACTCCACCGAAAACCGTGATCGTCGGTGACGCCACCCTCGGGCCGCTGCTCCCCGGGGCCCGGGTCGTGCGCACGCCGGCGGAGGCGGGCCCGGCAGGCGACTCTCCGGGAGTGGTCGTCCTCGCCCTGGCCACCGAACCCGGCACCGTCGCGGCCCTCGAGGACCTGGCCGAATCGGGGGCCGCGGCCGTGTGCGTCCTGCCCGGCATGGCCGACGACACCGCCCTGCGGCTCCTCCGGGCGGGGGCCAGCGAGTGCCTGCCGCGTGAGGGGCTCGACTCGGAGCGGCTCCGCACGGCCTGCGCCCGGGCCGAGGCCCGCGCGGGTTCGGTCGCATCTCTCCGGGCCCGGGAGGCACGCTACCGGACCCTGGTGGAGCAGGACGCCGATGCCATCGTGCTGTTCGACCGGGATCTTCGAATCGTCTACGTCAATGACGGAACCCGGCGGCTCATCGGCTGGACCCCCAGTGAGGCAGTCGGCCGTCAGGCGATGGAGTTCACCACCCCGGAGGGAGCGGCCCAGCTGCTGGCGGCACTGGGGTGGATCCTGGCCAACCCGGGACAGCATCATCACACTCATGGGGAGATCCGCCATCGCGACGGCCATCTGGTGCACGTGGAAGGCAGCCTGATCAACCTCCTCGGCGAACCGCACACCGCCGCCATCGTGATGTCCTTCCGCGATGTCGCGGACAAGGACGAGCAGACCCGGGCGCTGCAGCGGAACGAGGCCCGCTTCCGGGCCATCGCCGAGGAGACCCCGGTCCCGGTCTGGCTGGAGGACGCCGACCGCAACCTGATCTACGAGAACCGGACCGCCCTCGAATTTGTCGGCCGGAACTTCGAGTCCGAGGCGGGCACCGGCTGGATGGAGACAGTCCATCCCGAGGACCTGGCGAGGGTCGTGCAGCATTACCAGAAGTCGACCGCGGAGCCCCGCAACATCTCGCTGGAGTTCCGGATGCGCCGCCATGACGGGGCCTGGCGGAACCTCCTGCAGATCGCCATCCCCCGTCTGGACGATGCCGGCCGGCTCCTCGGATTCCTTGGCGTCGATGTGGACATCACGGACCTGAAGACCAAAGCGGCCCGGACCGAGGCGGCGGAGGAGCGCTATCGGCTGTTCGTGGAGCGGAGCGCGGAAGGCATCTGGCGCTTCGAGGTGGACCCGCCCATTCCCACCGACCTGCCGCCGGAGGAGCAGATCCCCCTGATGGCCCGGCACGGGGTGCTGGCGGAATGCAACCTGGCCATGGCCCGGCAGTACGGCCGGGACGACCCTCGCGAACTGATCGGCGCCCACATCACCGACCTGCTGGACCCGGCCGAGCCGAAGAACCGGGAGTTCCTGCTGGCGTTCATCGCCGGGGGGTACCAGGTCGTGGATGCCGAGAGCCATGAGTTCGACAAGCAGCACCGCCGGCTGGTGTTCCTCAACACGCTCATCGGCATCGTCGAGGATGGCCGGCTGATCCGGGTCTGGGGCCTCCAGCGGGACGTCACCGAACGGGTGCAGCTCGAGGAGGAGGCCCGGCAGGTGCGCAAGATGGAAACCGCCGGGCGGCTGGCCGGCGGCATCGCGCATGACTTCAACAATCTCCTGACCGCGATCCTGGGCACCTCCGAGATCCTGCTGTCGGACCTCGACCCCCAGAGCGAGCAGCACGCCGATGTCGAGGAGATCAAGCGGGCGGCCACCCGGGCGGCGGGACTCACCCATCAGCTGCTGGCGTTCAGCCGCCGCCAGGTCCTCCAGCCCAAGGTGATTGACCTCAACAGCCTGGTCCGTGGGGTGGAGTCGCTCCTCCGGCGGCTGATCGGGGAGCACATCCAGCTCTCGACCCGGGCCGGGCCCGACCTCTGGTGCGTCAAGGCCGATCCCGGCCAGATGGAACAGGTCGTCGTCAACCTGTGCGTCAATGCCCGCGATGCCATGCCCACCGGCGGGGCCGTGGTCATCGAGACCAGCAATATCCAGCTGGACTCCTCTCCCGAGGGATCCGAGGCAGTCATCCCCCCCGGCCGCTACGTCCTGCTGACGGTCAGCGATACCGGGGTCGGGATGGATGCCGAGACCCAGTTGCACCTGTTCGAGCCCTTCTTCACCACCAAGGAGCCCGGCAAGGGCACCGGCCTCGGCCTGGCAACGGTGTACGGCATCGTAAAGCAGAGCGGCGGGTACATCTTCGTCGAGAGCGCACCGGGCTCCGGAACCCAGTTCCGGATCTACCTGCCGAGGGTGGATGGGGTGCCCGAAGTCGCCTTCCCTCCGCCGCCGGCCGTCCCGGACGAGTCGGGACAGGGAACGATCCTGCTGGTGGAGGATGAGGAGTCGGTTCGCCGCCTGGCGCGACGGATCCTGGAAGGGGTCGGCTACCGGATCCTCGAGGCGGCCGATGGCGCGGAGGCGCTGGCGGTGGCCGGGGCCTGGCAGGACGAGCTCGACCTGGTCATCACCGACGTGATCATGCCGGAGATGAGCGGCCAGGAGCTGTCTTCGCGATTGCGGGAGGACGCGCCGGGCCTGCGGATCCTGTATGTCTCGGGCTACACCGACGACGCCATCCTGCAGCATGGGGCGCTGCTGCCCAACACCGCCTTCCTCCAGAAGCCCTTCACTCCGGCCGGACTGGTCCAGCGGGTGGCGGACGTGCTCAGAAAGTGACCCGTCACGGCCCGCGTACCACCACCTGCCCGCGCCGCTCCCGCCGCTCCCCCTCCTCGCCCAGGCCGAAGTACCAGTCTACCTCGGCTAGCAGCTCCTCCTCGGTGTAGACCCCCGTCAGGATGGACTCGGCGTATCCCGGCTCGACCAGCACGTACCCGAAGGGATAGTCCAGGCCACTGAGCATGATCACCCGGCGGGGCCCATCCGCCAGCTCCACCAGGAGCGACTCGGCGTTGGTGCCGAGGAGCGGGATGCCGCGCTCGTCGAGATACGGCCCCGCAAGATGAGCATAGGCACGGAAATCATCGAGTAGGTCCGCCCCTTCCCCCGGGGCCAGGGTATCCGAGGCAGGCAGCCAGAAGGCCACTACCGCTGCTTCCTGGATGACCAGCGCCCGGGACGAGTCGGCAGCCACCCCGGCCCGCGCGACCGCCCCCCCGCCCCGGCACGACAGCAGCGCGAGGAGCAGCGGCGTGAGGGTTCGGGTCCAGCGGGTCAGGTGCATTCCAGGCAGTCCGCGCACAGGTGGAAAGCTGCGATGAGGACCGCCGGAAGGCCAGCGGCCGCCTCGAGCTGCCCGTTGCACGGGAGGGGCCGCCCAGCCGGGGAGCAGCCTCACGGGAAGGCTGGCGGCCGCCACCGACTGCCCGCAGGCGGGCCGGGGGCGGTAGATTGCCCGGCCGGCGCTCAAGGAAGCGGCGCCTCGACACCTGGGGCAATCACCCCTGTGACCGCTACTACTTTCCGACCATGAGGAGTCAACGATGCCGACATCAGCTGCCAGTGCCACCTGGGAGGGCGGGCTCAAGGCCGGCAAGGGCACCTTCGAGGCCGCGTCCGGCCTGTTTCGCGGCCCCTATACCTTTCCCACCCGGTTCGAGGGAGCCAAGGGCACCAATCCAGAGGAGTTGATCGCCTCGGCCCACGCCTCCTGCTTCAGCATGGCCCTTGCCGCCGATCTCGAGAAGGCCGGCACGCCATCCACCAAGATCACCACCGGCGCCGCGGTCACCCTGGACTTCGTGCAGGGGGCCGCCCGCATCACGAAGATCGTGCTCACGGTGCGCGGAGTAGTGCCCGGCGTGTCGGAGGACGGCTTTCGCAAGGCCGCCGAGGGCGCCAAGACCGGTTGCCCGATCTCGAACCTGTTCAAGGGGAACGCCGTGATCGAGGTGGACGCCAAGCTGGCCTAGATCCTCGCTGGTACGGGGGTTGCCCATTGCAGGGTCCGGGTGCCGCACGGCGCCCGGACCCTGTTCCGCTGGTAACCCGTTGGAACTTCAGTGGCTGGGCTGTCATTCCGGCTGCTGGAGGAACGAGGCCAATGTCAAAGGTTTGGACGGTTTTCGGCAGCGTTGGAACATACGCCAGGCGCGGGAAGGCGCTCCTCCTGTTGGCCCTGGCCGCAGGAGTGTTGAGCGGGCACCACAGCGCGGGTGGGCAGGCAGAAGTTCCCGCCCCTCCGGCGGTCCGGGTCGCCGGGCTGCTGGAGGGAGCGGGAGACTCCGCCGCCACCCGTGCCCGCTGGAGCGCCCGGCGCAGTTTCCGCCGGGTCTCGCTGGGCGGTTGGGGCCGCTATGCCGCGCTCACGCCGGCCGAGCGCCTGACAATCCTCAAGATCAACCGGGTGGACCAGCGTCATGCCGCCCGGCGTCCGCTCCTGGTGCCCGACGTGCTCGACGACGAGTTGCAGTACAGCCCGCTCCCGGCCCGGCTCGCCGGCCTCGCCACGGTGCCGCGCTTCGTCCTCGTGTCGCGGCGGGTGCAGGCGTTCGGCGCCTATGAGTACGGGACCCTGGTGCGCTGGGGACCCACCAGCACCGGCAAGGCGGCCACCCCCACCGATGCCGGCTTGTTCCACACCAACTGGAAGTCCCGCAAGACGGTGAGCACCGACGATCCCACGTGGATCCTCGAGTGGTACGTCAACTTCATCAGCGCGAAGGGTGTAGCCTTTCACCAGTACGAGCTGCCCGGCCGTCCGGTCAGTCATGGCTGCGTGCGGCTGCTGGCGGAGGACGCCGAGTGGATGTACCGCTGGTCGGATGCGTGGTCGCTGGACCGGCGGCACCGGGTGGTCGAGCGTGGTACGCCGGTGCTGGTCACCGGCGAGTACGACTATTCCAGCCCGGCGCCGTGGCTCCGCCTGGCCGAGGATCCCGAGGCCGACCGGGTCAGCCTGGAAGAGGCCGAGGCGGCGCTCGCCCCGCACCTGGACGCCCTTGGTCCCCGGCCGGCCGACCGGATGGCGGCCCTCACCCGGCCGGCGCGGGGCAGGGCGTAGTCGCCTTGCCGGAGCCCGGCCCCGGTGATATCTCTGCAGCACATCTCCGCAGTACCGGGGAGCCACGAGCTGGCCTTCCCCATCCGTATCCGTGAGGCGATCCCATGCGCGTCCCGTGCGTACCCCGCCCATGCCGTCCGGTCGTCCTGCTCACGTTGCTGGCCTTGCTCGGAGGCCCCCTCATGCCCGAACCCGCCGCCGGACAGACCCCGGGACGCCGGAACGTGGTGATCAACCGCCACCCGATCCCGGCCGACACGCTGCGCCTCCTCGAGGAGCACTTCCGCACGGTGATCCCGGACGGCCGCTACTGGTACGACGCCATGTCCGGCGCCTGGGGCCTTGAGGGGGGCCACACCCGCGGGTTCACCCTCGCGGGGCTGCCGCTCGGCGGCAGGCTCCCGGCCGATATCTCGGGCGGCGGGACCGGTGTCTTCATCAACGGGCGGGAACTGCATCCGCTGGATGTGCAGGGGCTGCAGTCGCTGGTGGGCCCGGTGGCCCCGGGACGCTACTGGCTGGACGGGCAGGGGTACGCCGGGTACGAGGGCGGCCCGGCGATCGCCAACCTCCAGCAGGTGGCCCAGCAGCTCTACCGGCAGGGGAGCGGCGTGGGGGAGAACTACAGTGGCGGGGGCGCGGCCTACGCCAACCCGCGCACCGGCATCGGGATCATCACCGATGGGCAGGGTGGCGGAGCGGTGTTCGGGCCCTGACAGCGCAGAAAGAGTCAACGCCGCGACGCCGCAGCCGGATTCGTGATGTGACCCAGTCGTGAAGAGTAGGAAATCGGAGAACCGCAGCGAGGGACGGAGTCGTTGGTCAAGCGTCCTGCTCGACCCCTTCCATCCCCACCTGCGAGGTTTGCATGTCTCCGATGAAGCGCCTGTCCGTCCTGCCTCTCGCCGCAGCACTCGCTGCCGGCTGCGCCACCGACTCCGCACCCTCCGATCCCCTCTCACCGCCCGCTGGCAGCCTTCAGGCCCCGGGCTTCGTCGCCACCGCCAGCAATGCGGCCGGCGGGAACAGCATCATGGTTTTCCCCCGAGCCGGAGACGGTACGCTCGGCGCGGCCCAGGCCTACGCCACCGGCGGGCAGGGAACGTCGGGCGGGCTCGGCAACCAGGCAGGAATGGTCATCACGGCCGATCGCCGGTTTCTCCTGGCCGTCAACGCCGGGTCCGGTGACATCAGCGTGTTCCGGGTCTCCGGCGGCGGGCTCACGCTGGTGGGGGTGACCCCGTCAGGCGGGCAGCAGCCGGTGAGCCTGGCGGTGGGCCGAGGCCTGGTCTACGTGCTCAACGCGGGGGGAGCCGGGGGTGTCACGGGGTTCGCGCTGAGCGCGTCCGGGGACCTGTCCCCCCTTGCCGGCACCTCCCGTCCGCTCTCGAGCGCGGCCAGCGCGCCCGCCCAGGTGGGGCTGAGTCCTGACGGGCGCTGGCTGGTGGTCACCGAGCGGGCGACCAACGTGATCGGCCTGTACCGGGTTGGGGAGGGTGGCCGGCTGGGCGACTTTGTGGCCGTGCCGTCCGCGGGGGCGACCCCATTCGGGTTCGCCTTCGACCGGCGGGGCGGGTTGTTCGTGTCCGAGGCATTCGGAGGCGCGCCGGACGCCAGCGCCCTCTCCTCCTACGGGCTGGGCCGGAGCTTGTCCCTCTCGCTCCGCACCGCCTCGGCGGGCACCACGGAAACCGCGGCGTGCTGGGTGGAACTGACGCCCAACGGCAGGTTTGCGTACGTGACCAACACCGGCAGTGCGACGGTGAGCGGCTACCGCGTTGGGGAAGACGGCCGAGTGGCCCTGCTCGATGCCGACGGAGTGACCGGGAGGACCGCCCCGGGGCCGATTGATCTCACGATCACGCCCGATGGCCGGCGCCTGTATACCCTCGATGGCGCCGGCCACGTGCTCTCGGGCTTCGTGGTGCGGACGGACGGGAGTCTCGAACGGCTTGCCGGGGTGGCCGCGGCGGTGCCGGCGGGGGCCAATGGGCTGGTGTCCTGGTAGTCAGGTCTCGACTGGCGTGGCCTGCTCGCCGCTGGCACGGGCGGCCACGCGCAGCAGCTCGAACTCCGTCTGGCAGAACGGGCAGGCCATCACGTGATCCAGCAGGGCCAGCCGGCTGGCTTCGTCCTCTTCCCGGCGGACCAGCGCCGCCATCCGTTCCACCGGCGGGCAGGCATGGCGGTCGGCTCCGCTGTCGGCCCGGATGGCGAGCAGCCGGTCATAGCTGTGGCGCAGGCGTTCGTCGCTCATTGGATGGCCTCGGGGCCGATGCCCATCTCGGTCAGGCGCTCGCGCAGGTCGGCGAGGCCGCGGTACAGGAGATTGCGGGTCTTGGGTTCCGTCCAGCCCAGCAGGTCGGCGATTTCCAGCCGGTCGTAGCCGGCCAGGTACATCTTCACCACCGCCCGGCGGGCCGGAATCAGCCCGTCCACTGCCGCACCGATCTGCCGCTGCAGTTCCTCGTTCTCCAGCGGCGCGTCCGCGCCGGGAGACTCTCCCAGCAGCGCCACCCCGCTGGGCCGGGACAGCCGGGCCGGGGTCTCCCGCCGGGCCCGGCGCCGGCGCAGCACGTCCAGCGCCGCCGACACTGCGGTGCGGTGGATGTAGGACGCCGGGGCCGCCAGGATCTTCTCACCGCTCTCCAGCGCCTTCCACAGCCGGACCCGAACCTCCTGGATCAGGTCGTCCACGTCGCTGCCGGTCAGGCTGTGCTGGATGCCAATGACCCGGACCCGGGTGGCAAAGCGGGCCACCACGGCATCGAGAGCCTCGGAGACGGCGTCTGGCTGGTCGCTCATCATGCTGAACGTACCGGCCCCGGCCGAACCTGCAACCCGCGCCGGCCCGCGGCCGCTCCGGCCGGGCCCGTCATCTCGTTTCCTCCCGGCTGTGCAGGCGAGCGGCGGTGGCCAGGTACTCCGCCACCATCCTCCGCAGCCGCTCGGCCTGGGACGCCTCCATCAGGGCGCCCTCCCCGGTGAACGCCTGACGGCCGGACGGCAGGGAGAACATCGAGGGGTAGACGAGCATTCCGAGCCCTTCGAGCGGGATGCGCAGTTGCCAGAGCCCCCGGGCGCCGCCGACCGCCCCGGTGGATGTGGAGAGCAGCAGGGCGCTCTTCCCCTTGAACGGGATGGGACGGTAGCGGGACACCCAGTCAATCAGGTTCTTGAGCGTCCCCGGCACGGAGTAGTTGTACTCCGGCGATGCCAGCAGCAGGCCGTCCGCCTGCTCCAAACGCCGCTTGAAGGCCTCGGCGCCCGGTGGCATGCCGCCCTGGTCGAGGAGGTCCTGGTTGAACAGCGGGAGGTCGAACTCACGGAACTCGGCCACTGCCACTGACGCCCCGAGCTCTTCCGCCATCGGCACGGCCACCCGGAGGAGCCGGCGGTTGAGGGACTGTTCCCGCAGGGATGCGGCGAGTCCCAGCAGCCGGACTGTCATGTCGACACGGGCGGCTGAAGCGTCGGGGCGCCCCGCACCCTAACGGATCCTCTCGAGCTCAGGCCGGAGCGCGGCCCAGATGTTTCCGGCCACCCGGCGGGCGCCGGCCTCATTGGGGTGGATGCCATCCTGCTGGTTGAGCGAGTCCACCGCGGCCACCCCGTCGAGGATGAACGGCAGCAAGGTGACCCCTTCGGACCGGGCAACGGCCGGGAAGATGCCGCGGAACCGGCTGACGTAGGTGGCGCCCAGCGTCGGCATGGCCTCCATGCGGGCGAGCAGGATGGTGGTCGCCGGGGATTTCTCCCGGACACGCGCGATCATCGCCGCGATATTGGCCCGGATGGAGTCGGGGTCCTGGCCCCGAAGCCCGTCGTTGGCGCCGGTTTCGATGACCAGCACGGCGGGGGGCTGGCGCAGGATCCAGTCAATGCGGCGCAGGGCCCCGGCGGAGCTTTCCCCGCTGACCCCGGCATTCACCACCCGATAGTCCATCCCGGCCGAGTCCACCTTGCGCTGAATGAGGGCGGGATAGGCGCTGTCGGGATCCAGCCCCAGCCCCGCAGTGAGCGAGGTGCCGAGGAAGACGATCGTCCGCTGGGAGGCCGCTCCGGCGGCAGGCGCCGGGCTCGGGCGGCCGGTGTCCGGTGCCTGTTCGGGGGCCCGCGCAGGCCCGTCTCCGCGACCGCCACAGGCGCCGGCCAGCAGCAGGGCCACGGCTCCCGCTATAGTTCTAGCCTTCGTGGAGGCCATGGCTGTCCAACCTTGGCGCCGGTCCTCACCGGTCATCACTCGCTCCCGACGCCTGACCCCAGACGCCTCATGATCAGCGCAGAATCCCTCACTCGCGAATACCTCTCGGGCGGCCGGCCGCTCCGGGTGCTGAAGGATATCACCTTCCGGATCGACACGGGGGACATCGTCGCCATCGTGGGACCCTCGGGCAGCGGCAAGACCACGCTGCTCGGGCTGCTGGCGGGGCTGGACCGCCCCACCGCCGGCCGGGTCCTCATTGACGACCAGGACCTCACCACGCTGGACGAGGACGGGCTGGCCCGTTTCCGGGCCGAGCGGGTCGGGTTCGTGTTCCAGTCGTTCCACCTGATCCCGACCCTCACCGCCCGGGAGAACGTGCAGGTGCCGCTCGAGCTGCGCGGCGAGGACGCCGTGAGCCGGGCCGACGAACTCCTGGAGCGCGTGGGGCTCGGCGGCCGGGAGCACCACTACCCCGCCCAGCTCTCGGGCGGCGAGCAGCAGCGGGTGGCGCTGGCGCGGGCGTTCTCCAACCGGCCCAAGATCCTGTTTGCCGACGAGCCGACCGGCAACCTCGATGGCGCCACCGGGGCCAAGGTGGTGGAGATCATGCTGGGCCTCAACCGCGAGTTCGGCACGACCACCGTGCTGGTCACCCACGACCTCGAGCTGGCGGGCCAGGCCCGGCGGATCATCCGCCTGGCCAGCGGCGCCATCGTCGAGGATCGCCGCACCGGGCCCGCCGCATGAGCCGGATGCGCTTCATTGCCACGATGGCCTGGCGCGAGAGCCGGGGCGGCGGGGCCCGGCTGCTGCTCCTGACGGCGGCGATCTCCATCGGGGTGGGCGCACTGGTCGCCATTGACTCCTTCACCGACAACCTGCAGGTCGCGGTGGAGCAGCAGTCGCGGACCCTGCTGGGCGGGGACCTTGCCATCTCGGCCCGGCGCACCGTCACCGATTCCACCCGCACCATGGTGGACTCGGTGGTCCGGGCCACCGGCGCCGACCCCGCCCGCGACCTCGCCGAGCTGGCCAGCTTCTCCGGGATGGCCTATGTCACCCGCACCAGCGGCGCCCGGCTGGTGCAGGCCACTGCCATCACCGGCGGCTACCCCTTCTACGGCGAGATGCGGACCCAGCCTGCGGGGGCCTGGGCGCGGCTGGGGGAGCGGGGCGTGATCCTGGTGGACCCCTCGTTCCTCACCGCCCTCGCGGCGGAGATCGGCGACACGGTGGCCCTCGGCGAGGCCCGCTTCGTCCTCGCGGGAACGGTCACCAACTTCCCCGGCGAGGTGGGCGTGCAGAGCGCCTTCGGCCCCCGGGTGTACATCCCCGGTGCCGACCTCGAATCCACCAACCTGCTCACCTTCGGCAGCCGGCTGGACCGCCAGTGGTTCGTGCGGACACCCGCCAGCCTGGACACGAAAACCTTCGCCGAGACCTGGCGGCCGAAGGTCTCGGCCCAGCGGCTCAGGATGCGCACCGCGGTGGAGGACGAGCGTGATCTCAAGGAATTCCTGGACCAGCTGGGCCGCTACCTCGGCCTGGTGGCCCTGATCGCCCTGCTGCTCGGCGGCATTGGCGTGGGCAGTGCGGTGCAGGTGTTCATCAAGCGCAAGCGCGAGGCGATCGCCGTGCTGCGCTGCCTCGGGGCCACCAGCGGCCAGGTGTTCGGGATCTACCTGCTCCAGGCCGCCGTGATGGGGCTCGCCGGGAGCGCGGTGGGGGTGCTCCTCGGCGTCGCCCTCCAGCTGGCGATGCCGGCGGTGTTCGGGGCGTTCCTGCCGCTGGACGTGGCGGTCCGGCCCTCGCTCCCGGCGGTGCTGACCGGGCTGGGGGTGGGCCTCTGGGTGGCCACGGTCTTCGCGCTGATCCCGCTGCTCGGCGTGCGCGAGGTGCCCCCGCTGGCGGTGCTCCGGCGCGACGTGGACGCCGGCCCCGGAACCCGCCCCGACGGGTGGACCGGGCTGGTGTGGATCGGCCTGGTGAGCAGCGTGATCGGGCTGGCCGCGCTCCAGGTGGGGAACCTGGTGCAGGGCCTCGGCTTCGCCGCCGGGATCGCCATCGCCCTCCTGATCCTGTGGCTGGCCGCCCTGGCCCTCATCCGGGGACTCCGGCGCCGCTTCCCCAGCCGGCTGGCCTACCCCTTCCGGCAGGGCCTGGCCAACCTCTACCGGCCGGCCAACCAGACCGTGGCGGTGGTGCTGGCGCTGGGGTTCGGGGCCTTCCTGCTGGGCGCGCTGGCGGTGACCCAGCACAACCTCCTCCGTCAGCTCCAATTGGATGGCGGGCTGGGCCGGCCCAACCTGGTGCTGTTCGACATCCAGCCCGACCAGGCGGCCAGCGTGGAGGGACTCATCCGCGAGGCCGGCCTGCCGCTCCAGCCGGCAGTGCCCATCGTCCCGATGCGCATCCGGTCCATCAACGGCCGGCTCACCAGCGACCTCCTGGCCGACTCGCTCAAGCGGCGCAACCGTGATGGCGAGCCGATGGAGACCTGGGCCCTGCGCCGGGAGTTCCGGTCCACCTACCGCGACACCTCGGTGGCGTCGGAGACGGTGGTGGTGGGCGACTGGTGGCAGCCCGGCGCCACCACCGAGCCGGTCCCGATCTCCATGGAAACCGGCGTGGCCGGCGACCTCGGCGTGACCATCCGCGACACCCTGGTCTGGGACATCCAGGGCGTCCCGGTGGCCAGCGTGATCGTCAACCTGCGCGACGTCAACTGGGCCCGGTTCGAGCCCAACTTCTTCGTGGTCTTCCCCGACGGCGTCCTCAACGAGGCGCCCCAGAGCCTGGTCCTCCTCACCCGGGTGGACGACCCCGCCGCCATGGGCCGGCTGCAGCGCCGCGTGGTCGAGCGCCACCCCAACGTGACCTCCATTGACCTCACCTCGATCCAGCAGACCATCGAGCAGATCGTGGCCAGCGTGGCGCTGGCCATCCGGTTCATGGCGGGCTTCAGCCTGGCCACCGGCGTGGTGGTCCTGATCGGGGCGCTCGCCACCAGCCGGTTCCAGCGGGTGCGCGAGGCCGCACTGCTCAAGACCCTCGGCGCCACCCGCCGCCAGGTGGTGCGGGTGATGGTCACCGAGTACGCCGCCCTCGGCCTGCTCGCTGCCCTGGTGGCCGCGGGGCTGTCCGCCGCCGGCGGGTGGGCGCTCATGAAGTGGGTGTTCGAGGTGCCGTTCTCGGTGCCCTGGGCCGGGTTCGCGGGGCTGGCCGCGGTGCTGGTGCTCCTGACGGTGGTGACCGGCCTGTGGAACAGCCTCGACGTGTTCCGGCGGACGCCGATGGAGGTGCTCAGGGCGGAGTGAGGCGCCGCGCCGCGGGGCGGCCTTCGCCCCGCGGGCCGCCGTCCGCTTGGTTCCGCTACCCCATTTGAGCCTGTACCTTTCTCCCACCCTTTCACCCCCCGATCATGCTTGCCATTGACCTGAGCGGAAAGCGCGCGTTCGTGGCCGGGGTCGCCGATGACGGCGGCTTCGGCTTCGCCATTGCCAAGGCCCTCGCCGAGGCCGGCGCCACGGTGGCGGTGGGCACCTGGCCTCCCGCGATGAACATCTTCCTCAACCTGCTGGAGCGGGGAAAGATGGACCCGTCACTGGCGTTCGACCGCGGCGGCAAGCTGGCGTTCGAGCGGATCTACCCCCTCGACGCCGCCTTCGACACCCTGGCCGATGCCCCGGCGGAGATCCGGGAGAACAAGCGCTACAAGGAACGGGGCGACTTCAGCATCGAGGGCGTGGCGGCCGCGCTCCGCCAGGACTTCGGCGACCAGCCGCTGGATATCGTCGTCCACAGCCTGGCCAACGGCCCGGAGGTCAAGAAACCGCTGCTCGACACCAGCCGGGCCGGCTACCTCGCCGCCGTGGGTGTCAGTGCTTACAGCCTCACCGCGATGGTGCGCACCTTCAGCCCCATGATGCGGCCCGGCGGGTCGTTCCTGTCCCTCACCTACATGGCCGGCGAGCGGGTGATCCCCGGCTACGGCGGCGGCATGTCCAGCGCCAAGGCGGCCCTCGAGGCCGATACCCGGACGCTCGCCTATGAGGCCGGCCGCCGCTGGGGGGTGCGGGTCAACACCATCTCGGCCGGCCCCTATGCCTCCCGCGCCGCGAGCGCCATCGGCTTCATTGACGTGATGATCCGCTACTGCCGCGCCAATTCGCCCCTGCCCCGCGACCTCGAGGCCCGCGAGGTCGGCGCCACCGCGGCCTTCCTGGCCAGCCCGCTGGCCCAGGCGATCACCGGCACCACCGTGTACGTGGACAACGGCTACCACGCCATGGGCATGGCGGTGGAGGGGCTGGAGGGGGGAGCGGCGTGAGGTGACGAGCGTGGCGAAGGACAGCACGAGAGGGAGACGAACCATGAATGTGTGGGCACTAATGGCCCCGAGGCGGCTCCCAGGCGGACTGGGTTGGGTGCTCGCCCTCGGCACGGCATGCGCGGGGGCGAGCGGGCCCAGAGAGTCACGCCTGGAGGTGCCAGACAGCAGCGCGCTCGCAGACACCGTGGAGGCCGTCAACCGTCCCATCTCCATCAGGCTCGTGTCGCTGCAGGGCGAGGCCCAGGCCGCCGTTAGAATCACGGTTTCTCCTTCCGCCGATTTTTCACGCATCGCAGTCTTCAGCACCGACCTTCGGTACGGCGGCCAGGTGCCCGCCGTTACCGATCGAGATGGGATTGCTACGGTGCTGGTCGCCAATGGGTATCTCGCCGGTCCGGTGTGGCTTCGGGTCGTCGCTCCCAGTCATGACCTGGACGACAGCGTGCGCCTGGAGGTGCTCCCGGGGCATGCTTCCGGGATCGGGCCGGCGGACACTTCGCTCTATTCCGGTGCCCCTGCCCAGCTCAAGGTGATTGACCGGCTGGGCAATGCCCGCACTGACCCCGTGCAAGTGATGGTCGCGACACCCGGAATCGGAACCACTGGCGATGGCCTTGTCACCGCCGGCCCCGCCCCCGCCCGAGCGATGCTCAGCGTGCAGTACCTCGGGCCTGACGGTCCGATGGTAGATACGGCCTGGATCTCGGTGGTGCCGAAGGGAAGACTACTGGGGACTGACGACGGATCGGGGAGCGTTCGTGTTCTGCAGCTCGACGGGTCGGGGTATCTGAGGCTTTTCGACGAACTGGCGAGCCACGCCTCCGGTCCGGCCTGGAGACCCGACGGGACGGAGGTCCTCTTCACAGGATTCCTTTCCTACAGCCTCCTGCGCCTGCACCGGGCGGCGCCACAGGAAGGTGCGACGTTCTCAGAACTCATACCCTTTGTTACAGGCAGTCCCCTGAACATGAGCGCTCCCGAGTATACCCGGGACGGCCGCTGGGTCTTCTTTGCCGCCACCGGACCGCTTGAGACAGACCCATTGCGAATCTGGCAGGCGGATGTCGGCACGGGGATAGCCACGCCGCTGCCACGCCCCCAGGGTGCTTTGCCGTTCACGCTCAAGCTGCGCCCCTCGCCCTCGCCCGATGGGCAGAGGTATGCCGCGGTGACCGATGAACTGAACGGTTCGATTCGCGTGTTCGAGACGGCGACCGGCAACTTCGCCCCGTGGGCGGTATCCGGCCAGCGCCCGCGGTGGCACCCGGTGCTCCCGCGTATCGCGTTCGTGGCGCAGGGTGATGGTGCCCTCTTCGCGATGAATGATGATGGCACCGGGGTCCAGCAGCTCACGCCAGACAGCATCGAGTACTCGGAGCACGTCTTGAGCTGGTCGCCTGATGGAGCCTGGCTGCTGGCACGGCACCTGACCAGTGGCGGTGGTGGGTTTCTCGAACTCGTCGGTTACCCCTCAGGGCTTCGGCTTCCACTGCGGTACCTCACCTCCTTCACGGATGGGGTGCTCTTCGACGAGTAGACCGTCATGTGCCGGGTCCGGCGGCGGGCCTGGCACCCTGGTACCGCGACGAGGGAGGGGACGATGGGTGGCTGGTACGCACGATGGGCGGCGTTGTCCGCCCTGGTCGCGGTCGCCGCGGGAGCCTTCGGGGCGCACGCGCTCCGGGCCCGGCTGGAGCCCAGGATGCTCGAGGTCTTCGAGACTGCCGTCCGCTACC
>CAZCVG010000035.1:14393-20848 GCA_964501735.1 uncultured Gemmatimonadaceae bacterium | reverse complement strand
TGGTTCACGAACACCGGCGCCGCGTACAGGTGGTCCACCGGCAGGTCGAAGAACCCCTGCATCTGGTGGGAGTGGAAATCAATGGCCAGCACCCGGTCCGCCCCCGCCACCGGCACCATGTTGGCGATCAGCTTGGCGCTGATGGCCACCCGGGGCTGGTCCTTCCGGTCCTGACGGGCATACCCGAAGTACGGGATCACCGCCGTCACCCGGGCCGCGCTGGCCCGCCGGGCCGCGTCAATCAGCAGCAGCAACTCCACCAGGTGCTCGGCCGGCGGGTTGGTGGGCTGGATGACGAACACATCCCGGCCGCGGACGTTCTCGTCGATCTTGACGAACAGCTCGCCGTCGGAGAACCGCTTCACCGTCACCTGGCAGAGCGGCTGCCCGAGGTGCGCGGCGACCTCTTCGGCCAGCGGCCGGTTGGCCGTGCCGCCGAGGAGGAGCATCTGACTGCGCGAGAGAAGTTCGCTCATGGTTCCGAGCCGCCCAAAATAGCTCAGGGTACGGGGTTAGGTCAACGGGGCTGGGGTGGGGAGCCCGGGAAATGGGTCGGGCGGCCGCTCGGGTCGGAGCCGGCCCGGCCAGGCCCGGGCGGCTGGCCATTGGCCCCGGTGGATTCGAACCACCATTCTCGGATCCAAAGTCCGATGTCCTGCCGTTGGACGAGGGGCCAGCAGGGAGAAAACTAGCGGCGCGGGCCGGTTCTCAGTAGGCAGGGCCGGGTCTACCCCCCGACGGTGTCCACCGCCTCGACCCGCCCGAGCTTGGGCGAGAGCATCATCCGGGCCTCGTCGCGGTCCCGCGCGGTGCGGTACACCGCGAACAGAGTGGCCCCCGAGCCGGTCATCCGGCACATCAGCGGCCTCGTGCCGGCCAGCGCCTCGAAGCCGCGCTTGATGTCCGGGTGGCCCCCGAAGAGGGCGAACTCGAAGTCGTTCCCGGCCAGCCGGCCGATGCTCCCCCACGAGGAGAGGGCTTCCAGGTCGAGCGCCACCGCGCCCCGCCGGCCGGTGCCCTGCCAGGCATCGTCCACCATGCGATAGGCCGCCGGCGTGCTGATGGCGACCGGCGGGAACAGCAGCAGGGCGGGCGCCGCCGGCAGCGGCGGCAGGCGGAGCATCCGCTCGCCGTGCCCCCACGCCAGCGCCAGCGGCCCTCCGCTCAGGAAGAACGGCACGTCGCTTCCCAGCCGGCTGGCGAACTGGAGCAGTTCATGGCGGGGCACCGGGTTGCCGGCCAGCTGGTTGACGGCCACCAGCGCCGCGGCGGCGTCGCTCGAGCCGCCGCCGAGGCCGGCCTGGACCGGGATCCGCTTGGTGAGGTCGAGGTGAACCCCGAAGCGGCTGCCGGTGGCCTCGAGCACCAGCCGGGCCGCCCGGACCGCCAGGTTCTCGGCCTCGGGCCCGCAATCACCCCCCCGAACGGCCAGGGTGACCCCGGCCTCGTCCCGCGGCGCCGCGACCAGGGTGTCGTGCAGGCTCACCAGGCAGAACAGGGTCTCGATCCCGTGATACCCGTCGTGCTCCCGGGCCAGCACCCGGAGCAGGAGGTTGAGCTTCGCCCGCGCCTCGACGGTCACCGGTTCGGTCATGCCGATTCCCGGCGGAAGGCGGTGAGACCCAGGTTGGTGCGGGCCACCGACCAGGCGCCCAGCAGGGTGATGGGCACGAAGGTGGTGACGTGATAGGTCAGGGCATAGGCCGCGGCCAGGCTCTTGTCCACCATGTACAGGGTGAGGACCGCGATGATGGGCAGCTCGAACGCCCCGACGTAGCCCGGGGTGGAGGGCAGGGCGATGCCGAACATGATCAGCCCCTGCATCAGCAGCGCGCCCGGCAGGTTCACCGTGATGCCGAAGGCCTGGAACATCACCAGGAAGCTGATGGCGGAGAGCCCCCAGAGCAGGAGCGACCAGCCCACCACCCCGGCCACCCGGGCGGGGGAGCGCAGCACCGACAGCCCGTGCCGGACGCCCTCGATCAGCCCCACCAGCTTCTCGGCCAGGCGGGCCGAGGGGATCACCCGCCGCACCACCCGCTCGGCGAGCAGCGGGAAGAGCACGACCAGGGTGGCGGCGAGCAGGCCGCCCACGGCGGCCAGCCCGGCCACCGCCACCAGGCGCTGGACGCCGATCCCGGCCACCGCGGTGGCCGGGAGGTCGGCGGTGAAGAGGCCGACCGCCAGCAGGGCGACCACGATCAGGGCATCGAACAGCCGCTCCACTGCGATGGACGCCAGGACCGCGGTGAATCGGGTCCCCGTCAGGCGGGCGGCGGCGAAGGTCCGCACCACCTCGCCCATGCGCAGTGGCAGCACGTTGTTGGCCATGAAGCCCATGGCGATGGCATGCCAGAGCGGCCCCGCCGGCAGCCGCCGCCCGTCGTCCCCCCGGAGCAGCAGCTGCCACCGGAAGATCCGCAGCACGAAGGTCAGGGTGGCGAGCACCACCGCGCCCAGCATCGGCGCCAGACGCGCGCCGCGAACGTGGCCGAGGACTTCGCGGAAGTGGAGCCCACGGAGCGAGAAATAGAGCAGCACGGCCGATACGGCGACCCCGACGAGGATCTGCCAGACCGGGGCGCGGGGCCTCGGGGGAGGTGATGTCACGTAAGGCTCAGTCGGCGAGGGCGAGTTCGACGAGGTCGGCCAGTTCGTCCACGAGGGGCTGGATGGCGGTGGGAGTGGCGGTCGCGCCGAGCACGACCCGAAGCTGCTGGCGGACCTCGGCGGCGCGAGCCACCGCCGAACGGCCCCGGTAGCAGAGGGTGGCGATGTCCACCACGGCGGGCTCGGCCGGGGCCACCTTGGGTGGGGGCGGGGCGGCCACGGCGGCTGCCGGCGCCGCGACGGCGCCACCGCCGGCGATGAGCGACTCGTACAGGCTGAAGCTGGCCGCGAGATCCCACCCGTCGGCACCCGCGGCCACCACCGGCGCGGCGGCGCTTGGGGCCGCCACCCGGGGTGCGGGGGCGGGCGCGGGCTCGTCCGGCGCCAGCGACTCGATGGGCACGACGTCCGATTCGTCGTCGAGCAGGGTGTCGATCGGCACCGGCTCGGGCGCCGTCGGCGGTAGCACGATGCCCGTGCGGGGGGCGGTGACCGCCAGGGAGGCTCCGGACGTGCCCAGGAGGCCCAGGCCGTCAATCGAAGGCTTGAGCGCCTCTGTGAGGGCCGCCGGCTGGGTGGTGTGGGTGAATCCCCGGAGCAGTTCCCCCGCGGTGGTGATCAGCGCTGCAAAGCGGGCGTGGCTCCGGGCCGCCGCGCCCCGGCTGATGGCGGAACGGGCCGCCGTGGCAAAGGCCTCGACCGGCTGGCCCAGGCCAGCGGGAAAGTCGGCGGTGAGGGTGCGCAGGTCGCCGAGGAGGACGTGGAGCCGGACATCCCGCTGGGCGGCGGAGCTGGCCTTTACGATTTCATCCGCCGCCTGGCAGAGGTGCTCTCCCCGGCTGACGACCATGGCCGCGGCCATTTCCGCCGCCAGCGGCGTCCGAAGCACCGAGTGGCGCTCGACCACGCCTTCCTCGTGGTCGTAGAAGAGCGATTCGATGGGCACCACCGGCGAGGGCGCCTCGTCCTCGGCCCGCAGCAGCTCGGCGAAGTGCCGGAACTCCGCGCCCTCCGGGTCGGGACGGCCGCGCTCGGCGATATCCCGGGCGGCCCGGGCCAGGGCGGTGGCCGCGGCGGCGAGCCGGGCACTGCCCGCCTCCGGCTGGATCTCCAGCCGGCTCAGCTCGGCGACCGAGCGCTCCACCCCATCCAGCAGTTCGGGGAGGGGGGGGTGGTCGGCCAGCGCGGCGAGGCCGCGCAGGGGCTGCATCCGGCGGAGGATCGCCTGGGCCACCTCGGGGCTGGCCGGGCTGGCCGAGCCGCGCGCGGCCTGGTCCAGCACGCTGCCCACGGCGGCGGCTTCCCGCGCCAGGAAGGCACGCACCCCGGCCTCGCTCAGCGCCGGTACCGGCGCGGTAATGGGCCCGCCCCCTCCGCCCGCGGCCGATTCCAGCTGGCCGGCCAGCCGCTCGGCCTGGCTGGTGTCCTCCGCGGTCCAGTTCCGGGCCCGGCTCACCAGGTCCCGCAGCCCGGTCACCGCGTTGCGGGCCAGGGCAGCGAGACTGTCATCCCACGGCCGGCGCCCGTCCCGGTACCCGCGCAGCACGTGCTCAAGGCCGCTGGCCGCCCTGGCGATGGGCGCCTGGTTGGCCATCAGGGCGCTGCCCCGCAGGGCGCGGGTAAACCGCACGACCTCCTCGGCATTGGGCGCCGCCGGGCCAGCCACGAGCGCCCCAAGGCGGTCGAGATACTCGCCGGCCTCGAGGGAGAAGAAGTCGTCGATACCGAGTGGCTGGGTCATGGATCCTGGTCGAGGGGACGCTCTAGTGTAGGAAGGCGTGGAGCCACGGTCAAATCCCCGCGCGCGCGGCCATGACCAGGCCGCGCATCTCCGCCACCGCCGGGCCGATTCCCGTGATCACCGACCGGCTGACGATGCTGTGCCCGATGTTCAGTTCTTCCAGCTCGGCGATGGCCGCCACCGCATGCACGTTGCGGTAGGTGAGCCCGTGCCCCGCGTGCACCGCCATCCCGAGGCTTCGGGCGTGGCGGGCGGCGGTCCGCAGGTCCTCCAGCGGCGCCTCCGCCCGGGGCCAGGCATGGGCGAACCGGCCCGTGTGCAGCTCGACCGCCGGGACCCCCAGCGCGTGGGCGCGGTCAATGCTCTCGCGGGTCGGGTCAATGAAGAGACTTACCCGCGACCCGGCATCGGCCAGGCGGTCCACCACCTCGTGGAGCCGGCCCTGGGCCTGCCCGAGGTCCAGTCCGCCCTCGGTGGTGACCTCCTCCCGGCGCTCGGGGACCAGCGTCACCTGGAAGGGGCGGAGCCGGCAGGCCAGGAGGACGATCTCCTCGCTGGTGGCCAGCTCGAGGTTCAGGACGGTGCGGACCTGGGCCGCCAGCCGGACGATGTCGTCGTCCTGCATGTGACGCCGGTCCTCACGCAGGTGGGCCGTGATGCCGTCCGCGCCGGCCGCCTCGGCGGCCAGCGCCGCCGCCACCGGGTCGGGCTCGTCGGTCCGCCGCGCCTGCCGCACGGTGGCGACGTGATCAATGTTGACGTACAGGCGCATCGCCGTCATTGCCGGGTCTTGGGTGCCTGTTTATGTTGCGCCAATGCTCACTGGCAACGGTGGAGGAACCGTGCGAACGCGTCTGCTTCCCGTCGTGCTGGGCCTGCTCGCCGCCTGCGGCGGCAGTCCAGCTGGAGCGCCTGCCCCTGTCGAGAGTGCCGCCACGCCCGAAAGCGCCGTGCAGAACTTCATGAAGGCGGTGGCGGACAGCAACATCAGCCGGATGGGCCGCTTCTGGGGGTCCCGCCGGGGTCCCGCAGTGGTCACCAAGAGCCCGGCCGACTTCGAGCAGCGGCTGGGGGTGACCCAGATCTACCTGCGCGGTACGCCGTACCAGATCGTCCGCACCGACCCGGTACCCGGGGACGCCGAGCGCCGCATCGTGGTCATGGACCTCGACCGCACCAACGCCGACGGGACCCGCTGCACCCGGACGGTGCCGGTGACGGTAGTCCAGACTCCCAACCACGGGTGGCTGGTGAACGCCCTCGACCTGTCGCTGGCCGGCACGCCGGGGCGGCCCTGCGCCACGCCGCGCACCTGATCCTTATTCTGTAAGCTCGATCAGGATGCCGGCGGTACTCTTGGGGTGGATAAAGGCAATGCGGCGGCCGCCGGCGCCGGAGCGCGGCTGCTCGTCCACCAGGCGATACCCCTGGGCCCGGCAGGCCGCCAGGGCCTGGTCCAGGTCGGGAACGCGATAACAGATGTGATGGATGCCGGGGCCCCGCTTGGCGAGGAACCTGGCGATGGGACTGTCGGCGGCCCGGGGTTCCAGCAGTTCCACCTCCGCCCCGCCGAAGTGCAACGAGACGATACGGGCGCCGTCGGCGACTTCCTCGGGGCCGGGAACCATTCCCAGGACATCCTGATAGAAGCAGAGTGCCGTGTCGATGCTTTCCACGGCGATGCCCACGTGGGCAATGACCGGGCGATCCGTCTCAGGCGGGTGGCCATTCATGGATATTGATCTCTCGAGTGCGCGGGTACCGCGCCGAAAATAGTAACGGGAAAGGACCGGAATCGCATGGCCAGCGCCAATGTAGTGCACGTCACCAACGACAGCTTCACCAACGAGATCGAGCAGACCAAGGGCCTGGCCCTGGTGGACTTCTGGGCCACCTGGTGCGGTCCCTGCCAGGCCATCGCGCCGGTCATCGAGCAGCTCGCCGAGCAGTACGTCGGCAAGGTGAAGGTCGCCAAGCTCGACACCGATGCCAACACCGACACCGCGGTCCGCTTCAACGTCCGCTCGATCCCGACCGTCATGTTCTTCAAGGACGGCAAGCACATCGACACGGTGATCGGGGCCGATCCCCGGATCAAGTCCAT
>CAZCVG010000035.1:2142-14293 GCA_964501735.1 uncultured Gemmatimonadaceae bacterium | reverse complement strand
GCTGCCGGGCTTCCCGCCGACCGGTACCTGTTCCTCGGATTCCTGCCGCGAAAGGGCCGGGATCGGGAACGACTGCTCCGGTCGGCGGCCCAGAGCCCGTGGACCGTGGTGCTCTACGAGGCCCCACTCCGGCTGGCCGACCTGCTGGGGGACCTCGCTCCCCTGGCGGGGCCGGATCGCAAGGTGGTGGTGGCGCGGGAACTGACCAAGCTCTATGAAGAGTTCAGGGCCGGAACCCTCGAGGAGCTGGCGTCGTACTACGAGGCGTCGCCTCCTCGCGGCGAGATCACCGTGGTCCTGGCCGGGCTCGGCGACGACGCACCCCAGCCTTCCCCGACCGTGGACGTTGCAGCCCGGGGCGCCGAATTGCTGGCGGGAGGCATCTCCAGGAAGGACGCGGTGCAGCGCCTGGTGGAAGAATCAGGCATCCCCCGCAACGAGGCCTATCGGATCGTGATGGCCCTACCATGATGCGGCGAGTGCTGACGATGGCCGTACTCCCCGCCGCCGCCCTGCTCCTCCTTCCGGCGGTCCTGGCCGGGCAACGGGGCGTGGCTCGCGCCGGCCCGCCGCCCGGGGTCATGGTCCTCGGCCGGCTCCACTACGAGGGTGGCGGTGACTGGTACGCCAACCCGTCGAGCCTTCCCAATCTGGCCCAGGCCATCGGCGAACGGACCGGCATGCGGGTGGCGGTGCAGGAACGAGTCGTCCGCCCGACGGACGATGAGCTCTGGAACGTGCCCTTCCTTCATATGACCGGGCACGGGAATGTCCGGTTCTCCGACGCCGAACTGGCGGCGTTGCGCCGCTACCTGCGGCAGGGCGGTTTTCTCCACGCGGACGACAACTACGGCATGGACGAGTCCATCCGGCGCGAGTTCGGGCGTCTCTTTCCCGAGCGGCCGCTGGTGGAGGTTCCACTGGACCATCCCGTCTACAACCTGGTGTACCAGTTCCCGCGCGGAATTCCGAAGATTCATGAGCATGACGGCAAGCCGGCACAGGCGTACGGCATCTTCCTCGATGGGCGTCTGGCGGTCTTCTACTCGTTTCAGACCGACCTCGGGGATGGCTGGGAAGACCCGGCGGTCCACAAGGATCCACCGGAACGTCATGAGGCAGCCTTGCAGATGGGCGTGAATCTCTTCGCGTACGCGGTCGGATTCGGGGGGGCGCCATGAGCCGGACGGCGAGCCGCCTGGGGGATTTCGCCCGTGAGTTCGCGCGGCTTTCGGCGATCACCTGGCTCACGGCGAGCCTGGGGCTCGCGGCGCTGATCCTGGGTGGCGCCGCCTGGGGCGCCCGGCTGGGGTGGTTCGGACAGCCGGTGTGGGTGTTCGCCGCGTGGGGGACGGTGCTCGCGGCGGTGGTTGCGCTCGGAGCCGCAGGTGTACGGCGCACCCGGGATCTGTCCGCTCCGTGGCTGGCGCGGCAGCTCGAGCGCCAGGGCTTCCGCCCGGGGGCGCTGGCGGGCCACCTCGAGCCGGCGGCGGCGGGTACCAGCGCCGAGCTGCTGGGCGTCGCGGACCTTGCCCAGGACCAGGAGCTGGCGGCCCGTGGGCCGGCCTTGGTGGCGGAGCTGCTCGCTCCCCGGCGCCGGCGTGTGCTGCTCGTCGGGCTGGGGCTGGTCGCGGGGGCAGCCCTGCTGATTTCCGCACGGCCCTTCCGCGGCCAGCCGGCCCTTCTGTGGCGGGTGGGGGAGGCGTGGGAGACGCTGCGGGCCCCGCTCGGGCTCCGCTTGCCGGCCACCGAGGTCGAGCGCGGCGCCACCCTCGAGGTGGAAGTCACGGCCCGGGGCCGGCGCACGGCGATCCTCTGGACCCGGGGGCCGGGCGAGTCGTGGAGTGGCCGCGGGGTGACTCTCGACTCGACGGGCCGGGCCCTGCTGCCCATCGGGCCGCTCGAGAACGATCTCTTCCTGCGGCTCTCGAGCGGCGGGCGAAGCTCCGACACCTTGATGGTCAAGGTCCGCCTTCCGGCGTTCCTGGGGACCCTCTCGGTGGTGGCCCGCTATCCCCGCTACCTGGCGCTGGAGGACGAGCCGCTTCCCACCGACGGCGACACGATCTTCGTCCCGGCGGGCACACGAATCGAGACTACCGGGGAGGCCACCACGGTCCTCGCCTCGGCGGCCTGGCAGGCGGGCGGGGAGCGGGCTGCTCTGGAGGTGGATGGTGCGCGCTTCCGCGGGAGCTTCACCCCCGGCGGCGCCCGAGTCTGGTTGCTTGCGTTGGCCACTCGGAGCGGGGCTGCGCTGGCCGGCGATTCGGTCCGGATGCCGGTAATCACCGTGCCGGACAGCGCCCCACGGGTGGACGTGCCGGTGCCCGGCGCCGATACCCTGGTGCCGCTCTCGCTCTCGGTCCCGCTGGTGGTGGATGCCCAGGACGACCACGGCGTGGCCCGGGTGGTCGTGGAGAGCCGGCGGATCAGCCGGCTGGGCTTCGCCGATCCTCCCCGGATCGAAACGGTGGTGCTGCCCGAGGGCGCGCGCGACCGCCTGCTGCTGCCTTACCAGCTCGACCTCAACGCCCGGGGCCTCCTGCCGGGAGACAGCGTGCGGTTCGTGGTGCGGGTCAGTGACAACGCGCCCGTTCCGCAGACCACCACCTCGCGGGAATTCCTCCTGCGCCTGCCCACGCTGAGCGAAGTCCGGGAGGCCGCGCGCGCCACCACGGAAAGCGTCGGGCGCCGCCTGGACAGCATCACCGAGGCCAGCCGGCGCCTGGAGCGCCAGACCGAGGACCTGGCGGAGCAGCGTCCCCGCGGTGGCGAGCGCGAAGGGGGCACCAACGAATCGCTGAGCTACGAGAACGCCCAGCGGGCCGAGCAGGTGAGCCAGTCGCAGGAGCAGCTGGTCCGGGAGGCGGAAGAGGTGCAGCGCGCGCTCGAGGAACTGCAGCGGGGCGCCGAGGCGGCGGGCCTGGACGACCCGGCGTGGCAGGAGCGGCTGCGGGAGATCCAGGAGCAGCTGGAGCGGGCCCTCACGCCCGAGCTCCGCGAGCGACTGGCCGAATTGCAGCGCGCCCTCGACGAGCTGGACCCGGAACGGGCCCGGGAGGCGCTCGAGCGCCTGGCAGAAGCCCAGCGGGAGCTGCGGGAGGCCCTGGAGCGAAGCCGGGAGCTGTTCAAGCGTGCCGCCATCGAGGGAGACCTGGCCAACCTGGCGGCGGAAGCCCGTGACCTCGCTGCCCAGCAGGAGCAGTGGAACGAGCAGCTGGCCACGATGGACTCTGTCCGGGCGGGACTTGAGGAGCAGGCGCTCGGCGCCAAGACCGACTCGCTCGGAGCAGCGCTGGACCGGCTTGCCGAGGAGCTTCAGGCCGACAGCCCCGAGCGGCAGGCCGCCCTCGAGGCCGGGGCGGAGCGCGCCCGCAATGCGGCCAGGCAGATGCGCCAGGCCGGCAAGTCCGCCGCCCAGGGGAAGAAGCAGGCGGCCCGGCAGCAGGGGCAGCAGGCGCTGGAGGAGCTGGCGCCGCTGGAACAGGAGCTTACCGAGCAGCGCGAGCAGATGCAGGAGGAGTGGCGGGAGGAGGTCGTGGACGCGCTGGACCGGATCCTCGCCGACGCGGGGCGCCTGGCCGAACGCCAGTTGCAGGTGAGCGACGAGCTTCGCCAGGGCAACACCTCGCCCCAGGTGCGCAGCGAGCAGGGCGCCATCGAGGAGGGTGTCGCGCGCCTGCTGGACCAGGTAAAGGAGGCGGCGGGCAAGAATGCCCTGGTGGGGCAGCAGGCCGGCACCGCCCTCGCCGCTGGCCGGGACCAGATGCGCCAGGCCCGTGAGGCGCTGCAGACCGCCGCGCCCAACAGCCGGGAGGCGGCTCGCCGCGCCGGTGAGGCGGTGGATGCGCTCAATGCTGCGGCATTCTCCCTGCTCCGGAGCCGGGGTCAGGTGGAGGGATCGGGATCGGGGTCGGGATTGCAGGAGGCCATGGAGCAGATGCGGCAGATGGCCCAGCAGCAGGGCCAGATCGGGCAGCAGGCCGGGGGGATGCTGCCCATGATGGGGCAGGGCGGCCAGATGCAGGAGCAGCTCCGCCAGCTCGGCGCCCGGCAGCGCGCCCTGGCCGAGCGGCTCGAGCGCATGCGGGCCGGCGGCCAGATTCCCGGCGCCAACGACCTGGCGCAGGAGGCGAAGGAACTGGCCCGCCAGCTCGAGGCTGGACGCCTCGACCGCCAGACGGTGGAACGGCAGGAGCGGTTGTTCCGGCGGATGCTCGATGCCGGCCGCACGCTTCAGGGACAGGAAGAGGACCAGCAGCGCGAGCGCCAGAGTGAGGCGGCCACCGGCGACAGCCTCCGGCTGCCCCCCGCCCTCCGCGGCCGCCTGGTCAACGACCGCCTCCGGTTCCCGACCTGGGAGGAGATGCAGCAGCTTTCGCCGGACGAGCGGCGACGGGTGACCGAATACTTCCGCCGCCTCTCCGACGCTCCCGCCGCGGCGGCGCGGGCCGACCAGCCGGCCCCGAGCAAGGAGTAGCCGTGACTTTTCCGCGCACCTGGCTGGTGGGGCTCTGGCTGCTGATGTCGGCCGCGCCGCTCGCCGCCCAGGATCCCATGGCCCGGGCCTTCGACCTGGAGCGGCGGGGGAACTACCCCCAGGCGGCGGAAGTGTACCGCGGCGTGCTGCGGCAGAATCCTGCCGAACTCGCCGCGCTGCTCGGCCTGGAGCGGGCGCTCACGCCGATCAACCGGCTGCCCGAGATCCTGCCGGCGGTGCAGGCGGCCATCGCCGCCAGTCCGGGGACGGCCGCCATCTACGGGGTGGGACTCCGGGCCTACACCCAGGCCAACATGCTCGACAGCCTGCCCGCCCTGGTGGACCAGTGGTCCCGCATCGCGCCGGGGGATGAAACCCCCTTCCGCGAGTGGGCGGCGGCGGCCCTGCTCCGGCGGGACCGGCCGCTGGCCCGGCAGGCGTACCAGCAGGGGCGTGAGCGGCTGGGGAAGCCCGACGCTCTGGCGCCGGAGATCGCCCAGCTGGCAGTGGTAGAGGAAGACTGGCCCACCGCGGTTCGGGAATGGGCCCGGGCCATCCGGCAGCTTCCGGGCTATCGCTCATCCGCGATCGCCACCCTCTCCACGGCGCCGCCGCCGGCGCGGCCCGAGATCCTGGCGGCCCTGGAGCGCGAGCCGGGCGGCGAACCCGGGCGGCTCCTCGTGGACCTCAGGGCCCGCTGGGGTGACCCGCTCGGCGCGTTCGATGCGATGATGCGAACCCTGCCGGCGGCGCCCGCCCAGCAGCTGGAGGTGCTGCAGGGGTTCCTCGAGCAGGTGCGGGCCGAGGCCACCCAGCCGTACCTGCTGGCCCAGGCGAAGACCATGGAGGCGCTGGGCGCGCGCTGGGCCAATCCGGCGCAGAAGGCACGCTACCGGCTGGATGCGGCCCGCGCGTATGCCGCCGCCGGGGACCGCCCCGCCGCCCGGCGGATGCTGAGCGACCTTGCCGGAGACCCGTCTACCGGACCGGCGGTGGCGGCGGGCGCCTCGGCCACACTCGTGGACCTGCTGGTGAAGGAGGGCCGGCCCGGTGAGGCGGCTGCGGAGCTGGACCGCCTGCGCGGGATGCTGGCGGTGGACGAGTACCGCCGCCTGCGCCGCGCGGTGGCGGCGCGCTGGGGGCTCGATGGGGAGATCGTCCGGGCGGAGGCGTCGCTGGAGTCGGACAGCAGTGTGGATGCTCTGGCCCTGCTGGGCCGCCTCCGGCTCTATGCCGGGGACCTCAAGGGGGTGTCAGACCGGTGGCGGGCGGCGGGACCGTTCGCCGGCAGCCGGGAGGAAGCCACCGAGCGGGCGGTCATCCTGGCCCTGCTCCAGCCGATTCAGCCCGACACGCTGGTGCCGCTGGGCCGGGCGTTCCAGCGGCTCGACCGCGGCGACACGCTGGTGGCGGCCTCGGCGTTCGCCGAGGTCGGGCGGACGCTCCCGGCCGAGGCGGGCCGGGCCGAGCTGCTGCTGTTCGCCGGGCGGCTCTACGCCACGCTCGCCTACGATGCCGAGGCGGAGCGATCACTCGGGGCGGCGGTGCTGCCCGACGCCCCGGCCACGGCGGCTGCGGCGCTGCTGGAACTGGGCCGGCTCTACGTGAGGCAGGACCGGCGGGACAAGGCGGTGGCGGTACTGGAGCGGATGATCCTCGAGTATCCGTCGAGTGCCATGATCCCCCAGGCCCGGCGGCTGCTCGACCAGGCCCGCAACGCGGTGCCCCGCACATGAGGCGCCGCACCTTCGTGCTCGGCACCGGCGCCCTGCTGCTGGGTGCCGCCGTGCCCCGCCGGCACCACGCCGGGACCGCGGCGCCCTGGCTGCTCCTGCCGATGGACGAGGCCCAGGCCGATCACCTCAAGGCCTACGGGGTCACATTCCGGGTGCTTCAGCGGGGGGCCAAGGCCGAGTGGTTCCTGAACTACCGCGGCGGCTCCTTCCTGGTCCCGGGCGACTCCCTCACCGTGCGTGACACCGCGCTGGCCGGGGTGACCTCCGTGCCGCTCTCCGAGGGAAACCTGCTGGACATCCGGGCCCAGCTGCAGCAGAACAACATGGACGCCGTCCCGCTGGAGAAGCCGCCCAAGGTCGCGGTCTACGCGCCCCCCAACGCCTCGCCCTGGGACGACGCGGTCACCATGGCCCTCAACTACGCCGGGATCGAGTTCCAGAAGATCTGGGACCCGGAGGTCGTGGCCCGTGGGCTCACTCGCTTCGACTGGCTGCACCTGCATCACGAGGACTTCACGGGCCAGTACTCCAAGTTCTTCCTCAACTACGCCGGCGCCCCCTGGCTGGCCGACATGGTCCAGCGGAACCAGGCCGTGGCGCGGCAGCTGGGCTTCCCCAACGTGCCGGCGGTGAAGCGGGCGGTGGCCCAGGAGATCCGTGGCTTCGTGGAGCGGGGCGGGTTCCTGTTTGCGATGTGCACCGCCACCGAGACCCTCGACCTGGCGCTCGCCAGTGCCCGGACCGACATTGCCGCCTCCTACGCCGACGGCACGCCCATGGACCCCGACGCGTCGCGCCGGCTGGACTGGAGCCAGGCGCTGGCGTTCACCGGGGCCCAGCTGGAACTGTCGCCTAACGTGCCATCCTTTTCCGACATTGACGGCCACCAGGTCAACAGCCTGGACCGGCGGCAGCAGCTGGGCGCGTTCAAGCTCTTCGGGTTCAGCGCCAAGATTGATCCGGTGCCGGCGATGCTGGTGCAGAACCACCGCGACGTGATCCCGGATTTCTACGGGCTGACCACTTCCTTCACCAAGCGTACCCTCAAGCCGGCCGTGACCGTTCTGGCCGAGGAGCCCGGCGCCGGCTGGGCCAAGTACATCCACGGTGAACTGGGCCAGGGCACCTGGACCTTCTACGGCGGCCACGACCCCGAGGACCCGCAGCACCAGATCGGCGACCCCCCCACCGACCTGTCCCTCCATCCCCATTCGCCGGGCTACCGGCTGATCCTCAACAACGTCCTTTTTCCGGCGGCCAAGAAGCGCGAACTGAAGACCTGAAAGCCCGGGGGCCGGTCCGGATGGAATCGGGTAGGAATCGGGGCCGGCTTCGGTTAATCTTCTCCCCCGGTTCCATTCCTCAATTCCCTGCCGGCAACAGCGCCGGCCGCGCGCCGCCGCCACTCATGCCCAACGACCAGGCCTCCCGCATTCCGGCCACCGTCCAGCGCTACCTGGCCGGGGAGATTTCGGCTGCAGGCGGGCGGGAGGTGTCGTTCGTGGCCACGCTGGATCAGGCCGGCGCCATCATCGAGGCCCGGGCGGTGGCGCGGGGTACGGTGGACCGGGTACTGGCGCTGCCCGGCGTGTGCGACCGGGGTGAGATGCTGCTGCACAATCATCCCAGCGGCTCGCTGGAGCCGTCCATGGCGGACCTCAGCGTGGCGGCCCGCCTGCACGATGGTGGCACCGGTTTCGGCATCATCAACAACGACGCCACGGCGCTGTACGTCGTGGTGGAGGTGCCGCGCGAGCGGGGCGCCGCCCGGCTCGACCCCTTCGACATCGTGGCCCAGCTGGGGGAGGGGGGCCCGGTGGCCGGCGCGCTGGGGCAGTACGAGGACCGGCCCAGCCAGCGAGACATGGCGGCCCATATCGCGGACGCGTACAACGACGGCGGCGTGGTGCTGCTGGAGGCCGGCACCGGGGTGGGGAAGTCCTTCGCCTACCTGGTGCCGGCGCTGGCCTGGGCGCGGGACAACAAGGAGCGCACCGTCGTCAGCACCAACACCATCAACCTGCAGGAGCAGCTGGTGGGGAAGGACCTGCCACTCCTGCGCGATGCGCTGGCGCCCCTCGGCCACGAGCCCACCTTCGCGCTGCTCAAGGGGTGGCGCAACTATCTCTGCCTGTCGCGCCTGCACCATGCCGTGGGAGCGCAGCGGTCCCTGCTCGAGCCCGACAAGTTCGACGAGTTGCAGGGGCTCTTCGCCTGGTCGGGCCGCACCGCAGACGGCACGCTGGCCGACCTGCCGGTCACGCCCAGCGGCGAGGTCTGGGACGAGGTGAGCGCCGAGCCCGATCTCTGCGCCCGGCTGCAGTGCGCCCACTTCGACGCCTGCTTCCTGTTCCGCGCCCGGCGGCGGGCGGCGGAGGCCGACGTCGTGGTGGTGAACCACCACCTCCTCGCCGCCGACCTCTCGGTGCGCCGGGCCTCCGACAACTGGCGGGAGGCGGCGGTGCTCCCGCCCTACAACCGGCTGATCCTCGACGAGGCGCACCATCTCGAAGACGTGGCCGCCTCCCACCTCGGCGCCCAGGTGACCAGCCGGGGTATCCGGCGCCTGCTGGGCCGCTTCGAGCGCAACGGCAAGGGGTTGCTGCCCACCCTGGCCCATGAACTGGGGGCGAGCGACGACCTGCTGGCGCGGGCCAGCCTGGACCTGCTGCGCCAGCGCCTCCTCCCCGCCGTGGCCGACGCCCGGCGCTCTTCCGACCAGCTGCTGCTCCGGCTCCACCAGCGCCTGGAACTGGAGCCGGGGGGTGTGCTCCGGCTCACCGAGGCCTTCGCGAGCGATGATGTCTGGCCCGCCGGCCTCACCCGCGAGCTGGACGGCACACTGCTGGCCTTCCGCGCAGTGCGCGACCACATCGAGACCATCGCCGACCGGCTGGCCGGGGCAGAAACCACGGAGCGCCGCACCCAGCTGCTGGGCGAATTGCGCGGGGTGATGCGCCGCATGGAGAGCGCGTCCGACTCGCTCAATCAGGCGCTCCGGCCGGCGGGCGGCGGGCCGCCCACCGTGCGCTGGCTGGAGCGCACCGGCCCCAAGGGCCAGCAGCTCAGCATGGCGGCCGTCCCGCTCGACCTGGCGCCCATCCTGCGCGAGTCGCTTTTCGACCGGGTGGACACCGTCACCCTCACCAGCGCCACCCTGGCCGCCGGCGGCGATTTCGGCTTCCTGCAGCAGCGCCTGGGCCTGGCCGGCGAGGACACGCCGGTGACGGTGAAGGCCATCCTGCCCTCGCCGTTCGACTTCGCCGAGCAGTGCCTCTTCGGCATCCCGGACGACATCCCCGATCCACGGGAGGACGAGCCGGGCCACGCCGCGGCGGTAGTGCAGGTCGTCCACGACCTCGCGTGGGCATCGGATGGCGGCATGTTCGTGCTGTTCACCAGCCACGGGGCGCTCCGCCGGGCCGCCGCCGAACTGCGCGGCATCGCCGGGGAGCGCTGGCCCATCCTGGTCCAGGGTGACGCGCCGCGGGACGTGCTGCTGGGCCGCTTCCGGGAGCTGGGCCGGGCGATCCTGCTTGGCACCGACTCCTTCTGGGAAGGAGTGGACGTGCCGGGCCGGGCGCTCCGGTCCCTGGTCCTGACGAAGTTACCTTTCAAGGTGCCGTCCGAGCCGCTCACCGCCGCCCGGCTGGAGCGCCTGGCCGAGCAGGGCGAGGACGGGTTCATGAGTTACCTGCTGCCGCATGCGGCACTCAAGCTGAAGCAGGGCTTCGGCCGGCTCATCCGCACCCGCACCGACATCGGCACCGTGGTGCTGCTCGACAAGCGGGTCGTCACCAAGCGATACGGGAAGCTGGTGCTCAGCGGCCTGCCCCGGGCCAACCGGGTCATCGGGCCCTGGGCCGAGGTGCGCACCCGGATCGAGGACTTTTACGCCCGCCATGGCATCGGAGCCAGCGTATGAAGCTGGGAAAACCCGGCAAGATCATCGGCATCGGCCGCAACTACCGCGCCCACGCGGAGGAACTCGGCAACCCGATGCCCAAGCAGCCGATCATCTTCTTCAAGCCCACCACCGCGCTGATCGGGCCCGGCGAGCCCATCATCCTGCCGCAGGCCTCGGCGCGGGTGGAGCAGGAGGCGGAGATCGGCGTGGTGGTGCTGGAGCGGCTCCGGAACCTGACCGAGGCGGAGGCGGCCCGGGCCCGGCTCGGCTTCGTCTGCGTCAACGATGTGACGGCCCGTGACCTCCAGAAGGTGGACGGCCAGTGGGCCAGGGCGAAGGGGTTCGACACCTTCTGCCCGGTCGGCCAGGAAGTGGTGGAGGCCGGCGACTGGGCCGCGCTCGAGGTGATCGGACGGGTGAATGGACGGGAGGTCCAGCGGGGCCGCGCCAGCGACATGGCCTTCGGGGTCCCTATGCTGGTCGCGTTTATTTCCCAGGTGATGACGCTCGAGCCCGGCGACATCATCGCCACCGGCACGCCCGCCGGGACTACCAGGCTCACCAGTGGCGACGTGACCGAGGTGGAGATCCCCGGCGTCGGCCTGCTGAGCAACCCGGTGCAGTGATCGCGGTCGCGCGCCTGATGGCGGCACTGGATGAGCGCCTCTCTGGCCAGCCCGGGACACGCCGTGACGCCTGAGCAGCCGTTCCGGCCCAGCCAGCGGCTCTCCCGCCTGCCGGGATATCCGCTCGCCGACCTGCCGGCCCGCAAGCGCCGGCTGATCGAGCAGGGCGTTGACGTCATTGACCTCGGCGCGGGCGACGCCGACTACCCGCCGCCGGCGCCGGTCATCGAGGCGATGCAGCGCGCCGCCGCCGAGACCCGGCTCAGCAAGTACGGGTTCCAGCAGGGCAATCCCGAGTTCCGCCGGGCGGCGGTGGACTGGATGCGCCGCCGGTTCGGCGTCGGCTTCGAGCCCGCCACCGAGGTGCTCCCGCTCATCGGCTCGAAGGAAGGGCTGTCCCACTTCGCCTCCGCCGTGCTCGATCCCGGCGACCTGGCCGTGGTTCCCGAGCCGGGCTACCAGGCCTATCTCGGCGGCACCGTGCTGGCCGGGGGAGAACCGCTGGTCTACCCGCTGACCGCCCGCACCAATTACCTGGTCGAGCTGGGCGAGATCCCCGAAGCCACCCTCCGGCGGGTGCGGCTGGTGTACCTCAACTACCCCAACAATCCCACGGCGGCGGTGGCCCCGCGCGACTACCTGGAGCGCACCGTCGCCCTGTGCCGCCGCCACGGAATCGTGCTCGCCTACGACAACCCCTACTGCGACCTGACCTTCGACGGGTACCGGGCCCCGGGGATCTTCGAGATTCCGGGCGCCCGGGAGGTGGCGGTGGAGTTCCATTCGCTGAGCAAGAGTCACTCGATGACCGGCTGGCGCATCGGGTGGGTCGCCGGGGCCGCCCAGTTCATCAGCGCCCTGGTCCGGGTGAAGTCCTACGTGGACACCGGACCCTGGCTCGGGATCCAGCAGGCGGCGGCCTATGCGCTGGATCATGCCGAGGAGCTGGTGCCGCCGAATGTGGCGGAGCTGCAGCGGCGGAGGGACGCGGGTGTGGCGGCGTTGCGCAGTTCCGGGTTTCAGATCGAAACACCGAAGGCCGCCATGTACCTCTGGGTGCCCCTGCCCGCGGGTGTGGAGTCCGCCGTCTTTTCCCGGCAGGCGCTGGATCAGGAGGGGGTTGTGACCCTCCCGGGGAGCGCCTTCGGACCGGGAGGAGAGGGCTATTTCCGAGTGGCGCTCACGGTTGGGGCGGAGCGGATTCGGGAGGGGGTCGGGCGGCTGGCCCGCACCCTGGCTCGCGCCTCGGCGGGTGGGGATGGCTGAAATGCCCCCACCGGATCGGCGTTTCCGTCTCCTGGCCCTGGGGGCCAGCCTTCTGGTCCACAGCCTGCTGTTCCTGGTTGTCATCCACGGCCGGTTGCCCCAGGTGCCGGAGCGGCGGCGGCCGACGCTGCTGGTC
>CAZCVG010000035.1:0-2042 GCA_964501735.1 uncultured Gemmatimonadaceae bacterium | reverse complement strand
GAACTGGCCCGGCGGCTGGAGCGAAGCCACGAGGAGCTGGTGGACAGCGCGGTGACGGCCATCGTCCAGCGGTACCTCGATTCGATCGCGGGCGAGCCGGGCGCCGATCGGGTCAAGCTGCCGGACTGGACAGCGGAGGTTGGAGGTCTCAAGTTCGGGCTGGACAGCCGCAGCATCTATATCGCCGGCCTGCGCATTCCCGCGGCGGTGCTGGCCCTGCTGCCCCTGCCGGCCAGTGGCGACCAGCGCCGGGCCATTGACCACGGCGGCCGGTGGATCGCCGAGGACCTGCGGCGGGCGGCCCAGCGGAGCACCACGGTGGACGAGTTCAAGGATGCCGTGCGGGCGCTGCGCGAGGAGCGCCAGCGGCTCAAGGACCTGGAGCGCGCCCAGCGCGAGCACCCCGATTCGGCAGAGGCAAGGCCCCGATGAAGCTGGTGGACACCGAAGAGACCGTGGTGATCGTCACCGGGTCCGACCTGCGATCCGAGGAGCGGGACCGGCCCACGGCCTACCGGCTCAAGGAGGAGATTGACCGGCGCAGCGACGGCCAGGCCTTCCGGCGGGCGGTGGTGGTGGGGGACGTCTGGTTCCTGCAGAACCGGATCTTCCACCTCAATCCCACCATCGCGGTGGGCGGCCCCGGGGTAAACGGCCTGGCCGCGGAGCTGAGCCAGGTGCTGCCGGTGTCGTGGACCCAGGACCAGCGGGTCTATGTGCACGCCGACTTCGATGCCGAGGTCAAGCGGGCGGCGCTGTGGGGCGTGGACGCGGAGGCGACCATGGCCGCGGTGCAGGCGTTCGTGAGTCAGGGATTCCTGGAAGACCTGTTGCGCCGCATCTGGCGCTTCCGCACGGAGGTGTACGTATGAGGGCCACCCATCGGCTGGTGAGACTCGCGCTGCCGGCGCTGCTCCTCGGATGCGGCGATGCCGGCCCGGCCGGGCCCGGCGGGGCCGGCATCGGCTCGCTGGCGATCCATGCCGCGGCGCCCCCGTCGCTGGTGCGGTTCGGCCCCAACCTGGCGGTGGAGCAGGTGCGGGTCCGGCTGTACCGGGTGGTGGGCGATATCTCCCGGGACATCATCCAGCGGGTGGTGCCCTTCAACGCCAACAGCCAGACGCTCAACGTCTCGCTCAGTTTCGTGACCACGGTGGCGGCGGAGACGCTCTCGGTCCAGCTGGACTACGAGACGCTCACCGGCACGGTGCTCTTCAGCGCCTTCCAGCAGGTGGAGGTGCGGGCGGGCTCGCCCGCCTCCACCCCGCCGCTCCAGCCCGGCTATGTCGGGCCGGGGAGCAACGTGGCGTTCCTGAGCCTGTCGCCGCTCGACAGTACCCTCACCCCGGGCGACTCGCTGCTCTTCGCGGTCTCCGCGCTGGATGGCCAGCAGGCCCCGGTGGCGAGCTTCTACGTGTCCTGGTCCACCAACGACCCCGGGCTGCCGGTGAACGCCCAGGGCCTGCTCCGCACCTCGGCCGGGTCGAGCGGCGTGGTGACCGTCACCGCCACCACCCCCAACGGGGTGAGCGCCTCGACCAGCGTGACCGTGATCGGGCCGCAGTCGCTCATCATCACGCCCGACTCGGTGGAGCGCCTCCCCGGCGGCACCCAGCAGTTTGCCGTGACCGGCGCGGCCGGGCCGTATACCTGGTCGGTCAACGGGGTGGACGGCGGGAATGCCACCTTCGGCACCGTGGACGGCACCGGGTTCTATACGGCGCCCCAGACGGTGCCCAACCCGTCCACCTTCCCGGTGTGCGCAAGGGTCACCGCCGACCCGGCCAGCGCCGGCTGCGCCACGGTGGTGATCAGTCCGATCCCCACCGCCGGTGCGGACGTCATCGTCTTCAACGACATCAACATCTGGGACAACACCGCGATCCGGCTGGATTCGCTCAACAACGACCGGCTGGTCCGCAACCTGATCGGCTTCACGGCGCAGGGGCCGAGGGCCAGCGGGACCATCGTGTTCAACCATTTCGGTCACGGATCGATCTGCGGCGGTGGCTGTGCCTCGACCGCCAACACGGTGATGAACA
>CAZCVG010000034.1:0-21115 GCA_964501735.1 uncultured Gemmatimonadaceae bacterium | reverse complement strand
CCCACTTCGAGATGCCCAAGAAGGTGCTGCTGATCGAGCGGGACTTCTCCATCGAGAGCGGCGAGCTGACGCCCACCCTCAAGGTGAAGCGGCGGATCGTCGAGAAGAACTACCAGAAGCAGATTGACGCCCTCTACGCCGAACCGGCGGGCACCGAAGCGTAGCCGGGGCGGCCTGACCCACCCTGCGCGGCCCGCCGGCGATGCCGGCGGGCCGCGTCGCTTTCCCCTACGCCAGCCGCCCGACCCACCAGCCGGCCGCACTCCCCAGCAACTCGAACCCCGGCTGCTCGGGCACCGCGCCCTGCCCCGCGACCCTGAGCCCCGGGAGCACGGCGGCCACGGCCCGCCGCCGCCAGCCAGCATCCTCGCCCTCGGGCAGCCCCAGCACGACGCCCCGCTGCGACCGGGCCTTGATGGGGAAACTGGGTGAGTAGAGGGCGCTGACCCCCGGCAGCCGGGCCGGCGCCAGCCGGGGATTCACCGCCACGAGATGCACCCCGGGGAGGAGGGCCTGAAGGCCGCCGGCCAGCCGGTCCGCGTCCCCCACCAGGGTGAGGTACCCGCCCGGCCCCTCCAGCTGCAGGAAGGCGAGGATAGCGGCGGCATCGGGTGCCGCCGCCCCGGGAACATGGGGGAGCGGCGCGAGGGGAGGCCGGGCCCCGAAGTGCACCACCCCTTCGGTCACCGGGTACTCGCGACTGCACACCGGGCACCCGAGGAATCCGCGCTCGACGTCGCGACCGGTGAGCGCGTCGGGAATCAGGACCAGGAAGGCTTCGTCGTGGTCGGCCGGGCAGCGGAGATGGTCAGTGAGCTCGATATGCATCGGTCCGGGCGCGCCCCTACGGCCGGAACACCACCCAGGTCAGCAGGCCCTCCTCGACGGTGACCCGGCGGAAGACCTTCTTGCCGCCGATCTCGGTGCCGAGGACGTAGCTGCCCGGCGGCACGTCGCTCACCGCGAAGTGTTCCCCGTACAGCGGGTGGGAGTGGGCCCGGTCGCCGTAGGTCTCGGCGAAGGAGAACGGCGTCTCCGCGGGCTCAGGCTTCACCAGCCCGTAGATGCGGGCCTGCGGCACCGGCTTGCCCGCAGCATCGAGCACCTGGCCCGCCACCAGTCCGGTGCCGGGCAGCGGCTCGATCCACAGTTCGGGGTTGGTGGTGTAGGCCGGGTAGCGCTGCAGGGAGTCCACCACCAGGGCGATGTCGTCGCCGGGCGCGGCGTGGACCTCGAGATGCAGGTGGTCGTTGGTGGCCCGGCCGGTGTTGCCCACCCGGGCGATCCGCTGGCCGGCGCTGACCTCCTCGCCGACCGACACGTCCAGCTCGGAGTTGTGGTAGTACACGCTGTAGATGCGGAGCCGCCCGTCGGGCCCGGCGACGGTAGTGTCGTGGCGGATCGCCACGGTCAGGGCTCCCTGCTCCGCCCGGCCGGCGTAGACCACCCGGCCCGGCCCGATGGCGAGAACCGGGGTGCCGTCGGGATTGTTGAACTCCACCCCCTGATGCTGCTGGAAGTTCCCGCCCATCGTCGAGCCGTAGCGATAGGTCTGGTCAATGAACGCATTGTCCAGGCGGTCAATCGGACGCCGGAACCAGGTGGTGCGCGGCAGCTGGGGCGCCCCGGCCGCCGCGGCGGCCCGCTTGAAGCAGGGCGTCGTGTCCGCCGCGATGCGGAGCCCGCAGGGGGAGCCCCGCCAGGGCCGCCCATCCACCAGGATCTGGTTGCGGGGGGCGAACCGCGGAAAGGCGACGTCCTCCCGCCGCCGCTCCGTGGCCGAGACCACCAGCCGCTCGTTGCCGCGCAGGGTGGACACGATGACGCCCTGCCGGTCGAAGCCGATGCGCCGGACATACTCGCTGGTGAGCAGCGCGAAGGCGGTGTCGGCAGGCCCCCGGGCCGGCGGGCCCACCGCATCGCCCAGGGCCACCCAGTGGGCCCCGTCATCGGCGGTCATCTGGATGCCGTCGGCGGTGGCCACCCACACGGTGTCGCCCCGGATCACGATGCCGTCCGGCGCTACGTACTGCCACTCGGGTCCCAGCTGGTCGAAGG
Source organism: uncultured Gemmatimonadaceae bacterium (assembly GCA_964501735.1). GTDB lineage: Bacteria > Gemmatimonadota > Gemmatimonadetes > Gemmatimonadales > GWC2-71-9 > JADJOM01. Next base: position 19,057 of record CAZCVG010000034.1, on the reverse strand, counting down.
TCCAGTTGGTCCAGGTCTGCCCGCCATCGCGGCTCACGCCCCAGCCGTTGCCGAGGGTACCGTACCAGATCTGGCCCCGGCTGCCGAAGGCGAAGGCGTGGACGAAGTCCCAGGAGATGCTGGTCCCGCTGGTGTCCCGGCGGAGCTGGGTCCACGCGGTGGCACCTGCCGGGAGCCGGAAGATGCCCCGGCCATAGGTGCCGACCCACACCGTGCCGCGGGGATCCCGGGTGACGGCGAGCACGTGGGTACCGAACCCCGACGAGTCGGGGAGCGGCGGGAAGGCCTGGGCCGAGAGCACCGCGGCGCGGGAACCGGCCGGCGCCACGGGCACCCACGGCGCGAGCGCCAGGGCGAAGAGCACGGCGCGGAGGGAACGGAAGATCATGACGGTACGACCCGGGCGGGAGGACACGGGGTGAGCGGGAGCGGCCTCCCGGTCAGCTCGAGGGATTGGGAGAGAGCCGGAGCCATTCCACGTTGGCGTGCTGGGGACGGGTAGCGGCGAACAGGACAGCATCGGCCACGTCGGCCGGGCGGAGCATGAGGGCGCGGCGCAGGAACCCGGGCCGGGCGTCGGGGTCGAACGGATCCCAGATGGGGGTGTCGGTGGATCCCGGCGAGATCAGCGAGAAGCGCACACCGGTGCCCTGATATTCGGCGGCGAGGGCCTCGTGCAGGCCGCGGACCGCGAACTTGCTGGCGGTGTAGGCGCTGTTGTCGGGAAACCCCACGTGGTCGCAGACGCTGCCGATGGTGATGTGAATGCCCAGGCCGGCGCCCCGCATGGCCGGGAGCAGGCCCTGCGCCAGCACAAACGGGGCCCGCACGTTCAGGGCGAGGTGCCGGTCGAGGTCGGCGGGATCGGTGGCCTCGAACGGCTGGATGAGGAACAGCCCGGCGTTCTGGACCACGATGGCGGGCGTCCCCCACTCGCCCAGGATCCGGGTGGTGGCCCGGACGATGGCGGTGGTGTCGGCCAGGTCGCAGGGCAGGTCCCGGTAGGGTCCGTGGGTGCCCTCGGGGAGCGAGCGCGACAGCCGCACCACCGTGGCGCCGGCGCCGGCGAGGGCCTCGGCCACGGCGTGCCCGATCCCGCGCGAGGCGCCGGTGACGACCGCCAGGGACCCCTCGAGCGGGTTCATTCGCCGTTGCGGCCGTGGACCAGGCGGAGAAATTCCTCGCGGGTGCGGATGTCGCTCCGGAAGATGCCCCGCACGCCGCTGGTGACCGTGCGGCTGTTCTGCTTTTCCACGCCGCGCATGGCCATGCAGAGGTGGGTGGCCTCGATGAGCACCCCCACCCCGTGGGGTTCCAGCACGTCCATGATGGCGTCGGCGATCTGGTCGGTCAGCCGCTCCTGCACCTGCAGCCGCCGGGCGAAGATGTCCACGATGCGCGGCAGCTTGGAGAGCCCCACGATCCGGCCGTTGGGAACGTAGGCCACGTGGGCCCGGCCGAAGAACGGCAGCATGTGGTGCTCGCACAGCGAGTACAGCTCGATGTCCCGCACCAGGATCATGCTGCTGTGCTCTTCCTCGAACAGCGCGTCGCCCACGGCGTCCATGACCGAGAGCCCGTATCCCCGGGTGAGCCAGCGGAGCGACTTCTCCACCCGCTCGGGGGTCTTGACCAGGCCCTCGCGGTCGGGATCTTCCCCCAGCGCGCCGAGGATCCGGCGGACCTCCTCCTGGAAGCCGGCGGGGACGGCGGGGCGGGCGTCAGCGGCCATCGTAGTCGACATAATTCCTCGGAGTCTCCCAGAGCCGCAGGCGGAGCAGGCGCCCGGCCGGGATGGCCGGGGCCAGCACCCCCCAGCAGTAGGCCGCGATATTCTCCGCGGTGGGGATCACCCGGGCGAAGTGCGGCACGTCGAGGTTGAGGTTCTTGTGGTCCAGGTGGGCCAGCAGCTTTTCCTCGACCAGGTGTTTCAGTACGTTCATGTCCACCACGTAGCCGGTCTCCGGGTCGATCTCGCCCTCGACGCTGACGTCCAGCTCGTAGTTGTGGCCGTGGTAGTTGGGGTTGGCGCAGACGCCGAAGATCCGGGCGTTCCACTCGTCGGAGCGGCCGGGGTGGTAGAGCCGGTGCGCGGCGTTGAAGTGCACGCGGCGGGTGACACTGCAGATCGTCATGCTTGTCCGGTTGGTGTCGGGTCGCCGGAAGATGACCTGCGCCCCGCCCGGGTCAAGCGGCCCGGCGCCAGGGTTAAACAAACGGGCACCGGCGCCGGCCGGTGCCCGGGGGATGCCAGGGCGACGCCGAAGAGGTTTATTGAAGCCCAATGAATAACGATGGCGCCCTCACCACGACGTCTGTCTTCCCCCGAGGGGCATGGCATCAGTCACAGTATCTGGGCCCTTCACTGGACCTGTTGGCTCAATAACGTGATTCCTCGACGCCGCTTTCCCCGAAGATAGGCCGCGGCGCATCCACCGTCAACGCAGACCGGAGCCCCGCCCCATGTCCCCCACGCTGCTCGGCGCCATTGCCGCCCTGCTGGTCTGGATCGTGGTGACCTTCCTCATGCCCCTGGGTCCCGCCGGGTCAGGCCTGCACCTCCTGCTGGGGCTGTCGGGGGTGCTGTTCGTCCGCTGGTGGGCCCTGCGCCGCCCGGCGTAGCCCGTGCCACATCCGCCTGGCGCCGGACCCGCCCCCCCAGGGCCGAGGCCCCGATGACCGAGCCGACCAACCGCGACCTGCTCCCGGGCCTGCTGGCCGGCCTGCTGTACGTGCTCCTGCTCCTGTCGGTGCGCGAGATCCTGGTGCCGCCGCTGCTGCTCCCGCTGGCGGTGGCGGCCCTCTGGCCGCTCAGGGCCCGGCCGGGCGTGAAGCCGGCGATGGCCATCGCCGGGGTGCTCACCCTGCTCTGGGGCCTCAAGCTCTATGGCGGCCTGCTCGGGCCCTTCCTGCTGGCCCTGGCGGTGGCGTACCTGCTGGCGCCGCTGGTGGCCCGCCTGGAGCGCCGCGGGATGGGCCGCGGCGTGGCCATCGTGCTCGTGGTCCTTCCCCCGGTGCTGGGCGGGGTGGCCTTCCTGCTCTATGCCGGCCCGGAGGTCTGGCGCCAGGCCACGATGCTGGCCAACGCCCTGCCCCGGTTCGCCACCACGATCTTCGAGTTCCTCTCCGGGATGCGCGCCCGGATCGAGGGGCTCGCCTTCCTCACCGACCAGCAGCGCAACTGGGTCCACACCTTCGATGCCGAGCAGCTCGGCGTCCTGCTGCAGCAGAATGCCGATGCCCTCCTGGCCGAGCTGGCCGACTGGGGCCTGGCCCTGCTGCAGCGCCTCGGCACAGTGGTGGGGTTCCTGGGCTACCTGGTGGTGACACCGGTGGTCGCCTTCTACCTGCTGCGCGACTGGGCGCCGCTCCTGGCCTTCACCGAGGGGCTGATCCCCCGGGGGCAGCGCGGCCCCGCGGTCGAGTTCATCGAGGAGTACGACCGGGCGCTGGGGAAGTTCGTGCGCGGACAGCTGATCGAGGCCACCCTGGTGGGGACCCTCACCGGGATCGGCCTGGCCCTGCTGGGCGTGCCGAGCGCGCTGCTGCTGGGCGTGATCGCCGGGGTCTTCAACCTGATCCCGTATATCGGCCTGGCGATCTCGGTGGTGCCGGCGGTGATCGTCGCCCTCACCATGCCGGCACCGCTCGCCGGACTGCTCCGGGTGGCGGTGGTGTTCCTGGTGGTGCAGTTCATTGACGGATCGGTGACCGGCCCGCGCATCGTGGGCGGCTCGGTGGGGCTGCATCCGGTGGTCACGATGCTGGCGCTGGCCTTCGGGGGCGCGATGCTGGGATTCGCCGGGCTCCTGCTGGCGGTGCCGCTCGCCGTGCTGGGGAAGATGATCGGCGTGCGGGTGCTGGCCAGCTACCGGGCGTCGGCGGTGTACGTGGGGTGAAAGGCCGGGGCCGGGCCGTGGCGGGAGCGGCCGGCCGTCAGATCTCCCAGTTGGACCAGACCACGCTCCCGGCGAGGGGCGTTGTCTCCTCGAACCCGGAGAGCGACATCCGGAGGTCGGTCCAGTGGGCCCGGTAGCCCAGGCGCACCACCCGGAGGTAGGCCTCGCCCAGGCCGGTCTGGCTCCGCAGGGTGACCCGCCGGAGGTTCCGGCTGAGGGCCACTGACTCCACCGCCCCGATCAGCCGCTCGAACTCCGCCCCATCCACCGCCGCCAGCTTGAGGACCCGCAACTCGTCCGCCGGCCGCCCGGCGGCGAGCGGAGCCGTATGAAAGAGGGCGAAGCCGGTGAGGGGGCCGGCCGGGTCCCCGAGCAGCAGGGTGTCCCCGATGCGCAGGTCGGCGGTGATCTGCAGTTCCCGGGTGTAGTCGGCGCCCGGCAGGAGCCGCCCGGCCAGCTCGGCGCAGGCCCTCAGCCGCTCGCCCCGGGCGGCGCCGGCGGCCGAGAGCAGCGCCGGCAGCGGGGCCGGCCGCCGCTCGAGGTCGCGCACCAGCGAGACCGTGAGATGCCCGGGCACGAAGCCGAGCCGGGAGTAGAACCCGATATTCTCGACGGTCCGCGGCATGGTCTCGAGCCCGATGGTCCGGGCGCCGCGGCGCCGGAGCCACTCCACCCCGGCCTCGATCATCTGCTTGCCCAGCCCGGCCCCCTGGCGGTCGGGCCGGACCGCGAGCGGCCCCATCCATCCCTCCCGGCCCGACAGGTGAACCACATTGAACCCGCACACCTGACCATCGCCGTCGCGCCAGACCATGGCGCCGTCGCCGGCATCCTCGAGGGCGTAGCGCCAGACGATGGGATTGAGGTGGGGCACCCGCACCCCCGCCATGCCGTCGCGGCGATAGCGGTCGGTGAAGGACTCCGCGAAGACCCGGTTGAGCGGGTCAATATCGCGGAGGGTGGGCCGCTCGGGCCCGTGCACGGCGCGATCAGGCAGCCAGGCCATCACCGGCTCCAGGTTGTTCGTCCCGCACTCGGGCCACGCCGCGCTGCGGGTCGAACTCGACCCGTACCACCCGGTCGAAGCCCTCCCGCACCGTGTCGATGTGGGTGATCAGGATGACCTGCGGGAAGCGGTCGCCCAGGCTGCGCAGCAGGTCCACCACCGCCACCCGCCGCTCCTCGTCCAGCGACCCGAAGATCTCGTCCAGGACCAGCAGGGACAGCGGCTGGCCGGCCCGGTCGGCGATCATCTGGCTGATGGCCAGCCGCAGCGCCAGGTTGGCGATGTCCTCTTCGCCACCGGAGATGACCGGCTTGGGCTCGCCCCCCTCCAGGATGGTGGCCTGGTAGGATTCGTCCAGTTCCAGCTCGGTGTAGCGCCCGTTGGTGAGATCACGGAGGAAGCCGCTGGAGAGGTCCGAGAGGTCGGGCCGGAGCTGCTGGTTGAGGTCGGTCCGCAGGTCGGTGAAGGCGCGGTCGAGTTCGTTGTGGAGCGCGAGGTCCCGCGCGGCCTCCCCGGCCTCGGCTTCCCGGCGGGCGCGCTCCTCGCGCCGCCGGCCCACCGAACGGTCGGCCTCCTCCGCTGCCGCCAGCTCGGCGCGAGCCCGGACCACGCCCACCGCCGCCTGCTGGCAGGCCCGTTCCGCTTCTTCCCATTCATCCCGGGCCGTGCTCCAGGCCTGGTCGGAGTAACCCAGGCTGGTGAGCTGCGCCTGCAGCCGGCGCCACTCCGCTTCGATCTCCGTCAGGCCCCGCTCCGCCGCCTCGGCCTGGGGGACCAGCGCCTCGGCCATGCCGGCCCGCTCCCGGAGCCGCTCCGCCTGCCGGTCCAGCGGCTCCAGCTCGGCGATGAGCCGCTTGACCGTGGCGTGCCGGGCGGGGTCGTACTGGGGCGCCACCGCCCCGGCCTGCCGCTCGAGCGCCGTGACCTGGGCCTCCAGCCGGGCCTGCTCCTCCCGCAGCCGGGGCGCGTCCTGAAGCTGGGCCTGATGCCGGGCCAGCTCCGCCCGCACCAGGTTCAGGGCCCGCTCCAGCTCACCCCGGCGGCGCGCCAGGTCCCCCAGCTCAGCCGGTTCGGTGGCCAGCTGCTCGATGCGGGACTTGAAATAGTTGCCATTGAACCGGACCTCCTCGAGCTGCCGGTCCAGCATGCCCAGCACGGTGGAGAACTCGGTCCCCAGCGGGCGGGCGCAGGTGGGACACGCGCCGGCGGCCCCCGCCTGCTGGATCCGCTCGACCTGCTCCTTCAGGTCCCGGTACTGGTCCCGCAGGGTATCCCGCTTGGTGGTGGCCTCCTGGAGATCGCGATCCCACGCCGAGCGGCGCTCCCGGGCGGTCTCGTCGAGCTCGTCCAGAGCGCGCTGCTGTTCTTCCACCCGCTTGCGGACGCCCTCCACGAGGTCGGCGGGGGGCAACCGCCCGGCCTGGGCCCGCACCGCCTGCAGTCCGGTCCGGGCATGCTCCAGCTCGGCCAGCTGGCCCTGCCGCCGGATGAAGGCGGTCATCTGCTCATCCAGCAGGGTCAGCTCCCGGCGCAGGGCCTCCAGCGGCTCCAGTTGCGGCCCCAGGGCCTCGAGCTTGCCCCGCGCCTCGTTGGCCAGCACCAGCTGCCGGTCGAGCAGCTGGAACGCCTCACGGGCGGTGCTGACCTTGTGCTCGGCCAGCCGCACGTCCGACTGCAGCGCGCCGACACGCTCCCGGAGCTGCTGCAGTTCCTGCCAGCGGGGCCACACCACCTGGCGCCGGGCGAGGGCGGTGGTCTCCACGCCGGAAGCCCGGGTGACCCCCTCGCCGGCCAGGGTCAGCCGCTCTTTGGCGGCCGCCGCCTCCCGGTCGAGCTCGGCGGGATCGGGGAGCAGCTGCTGCAGCGCCTTGAGCCTGGCGGCCACCTCCTGGCGCGCCTCGCGCAGGCGCTCCTGGGCCCGCCGCAGGCGGTCGTAGCCGAGCACCCGCGAAAGGAACTGGGCCCGCGCCACTCCGGTCATGGCGCCCATGACGGCGAGCTGTTTCTGGCCGGTGAAGTAGGTGTTGAAGAACTCCTCCCGGTTCATCCCCAGCAGGCGGCCGACCTTCTCGCTCACGGTGACGAGGCTGTTGGCCACCGCCGCGGGATCGGCGTCCTGGTACAACTCGGCGTTGTTGAGGGTGCGGACGATGCGGTAGCGGTGCACGCCCAGCGTGAAGTCCAGCTCCACCCGGACCGGGACCCGCGCACCGGCGCCCCGGCGGCGGATGGTCTCGCGGGTGCCGCGCGCCGCCTCGCTGCCATAGAGCGCCCAGGCGATGGCCTCGAGCAGCGTGGTCTTCCCCGCCCCGTTGGGGCCCACGATGCCGGTGAGGCCGGCCCCGAGCACGAGCTCGGTGTCCTCGTGCTGGCGGAAGTTGACGAGCCGGAGGCGTTCGATCTGCATCAGCCCTCCACCCACTCCTGCTCGACCGCGTCCATCAGCTCCCGGCCCCGCCGGACCAGCGCCACCCGGTCTACCTCCGCGGGGATCGGCCGCGCGGTGAGGAACTCCTCCACCAGTTCCGGCAGGGTGCGCCGCCGGCCAGGGGCTCCCGCTCCGCTCAGGCGCCGCACATCCGGGCGCCGCAGCTCGAGCTGGTAGTGGAGCGCCTGCGCCTTGAGGGTCCGTACGGCGCTGTGGTTGACTTCCCGGGCCACGTGGCGCGGCGTGTTGCGGACCACCTGACGGACGATCTGGTCGGCGTGCCCGCCGGGCACCGCCGCGACAGCATCGGCAATCAGCTGGTCGAGGTCGGCGGCGGTCCGGCCCTGGGCATCAATCACCGGCAGGTCGAACAGCCGCCGGGCCGGCGGCACCGCCTGCCGCTCAACGGTGCCGGTGGCCAGGTCGGCGAGGAGCCAGCCCTTCCCCTCCAGGCCGGCGGCCCGCTCCTCGGCCAGCTCGCCCCAGGGGTTGTGGCTGACGTAGTCGAGCGAGCCGCTGTACCAGACCCTGGGCGCCACCTGCCGCTGGACGTGGTAGTGGCCGAGTGCCACGTATGTCCATCCACCCCGGGCCAGTTGCTCTGGCGCCACGACGGCCCCGCCGTACTCGAGGCCGGAGCGGTCGGCGGGGAAGATCCCCTCGACTTCTCCATGCAGGGTGAGCACCTGGTACGGCTCGTCCCCAGCCGGCTCCAGGGCGGGACGCTCCCCCGACACCAGCGCGTTGTGGGGCACGGCCAGCACGCTCAGGCCCAGGCGCGGGTAGGCCACGCGCCGGGCCTCGTCGGTCACCACGTCAATGCTGAGGGACTCGAACAGCCTGAGGATGGACCCGGTCTCGACCGAGCGGGGCGTGTCGTGATTGCCGGCAATGACGATGATCGGGGCGTCGGCGAGGGCCTCCCGCAGCCGGTGCAGCTGGTTGAAGGCGAAGAGAATGGCGGGGTTGGTGGGGCGCACGGAGTGGAACAGGTCGCCCGCCACCACCACCGCATCGGGGCGTGCCTGGATGACCTGATCCACCGCCCGCCGGAAGGCGGCGGCCACGTCGGCTTCACGCTGGTTCAGGCCCCCGGGCGTCTGCCGGTGGTACTGCCGAAAGCCGAGGTGCAGGTCGGCGAGGTGCGCGAGTCTCACGGAGGGGGAATCTGGGGGGGCGAAGGAGGAGATGTAAGAGGGTGAAGCGCGCATTCACCGAGGGGCGACGGGCCTGCTATGTTGCACGCCGTCTTCATCCCCCTGGACCCGAGGTGCCCAGTGCAGCAGCCCTCCCGGCGGTGCTTCGCCCCGCTCGCCCTCGCCCTGGCGGCCGGCCCCCTGCCGGCCCAGCAGCCGGACTCGCTCCCCTACTGGGTGGCGAGCGGGGAACTGTCCTACACCGATGTCAGCGGGAACCGAACCCTGGCGCTGCTCACCACCGGGATCGGCATCCGCCGGGCGGGTGGCCGGCGGGTCGAGGCAGGCTTCTCGGCGAGCATGCGATACGGCCGGAGCGAGGGGGACCGGGCGGCGGAGAGCTACACCACCGAGGTGAGCGCCCGGTTCCGGCCGCGATCCTGGGTGTCGCCGTTTCTCTACGCCAAGGGGGAGCGGGACCTGGTGAAGAACCTGGACCTGCGGATCTCCGCGGCGGCCGGGGTGGACGTGAACCTGGTGCCCCACCCGGAGCGGCGCATCTCGCTCGGCGCCGCCGTGCTGCGGGATTCGGAACAGCGACTCCTGCCGGTGGGTTCGTTGGAGGCGCGGAGCGTGAGTTCCACCCGCCTGATCCTGCGGTTCCTGGCCAACCCGACCATCCGGCCAGGGGTCACCGCCGAGAACCGCACCCAGTACGAGCCCGTGGCGGACGATTTCGGCACCTACCGCTTCACCACCACCACGGCGCTCCGGGTGCTGCTGACCGGTGGGCTGGCCCTCCGGACCAGCTATCAGTACAGCTACGACTCCGCCCCGGTGGAGGGTGTGACCTCGCGGTCCGACCGCACCCTGACCACGGGCCTGATCGTGGAGATCCGCTAGCCCGGCCGCCTGGCCCTCAGGCGTAGGGGTCCGCGCCCCGCTTGAGGGGCGCCAGGCCGCGGCGTTCGGCCACCTCACGTTCCACCCGCTTGCCCAGCTGGGCGGTGAAGTACGCCAGCGGGTTGTCGGGCCGCACCCGGCGGGTGGCGTGCAGCGCCCGGCGCACGTCGTCCTCCCGCCGCCCTTCGAGCAGCGGTTCCAGCCGGGCCAGGGTGATGCCGGGGTCCAGCACCCGGAGCTGCCGGGCCACCGCCGCCGCAAAGCCCACCTCGGCGGCGGGCGGAAAGCGCTCCACCCCGCGCCGCCCGGTGAGCACCGGCGGCCGGGGAAACCGCACGAACAGCGGCTGGGTGAAGTGCGGATGGCGGACCATCAGCTCGCCCTTGGGGAGCGCCGCCAGCTTGGCGCGGGTGGCCGGGGACAGGATCCCGTAGCCGGGCGTGGCCAGCTCGTCCATGTCCATCCGCCCGAAGAACGCGGTGCCGGCGTTGCCCACGATCCGGCGGAGCACCTGGCTGCGGAACTGCTGGGCGCTGAAGAGCACCAGCCCGAGGTAGCGCCCCCGCTCGGACAGGTCGAGCAGCATCCGCCTGACATAGGTGTCCGGCCCATCGGCCGGCGCGTACTTGTTGAGCTCGTCCACGAACACCACGACATGGTCCACGCCCAGGTCGCGCCGCTCCAGGTGCTCCCGGAGCTGGGACACCAGCCGGGCGAAGACCAGGTCCTGCACCAGCGGGTCCAGGCCGGCCACGTCCACCACGTGCAGGCTGCGGTCCTCGAACCGGCCCCAGGGGAGGTCGCTGGCGTGCCCGTCATCGGTGACCAGCCCCTTGGCTCGCACGCTGATGTTGCCCAGCCGGTTGCGGACCTTGCGGATGGTGGCCACGTGGTGGGTGCGCCAGACCTCGGCCCCGCGCTGGGCCTCGAGGAAATCGAAGATCCGGCGGAAGAAGTTCTCCAGGTCGGCGAAGCTGCGAACCTCCAGCGGCTGCTCGCCCAGGGTGATGTCGTGGAACTCCCGCCCCACCACCCGCTCCCTTAGGAAGTCGATCAGCGCCCCGGCCTTGGCGTCCACATCGTCGCGGTTGAGCAGCACCTCGGCGTAGTCCAGCACCTCCCGCAGGCCCCAGATCAGCGGCACCGTGTTCCCGGCCAGCGCCTCATGGGTGCGCAGGGTGTTGAGGTTGACCCCGTCCGCCTTGTAGGGGGCGTAGTAGCGCACGTTGGCGAACGGCTCCGCCGCCAGGCCGAGCCGGGCGTAGAGCCGCCGGTCCTCCTCGGGCAGGTCGTCAGGCTGGTCCAGGAAGCACAGGTCGGGGCCCTTCACGTTGAAGCAGACCGCAGCAACGGTGCCCCGGTGGGCGGGGAAGGTCTGGAAGATGCTGGCAAGCAGGAACTGGGCGGCGCTGGTCTTGGTGGCGAGACCGGAGACCCCGGTGATGTTCAGGTGGGCCGCCTCGGGGCCGAGCAGAAAGTCCGCGTCAAGATGGATCGGCGCCTCCAGGCCACCGGCGGCGTAGACCCCGATGGGCACCCCGGTGGGAGTCTCGCCGTCGAGGAACGCGTCCATCCGCAGGGCCGTGCTGACGTCGGCGTCGGCGGCGAGGGAGACGGCGCCGAGCGGCACCGGCTGCATCGGCTGCTCGGGGATCTGGCGCAGGACGGCCGCGGTGTACAGCCGGATCTCGGCCCGCTCGGTCGGCGCCACGCCGGCCAGGGCCGGGTCACCGTCGGCGCCAATCACGTCGTGGATCGGCCGGTCCAGGTCGGAGTAGGCGAAGCCATCGGTCACGATACCGAGGACGCTCCGCCCCGGCGCGTCCACCCGCACAATGGCCCCGATGCCGACCGGGGACTCCCGCGCGGTCCAGAAGTGGAACTGATGGGGGGTCGAGGGCTTGAGTTCGGTCGCGACGACGCGGCCGATCGGCGGGAGCGCGGGCATGCGGTGAAGATAAGCAGCCGCCGCCGGGGAGGTCGGCGGCCCGGACAGGCTACCGGGTCCCCGAGGCGCGCAAGTATTCCTCCACGGCGCGGATGCCATACAGCAGGCGGTCCCACCGGACGTCGGGCATGCTCACCGGGGCCCGCTCCGCCAGCAGCCAGCGGGAGAGCTGGTCCGCCTGCGCCAGGGACTCCAGGGTGGGCGCCACCTCCACCCGGATGAGCCCGTGCAGGAGGTCCTTCCCCTCCCACGGCCACAGCCGGAGCGCCCAGGAATGCACCGGGGCCACCTCGTGGCCGGCCGGCTGGAAGACCGGGGAGCGGGACCCGGCCGGGAGCCGCAGGTAATCCTCCAGCTCGGCGTCGGCGAACGGGAGGGTCGAATGGCTCTTGCAGACGCCGAGCATGCAGGGGTCAGCGGCCCACTGGGGGCTCTCGGCCAGGGAGCCGTCCACGATCAGCCAGGCGGCGGAGGTCTCCCGGTAGCGGTGCCCGACCTCGACCTCGAGGCGGCCGCGGGCGCGATCCACCTCCCGGCGGGCCAGCATGAAGTCGTGCACCGGGTGCGCCGGGCCATCCTCCGGGAGGGCGATCGCCTGGTGGCCCTCGGCGGTTTCTCCCAGTTCCACCAGCACCTCCGGCCGGGCGATCAGCAGCCGGCGCCGGGCTACGGTGGCCACCCGGAGCTGGCGTTCGCGCCGCTCCAGCACGGCGGCCCCGATCTCGGCCACCACCACCGGACTCGAGCCGGCGTAGGCCATCACTTCATAGCGCTGGGTGCCGTCGAGGAAAGCCACCACCCCTGGCCACGGCTCCGGCGGCCCCACCGGCGTGCCCGACATCGGCAGGTCCTCGAGCAGCCGGGCCGGCCGGATGGTGGCCTCCTCGGCCCGGCCCTCGCTGGCGGCCGGGATCCAGGTTGCGGGGGTAAAGCCTCGGGCCGCCACCGCCCGGCGGAGCCGGGTCCATGAGGGCGAAGTCATGGCCGGCGCTCCCCTGCGGCGGGCCATCCCCGCCGGGCGGGGGCAGCGGCCAGAGTCACTTCCGGGCTCCGGCGGCCACCGGGGCGGCCCCCGCGCCCAGCCTGGTGATCAAGCCGAGAATCCGGTCCAGGGCGGTTTCGAGCTCCCGGTCGCCGGCCGCGTAGCTCATGCGCACCCAGCGGTCGTCGCCGAAGGCCGCACCCGGCACCATGGCCACCCCGGCCGACATCGCCTGCTCGCAGAAGGCGGTGCCGGTGTGGGGCTGGCCCGGCGTGACCCCATCCACCCGGAAGAAGAAGTAGAAGGCGCCAGTGGGCTCGACGAACTCGACCCCCGGGGCTTCGGCCCGGAAGCGCTCGACCACGCGGTCCCGCCGGCGACGGAAGGCGGCGACCATCTTCTGGACGTCCTGCTCCACCCGCTCGTCGGTGAAGGCGGTGGCCGCGGCCCACTGGGCGGGATGGTTGGCCCCCGTGGTGGTGTGCGACTGCAGCGCCGCCATCGCCTTGGCCACCGGCATCGGGGCATAGGCGGCGCCGATCCGCCAGCCGGTCATGGCATAGGCCTTGGACGCGCCATAGATCAGCACCACCCGTTCGCTCAGCTCCTCGGGCAGGTCCAGGAACGAGGGCGCGGGCCCGTTGCCGTAGTAGATCCGCCGGTAGATCTCGTCGGCGATGATCCAGACCTTGTTCCGGGCGGCCCACTCCGCGATGGCCCGGATCTCGGTGGCCGAGTAGGTGGCCCCGGTGGGATTGCACGGGGAGCAGAGGATGAGGCCCTTGACCAGCTTGTCGGTCTTCTGGTCCAGGTCCTTAACGCTCACCTTGAGCCCCCACTCCGGGTCCCCGGGGACGGCCACCGGCTCGGCCCGGCAGAGGGACACGATCTGCGGGTAGGACACCCAGGCCGGCGAGGGGATGAGCACCTTGTCCTTGGGACCGAACAGCGAGAAGCAGGCGTTGAAGATGGACTGCTTGGAGCCGCTGCTCACCACGATCTGGTCCGGGTTGATGGCCCGCCCGCCTGACATGAGCGACAGGGTGCGGCCGATCGCGGCGCGAAGCTCCGGGATGCCGACATTGGCCGGGTACCGGGTCATTCCCCGTTCGATGGCCTGGACCCCGGCCTCCGCGATGGCGCGGGGAGTGTCGAAATCCGGCTCGCCCAGGCTGAGGTCCACCACGTCCTCGCCGGCGGCGCGGCGGCGCTTGGTCTCGGCGCTGATGGCAACGGTTTCCGACGGCTTGAGATAGGCCAGGTTGGGCGAGAGACTGTCCGGCATGAACGGGTCCACGGAGAGGGTTCCAGGGAGCAGGGGTCTGGCGCGGCCGGACGATCCGGGTGCCGACCTCAGTGCGGCGAGCCTGCAGCACGGCGCGGGTGGGTAAAGTCCCCCCTCCTGCAGGCGATGTCAACTGGTCGGGAGCCGGCCGGCCGGTTACTTTCCCGCTCCCGCTGGACCGTTCCGCTGTTTGACAACCGAGGGTGCGATGTCGGGACTTGTGGAGCTGCATCTTTCGCCGGCGGTGGCCGGCGCCCTGGAGTCGTTTGGCCACAGCGCCGAGGACGCCCTGATCCGGGATCAGGTGCCCACCGTGGCCCGGGGGCACAATATTGTTCTGGCAGCGCCCCCTTCCGCCCGCTACGCGGCCCCGGCCCTGGCCGGGATGGTCAGCGCCCTGGCCGGCGGGACCAGCCAAGCCCTCGTATTGGTGCCGGCCCACGCCCTGGCCGAGTGGGCCGCGGTGCTGGTCCCTCTGGCTCAGGCCGCCGGACTCCCCTGCCTCGCCGCGCTGGCTCCGGGACGGGCCACCCGGGCCCTCCGGGAAGACCGGCTGCGGCTCCTCCTCACCACGCCGGACACCGCCCTCATCCTGCTCGAGCGCAGCGCCCTCAAGACCGACCAGCTTGGTCACGTGGTGCTGGGCTGGCCGGAGCAGTTCGAATCCGAGGAACCCCTCGTCGCCCTGATGCAGGACGTGCCCGCCGAAGCTCAGCGGATCGTGGTGCCCGCCCAGCCGCGGCCCGGCCATCCCGTGGTGGAACGGTACGCCCGCCGGGCCCACTCGGCCGGCCCGCTGGCCCAGCCTGAGGCGGCCCCGCTGCCCGAGATCAAGCCCGCTCGCGTCGTGACGGTTGGCTGGTCCCGGCGCGGGGCCGCGCTGGGGTCACTCCTCGAGATGCTGGACCCGGCGAAGCTCACGGTCTGGTGCGCCGACCGGCAGAGCGCGGCCCAGGCCCTCGGCGCGCTCCCCGTGGCAGACCAGTCGGTACTGGTGACCTCGGGCGAGGTGCCCGCCTCGGACCTGATCGTGGCGTGGGACCTGCCCACCCCCGCCCGGCTGACGGAGTTGCAGGCCGCCGGTGACGTGGTCCTGCTGAGCCCGGCCCACGCGGCCGGCTATCTCACGGCCATCTGTCCCAGGCAGCACCCGCTCCGGCCCACCGGCGCCCTCGAGGAGGTCCGCCAGGATCAGGCCCGCCGCCGCCAGCAGGTGCAGGCGGAGCTGGACCGGGGCGCGGTGGACGCTGAACTGCTGGCGCTGGCTCCGCTGTTCGAGCGGGAGGACCCCAGCCGGGTCGCGGCGGCGCTGTACCGGCTGTGGCAATCCGCCGGAGCCGCGGCACCGGCCGGGGCCGGGGCGCCACCCCGGCCGGCTGCATCCACCGTGACGGGCGTGGGCCGGATCTGGGTCGGTGCGGGCAAGAAGGACGGGGTCACCCCGGCCGACATGGTCGCGGCCCTCAGCCGGGACGTGGGGATGGATGCCTCACGGATCGGCCGGATCGAGATCCGGGAGATGTTCTCGCTGGTCGAGGTCCCGGCGGCGGAAGCGGAGGAGATCGCCCGGCGGCTCACCGGCAAGACCATCAGGCGGCGGGAGGTCACCGCCCGGCTGGACCGGGGCGGCCCGGCGGGCAGACCAGAGGGACGCGGGCCAGCCAAGCCGCCCCGCAAGAGCGGCGGCCCGGCCCGGGGCCGCTGAGCCCGGGGGCCTATTTCCGGTTGACCGTGTGCTTGAGGCCGGTGCCGGCCCGGAACACCGGGGCGATGGCCGCCTTGATGGTCATGGTGCGACCGGTGCGAGGGTTCCGGCCGGTCCGGGCCTTCCGCTTCCGGGCCTCGAAGCTGCCGAATCCGCTGATCTGCACCTTGCGGCCGCGCCGGAGCTCGGCGCCGATCAGGCCTTCCGCGCCGAACAGCGCGTCAACCACCCGGATCATTTCCGCCTTGGGCCGGCCCAGCCGGGCGGCCAGGGCGCTCACCAGTTGCTGCCTGTTCACACGAGACTCCGGAACGCGGGGGGCGGGACGGGGCGCTCAATATGGCCCGGCCTTCCGAGCCGCCGCAAGCGTGCGGACGCCGCGCTTGACCGCCTCTCGCCGGTGCCGTATCGTCTCCGCCCTGCCCCTCGTTTCAATGCCAACCGAGGCCCATCGCAATGTTCCACGGCACCCGCCCAGGCTGGATCGAAGTCATCACCGGCGTGATGTTCAGCGGCAAGAGCGAGGAACTCATCCGCCGGGTGCGCCGGGCCATCATCGCGCGGCGCCGGGTGCAGGTGTTCAAGTCCCACCTCGACTCCCGCTACACCGGGGTCCTCAGCGTCTCGACCCACGACGGACGGGAGATCGAAGCCACCCCGGTGGACGCCGCCGCCGAGATCTTCCGGCAGGTGCGGCCCGATACCGAGCTGGTCGCCATTGACGAGGCCCAGTTCCTCGACCCGGAGATCGTCACCGTGGCGAGCGCCCTCGCCGCCCGCGGTGTCCGCGTGATCCTGGCCGGGACCGACACCGATTTCCGGGGCGAGCCCTTCGGCGCCATGGGCAACCTGCTGGCCATCGCGGAGTCGGTCGAGAAACTCCAGGCCATCTGCGTCATCTGCGGCGACCTGGCCACCCGGAACCAGCGGCTGGTCAACGGCAAGCCGGCCCGGTACGACTCCCCCACGATTCTCGTCGGCGGCCAGGAGGCGTACGAGGCGCGCTGCCGGCACTGCCACCGGGTGCCCCGCCGGGACGAGGACCAGACGGCGCTGCTCTAGGGGCAGGCGCCGCCCCGCTCCTCGCGCCAGTCATCCCCGGAACGCCCGACGCCATGCTTCGCATCGCCCTGACCGGCAACGCCGCCGCGGGAAAGTCCACCGTGGCCCGCCTGCTGGCGGGCTGGGGTGTCACGGTGATCGATGCCGACCGCATCGTCCACGAGCTGCAGGCCGCCGGGACACCGCTCCTCGGCCGCATCGCCCGGCGCTTCGGGCCGGAGGTGCTGACGGCCTCGGGCGAGCTCGACCGGGCCCGGCTCCGCTCGGCGGTGCTGGCCGATCCGGCGGCCCGCCGGGATCTCGAGGCGCTGGTCCACCCCGAGGTCGAGGCACGCCGGCTGGCCCTTGAGGAAGAAGCCCACCGGGCCGGCGCCGCGGTGGTGGTCCACGATATCCCGTTGCTCTTTGAAGCCATGGATCCCGGGGTCTTCGACGCGGTCATCCTGGTGGACGCCCCGGAAGCGGTCCGGCGGGCCCGGCTGGTGGAGCGCGGGCTGAGCCAGCGGGAGGCGGGCGATCTGCTCGCCGCCCAGCAGCCGGTGGCCGGGAAGCGGGCCTGGCGCGGAGGGCCGCGGAACCGTGCGGCCTATGTCATCGAGAATGCCGGGACCTTGGCCGCGCTGGAGGCGCGGCTGCGCGAAGTGTGGGGGGAACTGACCGGTCCCTGAGAGGAATTCTTCATAATAATTCAGCCCTTGCCCCCACTCCGCTCGCTGCCTATCCTCCCCCGCGCACCGCTTACTGGAGCCCCCTGTGGCCAATATCCCCGCCGACCTCCTCTACACGCCCGAACACGAGTACGTCCGGCGCACCGCCAACCCGGCCGTGGTGGAGATCGGCATCACCGACTACGCCCAGGGAGAACTCGGCGACATCGTCTTCATGGACCTGCCCAAGCCCGGCGCGACCTTCGGGCGGATGGAGGTCTTCGGGACGGTGGAAGCCGTGAAGGCGGTATCGGAGCTGTTCTGCCCGGTGGCCGGCGAGGTGGTCGAGTCCAACGCCGCGCTGGACGGCGATCCCGGCCTGGTCAATCGCGATCCCTACGGCGCGGGCTGGATGGTGCGCCTGAAGCTGGCCGCCCCGGCCGAACTGGATTCACTGCTGAGCGCGGCGGCCTACCAGGCCAAACTGGACGGCTGACCGGCCGCGCGGTTTCCGCCGCCTGGTGTCCGTCGCCCGCCTTCCCCCTCCCCCGATGACCGACACGCTCTCCGCCCCCGCTGCCGCTCCCTCGTCCGACGCGCCCTATACCCTGCTGCGCACCGACCGGTTCGTCCACCGGCACATCGGCCCGCGGCGGGACGAGATCCAGCAGATGCTGGAGGTCCTCGGCTACGACTCGCTGGACGCCTTCACCGACGCGGTGGTGCCGGCCGACATCCGGCTGCGGGCCCCGCTCGACCTGCCGCCCAACCGGAGCGAGCGCGAGGTGCTGGTGGCGCTCAGGGGCATCGCCGCCAACAACCGGCTCTGCCGCAATTACATCGGCATGGGGTACTACGGCACCTTCACGCCGCAGGTGATCCAGCGGAACATCATCGAGAACCCGGGCTGGTACACCGCCTACACGCCCTACCAGGCGGAGATCTCGCAGGGGCGGCTGGAAGCCCTGCTCAACTTCCAGACGATGGTGGCGGACCTCACCGGGCTGCCGGTGGCCAACGCCTCGCTGCTGGACGAGTCCACCGCGGCCGCCGAGGCGATGGCCATGACCCTGGCCATCAAGCGGGTCAGCGGGACCCCGGTCTACCTGGTGGATGAGGGCTGCCACCCGCAGACCATCGCGGTGGTCCGGACCCGCGCCTGGGCGCGCGGGGTGGAGGTGGCGGTCGGGCGGGCCGAGGACTTCGAGTTCGGCCCGCAGGTGGTGGGCTGCCTGGTGCAGTACCCCGCCACCGACGGCGGCATCCGGGATTTCCGCCCGCTCACCGCCCGGGCCCGGGCGGCCGGGGCGCTGGTCACGGTGGCCACCGACCTGCTGGCCCTGACCCTGCTGGCGCCCCCCGGCGAGTGGGGCGCCGACATCGCCGTGGGCAACTCCCAGCGGTTCGGGGTGCCGATGGGCTATGGCGGCCCGCACGCCGCCTTCTTCGCGGTGCGGGACGAGTACAAGCGCCACATGCCGGGGCGGATCATCGGCGTGTCGAAGGACACCAGCGGCCGCCTGGCGCTCCGGATGGCGCTGCAGACCCGGGAGCAGCATATCCGCCGGGACAAGGCCACCAGCAACGTCTGCACCTCGCAGGTGCTGCTGGCGGTGATGGCCAGCATGTACGCCGTGTACCACGGGCCGGAAGGGCTCCGCCGGATCGCCGCGCGGGTGCACACCCAGGCCACGATGCTGGCGGCGGCGCTCCGGCGGCTGCGCTATCACATCGTCCACAGCCACTTCTTCGACACCATCACGGTGGCGGTCAAGCCCGCCAACATGCCGCGCATCCTCGACGCGGCCCGGTCCCGGAAGATCAACCTCCGGGTGCTGGACCGCTCGCACCTCTCGGTGGCCCTGGACGAGACCGTGTCGGTGGCCGACCTCTCCGACCTGATCTCGATCTTCTCGCTGGACGTGGCGCTGCCGCACATGCTGGGAGACAGCGGGGTGCACACCGAGCCGGCGGTGCCGGACTACGCCCAGCGCAGCTCGGCCTTCCTGACCCATCCCGTCTTCCATCGCTGCCACAGCGAGACGGAGATGCTGCG
>CAZCVG010000033.1:0-21122 GCA_964501735.1 uncultured Gemmatimonadaceae bacterium | reverse complement strand
TGGTGAACAGGCGCCGCACCAGCCCCTGGGGGCGGGTGACGCGCATGATCTCGAAACCGCGCGCCCGAAGCGCCTCTTCCTGCGAGGCCGCGGTGGCCTCAGCGATTGCGGCCATACTCCTCGTGCGACGACACCCACTCCAGCGAGGAGATCGCGGCGGCGAGGGAGATCTCGCCGGCCAGCACCACGCCCGCGACGATTTCGGCGAACTTGTTCACCTTGCCCTTGCCGACGCAGCCCAGCACCTCCAGGCACTCCCGCTGGGTGGGCAGCCCGGTGCCCCCGCCATGGGTGGCCACGATGAGCGACGGGATGGTGATGGACAGGTAGAGGTCCTTCTCGGGCGTGAGCTCCACGTACACGATCCCCGCCGACCCCTCGGCCACGTTGGCCACGTCCTGCCCGGTGGCGATGAACATCGCCGTGATGGCGTTGGGCGAGTGCAGCCCGTTGTTGTTGGCGCCGGAGAGGATCGCGCCCACGTTGGCCACGCCCCAGTGGTAGCACAGGCTCTCCGGCTCCACCCGCATGACGTCCAGCAGGACGTCCCGCTTGATCACGCACTCGGCCGTCACCCGCTTGCCGCGGGTGCGCATGAGGTTCACCTGGGAGGCCTTCTTGTCCGTCGCCAGGTTGGACTCGAGGTAGAACCGCCGGATGGTCTTGTTGTGCTCCAGGATCCAGGAGCTGGCGGCGAAGGTGGCCCGGCCCACCATGTTCTGGCCGGCGGCGTCCCCGGTGGAGTAGTTGAAGCGGAGATACGCGAACTTGCTGGCCAGGTAGGTGTCGATGTACTGGAGCTTGCCTACGCTGGTGGTGGATTCGGCTTCCTTGCGGATGGCGGGGAGGTTGGCATCCACCCAGTCGCGGAAGGCCCGGGCCTCGCGGGCGCTGTCGAACACGAACACCGGGGCCCGCTGCATGTGGTCGCCCTGGATGGTGCAGGTCACCCCGCCCGAGAGGTTGAGCACCTTCATGCCGCGATTGTATGACGCCACCAGCGTCCCCTCGCTGGTGGCCAGCGGGATGATGAACTCGCCCTGGGCATGCTCGCCGTTGACCTTGAGCGGCCCGGCGAACCCGAGCGGGATCTGGGCCACCCCGGTGAAGTTCTCGATGTTGCCCTTGGTCGTCTTGGGATCGAAGGAGTACTTGCCGGTGTGCTGGAGGCTGGCCCCTGTCACCTGCTGGATGAACTTCTGCCGCTCCCGGATGACCTCCGGGGTGTAGTTGTCCTCCTTCGAGTACGGCACCGACGTGAGCCGTCGCTGGGGCTCCGCCACGTGGTCCTTCACCTTGAAGGAGAGGCTGCCGAGCCCCTGGACCTCGATGGCGATCTCGATCTCGTGCGTGCCGTCGGGAACCTGGTGCCCCGGCGCCCGGAGATGCGCCACCTTCTTGAGCGGGAACGGCTGGGGCGCCTCGGGTGTCACCGCGCTCGCCGCGCGCCAGCGGCCATCGCCCAGGTCCACCTCCAGCTGGGCCGCGGGATACTCCTGGTGGTCGAACTTCACCCGCACGATCCGGGTGAGGGTCACGTCGCTCAGCCGGTTCTTCAGGCTGAAGCGGAACCCGCCGGGCTCGTTGGTCAGCGAGCCGAAGGTGTACAGCTGTCGCAGCAGCAGCTGGGGGATCTTCATGTGACGGCCCTGGTGGGAGAGAACGTGCCTAAATGTCGCCGACTCGGCGCGATGGCGCCATGCGCGGCCGCGCACCGGGGCCGAGGCCCGGCATGGCGGACCTTGCGGCCGGGCGGGCCCGGCTACCCGCCGGGCGGTGGTTGGGGTTCGGGTGGGGAGGCGGTGGTGTCCGCAGCCGAAGGGGGCGTGGCCGGGGTCCCTCCCTCGGCGGGCGGCTCGGCGGACTCCTGCTGAGGCGGCGCCCCGCCGACCACGGCCTGGATACTGGCGGCAAACCGGGTCCAGAACTGCTCGGTGAGCTTGCGGGCCGTGCCTTCCATCAGCCGGGCGCCCACGCTGGCCACGGTGCCGTTGATGTCGGTGTCAGCCTTCCAGTCGAGCCGGGTGCGGTGGGTGTCGAGCACCACCAGCGCCAGCTCGGCGGTGACCTCGACGGCCGAGCCCGGCGCCTTGCCCCGCGCCCGCATGGTGAAATAGTTGGGCGGGTTGACCTCGAGCATCTCCACGTCAATACCGAACCGCAGCTTGATCGAGCCCACCCCGAACCCGGTGATCACCTTGAAGTGACGGGCATCGAGGACCTCGACCGACTCCACCCCGGGCCCGTGCTGCGCCACGAAGTGGGGGTCCACCACCCGCGGCCACACGTCGGCGATGCCGGCGGCGATTTCCGGTGCTCCATTGAAGCTCAAGCGCATCAGCCCGCGCCCTCCAGGCGGGTCAGGTCCGCCGGCGTGTCCACATCGGGGTTCTCGCCGGGGACGTCAATCACCACGGGTTTCGCGGCGCCCCCGGCCAGCAGGGCGCCGAGGCCCCGGTCGCCGTCGAGCTGCCGGGCGAGGGGCCAGTCGGCCCGGTCGAGCAGGACCGGGTGTCCCGGCTCCTCGCGCCGGGCGGCGTAGCGGGGCCGGGTGGTGCGGCCGGTGCGCCGCCACTCCGCCACCAGGCGGGACACGACCTCGGGGCGAAGCAGCGGCTGGTCGGCGAGGACAATGAGCGCGGCGCCCGCCGGGGGCCCATCGAGCGCCAGCAGGGCCGCGAGGCCGCACTGCAGCGACGTGGCCACGCCGGCCGCCGCCCGCGGGTTCTCCACCAGCCGGAGCCCGGCGGTATCCAGGTGCCAGGCCAGCCCGGTATCGCCAGGCGGGATCACCGCCACCCCGCCGGCCAGGGTGCCGCTGGCGAGGACCTCGGCCAGCGTCCCCGCCACGTGGGCCACCAGCGGCCGGCCCCGGAAGCCGGCGAGCAGCTTGGCCCCGCCGAAGCGGGCGCCCGCCCCGGCGGCCAGGACCAGTGCGTAGGGGCGGGCGGCGTCCGCTGGCGGCACGTCGGCGGGCCTAGCCGGTCCGGCCTCCTGCCCGCTCATAGGCCTCGATCACGCCCCGCCGGGCCGCGACCTGGGCGATGTGCCGGCGGTATTCCGCCGGGGCGTGCAGGTCTCCCGCGATCTCGACGCCCGCCACGGCCTCCGCGGCGGCCTTCTCGATGGCCGCCGGATCGGCCTTGGTGTCGCGGACCTGGTCGAAGGCGGGCGCCATGAACGCGTTCTCTCCCAGGCCGGTGATGGCCACGCTGATCTCCGACACCGTCAGGCGCTTCCGCGCCACCACGGCGCAGACCCCGACGAGCGCGTAGCCCGAGGCGGCCTGGTCGAAGCTCACGTACGAGGCGGCGGCCCGCCCCATGCCGGGGACCAGGATGTCGGTGAACAGCTCGTCCTCCGCCATGTCGGTGGTGAAGGGCCCCTTGAAGAACTCGCGGGCCCGGACCGTGCGCCGCCCGCCCCGCTTGGAGCGGAGCTGGAACTCGGCGTTGAGCGCGAGCATCACCGCGGGCATGTCGCTGGCCGGGTCGGCGTGGGCCAGGGAGCCGCCGACGGTGCCGCGGTTGCGGACCTGGATGTCCGCGATGCCGGCGGCCACCTCGGCGATGACGGGGCAGCGCTCGCGCAGCAGGTCGCTCCGGGCCAGGTCGGCATACGTGGTGGTGGCGCCGATGCGCACCCCCTTCTTGAACTCCTGGACTCCCCGGAGTTCCTCCAGCCGGGAGATGTCCACCAGCCGGGGCGCCTGCACCAGGCGGAAGCGCATCATCGGGATGAGGCTGTGGCCGCCGGCGATGACCTTGGTCCCGTCGGTAGCGGCCAGCAGGGCCAGCACTTCCTTCACCGATCCGGCGCGGGTGTACTCGAAGCTGGTCGGGATCATGCCCGGGCTCCCTTCGCCTGCTGGATGGCGGCCCAGACCCGGGCCGGCGTGAGCGGCTTGTCGATGTGCACGATGCCCAGCGGCGCCAGCGCGTCGGTCACCGCGTTCACCACGCAGGCCGCCGAGGCGATCGTCCCCGCCTCGCCGCACCCCTTGACCCCGAGCGGGTTGACCGGCGAGGGCGTGACGGTGTGGGCCACCTCGAGGTGGGGCATCTGGCTGGCCCGCGGCACGGCGTAGTCCATCATGGTGCCGGTGAGCAGCTGGGCCTCGTCGTCGTAGACGGCGATCTCCTGCAGCGCCTCGCCCAGGCCCTGGACCACGCCGCCGTGGATCTGGCCGTCCACGATCATCGGGTTGATCGGCGGGCCGCAGTCGTCCACCGCGATATAGCGGAGGATCTTCACGGCGCCGGTGTCGGCGTCCACCTCCACCGTGCAGATGTGGCTGCCGAAGGGGTAGACGAAGTTGCTCGGGTCGAAGAAGGCGGAGGCCTCGAGTCCCGGCTCCATGCCGGGCGGCATGTTCCACGCCACGTTGGCCATGAGGGCCAGCTCGGCGAAGCCCTTGCCCTTGTCCGGCGATCCCTTCACCTGGAACCGGCCATCCTTCCACTCGAGGTCGGCGGCGTTGGCCTCCAGCAGGTGGGCGGCCAGCAGCCGGGCCTTCTCCTTTACCTTGAGGGCGGCGTTCTTGACCGCCGAGCCGCACACCGCCGTGGTGCGGCTGCCGTAGGTGCCCCAGCCCTGGGGGGTGTTGTCGGTGTCGCCGTGGATGATCTCGACATTCTCCACCGGGTAGCCGAACTCGTCGGCCACGATCTGGGCGAAGGTGGTTTCCTCGCCCTGGCCGTGCGGGCTGGCGCCGATGTAGACCCGGACCGTGCCGGTGGGGTAGACCCGGACGATGGCGGAATCGTACAGCCCGCCGCCGAAGCCCACCGCCCCGGCGACCTGGCTCGGGCCCAGCCCGCAGATCTCGATGTAGCTGGCCACCCCGACGCCGAGGTAACGCCCCTCCTTGCGGGCCCGGGCCTGCTCCACCCGGAACGCCTTGAGGTCCAGCATCCCCTCCGCCTTGTCGAGGGCCGCGGCATAGTTGCCCGAGTCGTAGATCAGCCCGGTGGCGACGGTATAGGGAAACTTGTCGGCCGGGATGAAGTTCTTGCGCCGCACGGCGAACGGGTCCAGGCCGACCTTCCGGGCGTAGATGTCCACCAGCCGCTCCACCAGGTACGCCGCCTCGGGCCGACCGGCGCCCCGGTAGGCGTCCACCGGCGTGCCGTTGGTGTACACGCCGTGGATGACGCCGTGGATGTTGGGAATGGTGTACGCGCCGGAGTAGACCAGGCCGTGCAGGATGGTGGGGATGCCGGGCGCGGCGGTCGAGGCGTAGGCGCCCAGGCCGGCGTACACCTTGGTCCGGAGCCCGGTGATGCGCCCGTCCTTGGTGCCGCACATCTCCACGTACTCGATGTGGTCCCGGCCGTGGATGGTGACCTTGTAGTTCTCCGAGCGGTCCTCGGTCCACTTGACCGGCCGGCCCAGTTCCATGGAGGCGAACGCGCAGAGCGCCTCGTCGGGGTAGGCGGGGATCTTCGAGCCGAAGCCACCGCCCACCTCGGGGGCGATGACCCGCACGCGGTGCTCGGGCAGCTTGAGCATCACCGAGCAGAGGAAGCGGTGGATGTGGGGATTCTGGGAGGTGACCCAGAGGGTGAGCTGGCCGGAGCCCCGGTTGTAGCTCGCCACCGCGGCGCGCGCCTCCATGGCGGTCGGCAGCAGCCGCTGCTGCACGATGCGCTGGCTCACCGTCACCTCGGCGGAGCGGAAGGCGGCCTCGGCGTCGCCGCCGGCGACCGTCCAGGTGAACGCCAGGTTGCCGGGGACATCGTCGTGCAGCAGGGCGGCGCCCGGCTGGGCCGCCTTTTCGGGGTCGGCGGTGGCGCCGAGCGGCTCGTAGTCGGCGTCCACCAGGTCAATCGCATCGCGGGCCTGGGCCCGGGTCTCGGCGATCACCATGGCGATGGCATCGCCGACGTAGCGCACCCGGTCGTGGGCCAGCAGGGGGTGGGCCGGGATCTTGAGGTCGCAGCCCGGCACGTTCCAGGCGCAGGGGACCGGCGTGAGCCGGTCCTTGACGTCCTGCCCGGTGTACACCGCGATGACGCCGGGCGCGCGCCGGGCGTCCTCCACCCGCACCTTGGTGAGCCGGGCATGGGCATAGGGGCTCCGCGCGAACATCGCGTAGCAGAGGCCCGGCAGCTTCACGTCGTCGGTGTAGGTCGCCGAGCCGGTGATCAGCCGGGGATCCTCCCGCCGCTTGATGCCGGAGCCGAAGAGCGTGGCCATGGGTCGTCCTCCTCAGGCCGCCGCGCCGGCGGCGCGGAGCGTGGCGGCCGCCGCCTTGATCGCGGCCACGATGTTCTGGTAGCCGGTGCAGCGGCAGTAGTTGCCCTCGATGGCGTGGCGGATCTCCTCGTCGGTCGGGTCGGGATGGTGGGCGAGGAAGTCGGCCGCGGTCATGATCATGCCGGGAGTGCAGAAGCCGCACTGCAGGCCGTGCTTCTCCCAGAAGGCCATCTGCAGCGGATGCAGCGTGTCGCCACTGGCCATGCCCTCGATGGTCGTGACCCGGGCGCCGTCGGCCTGGACCGCCAGCGCGGTGCAGCTCTTCACGGCCTGGCCGTCAATCAGCACCGTGCACGCGCCACACTGGCTGGTGTCGCACCCGATATGGGTGCCGGTGAGGTTCAGCTCGTCGCGCAGCAGGTGCACCAGCAGCAGGCGCGGCTCCACCTCCACGGTGTGGGCCCGGCCGTTGATGTGCAGGGTGACTGGACGTTTCATGCGGGGCGTCCTCAACGTGGGAAGTACGGGTACAGGGGATCAGAGCCCCGGTCCGGACGGCGGGATGTCCCGGGCCGCGCTTCCCGGCCCCGGGACCGGCTAGGGTATCCCCCGGCGCCATGCGACGCAAGTACCGAACTCTGAACAGGTTGCCCGGAATTGCCGGTCCGGGCGTCGGGAACTTGACCCGGCGCGGCAATCGCGGTAGCATCCCCGCTTATGCAAAGCCTGCTCAATACCCGCCCGAACCGAAACTCGAACCGCGCCATTCCGGCGGGGCGGGCGTAAGCGGCGCACACGCGCCCGAGCGCTTCAGGCCCGCCGTCGCCCGGCGGGCCTTTTTTGTTGGGGTGAACGCGGGGCGCTGGCTGGCGGCCTGCTGCAGCAGGCAGGGTGGGGTGCCGATAGTATCCCGGCGCCACGGGTCAGGGGGCGGTGAAGTCCTGCGGTGCCGGCGGGGTCTCGGCCCGCCGTTCATGGAGTACCGATGGGGTGTAGCTCAACTGGCAGAGCGCCCGGCTGTTAACCGGGAGGTTGCAGGTTCGATTCCTGCCGCCCCAGTCCTGAAGTCAGGTCTTTTCGGACCGGCCCACCGGTCCGCTGTTGCCTCCGCCGTTCCTTTCCGCCTCCCGGCGCCTCAGGCCAGGAATTCGTACGCCCCCAGCGTGAGGAACTCTTCCGGCACCGGCTCGTGCACCAGGCGGTCCAGCAGGGTCGCGGCCTCCCGGCGGCGCGTTCCCCCCGGCCCCGCGCGGTCCAGTCCCGCCAGTTCCTGCTTCGCCAGGATCGCATACCGCTCGGCGTCGAGGGGTTTGCCGTCATCCAGGGTTACCCGGTGCCGGAGCCACTGCTGCAGCTGGGTACGGGAGATCTCGGCGGTGGCGGAGTCCTCCATCAGGTTGTCGATCCCGACCGCGCCCCGGCCCTCGAGCCAGTTCTCGAGATACTCCAGCGCCACCCGGATGTTGGTCCGGACCCCATGCTCGGTGACCTGGCCGCCGGGGATCTTCACGTCCAGCAGCCGCTGGCGGTCGGGGATGACATCTTCCCGCAGCCGGTGCTTCTGGTTGGGCCGGGACCCGAAGGTCTCGTCGAAGACCGCCTGGGCCACCGGGACGAGGTCGGGGTGGGCCACCCAGGAACCATCGAAGCCCCGCTGGGCCTCCCGCAGCTTGTCTTCCCGCACCTTCTGCATGGCCTGGGCGTTGACAGCAGCGTCGCGGCGCGACGGAATGAACGCCGCCATCCCGCCGATGGCGTGGGCGCCCCGGCGGTGGCAGGCCCGCACCAGCATCTCGGTGTAGGCCTGCATGAACGGCACGCCCATGGTCACCTGGCTCCGGTCGGGCAGCACGAAATCGGGCCGGTGCCCGAAGTTCTTCAGGACCGAGAAGATGTAGTCCCAGCGGCCGGCGTTGAGGCCGGCGGCATGGTCACGGAGCTCGAACAGGATCTCCTCCATCTCGAACGCCGCGAGGATGGTCTCGATCAGCACCGTGGCGCGGATGGTGCCGTGGGGGATGCCGAGGGCCTTCTGCCCGAAGGTGAACACCTCGTTCCAAAGCCGGGCCTCGAGGTGGGTCTCCAGCTTGGGCAGGTAGAAGTAGGGGCCGCTCCCCCGCCGGATCAGCTCGGCGCCGTTGTGGAACAGGTAGAGCCCGAAGTCGAACAGGCTGCCCGACATCGGGGTGCCGTCGAGGGTGAGGTGCTTCTCGGCGAGGTGCCAGCCGCGGGGCCGGACCAGCAGGGTGGCGGTCACCGGGTTGAGGCGGTAGGCCTTGCCCTCGGGCGAGGTGAACTCGAGGGTGCGGCGGACGGCGGCGCTGCAGTTGAGCTGCCCCGCCACCACGTTCTCCCAGTTGGGCGAGAGGGCGTCCTCGAAATCGGCCATGAACACCCGGGCCCCGGAGTTCAGGGCATTGATCATCATCTTCTGCTCCACCGGCCCGGTGATCTCCACGCGCCGGTCGTCCAGGTCGGGCGGGGCCGGCGCCACCTGCCAGGTCCCGTCCCGGACCTCCCGGGTTTCCTCCAGGAAGTCGGGCAGCCCGCCGCGGCGGAAGCCGGACCGGCGTTCGGCCCGGCGGGCCAGGAGGGCCCGGCGCGCGGGACCGAACTGGCGCTCGAGCTCGGTCAGGAAGGCAAGCGCGTCCGGTGTCAGGAGCGACTCGCTGGCGGTGCTGGGCGGGGGAAGGACGCGGAGCATGAGGGGCCGGAGGTTGCGGTTCACCCGAAATGGTTAGCTTCGGGATGCCGGGGGTGACGTTCCCAATCTAATGCCGCCCAGGACGACCACGGTGATCCCCACTCCCGACCCCTACGCCGCCCTCCGGATCACCGATTTCCGCCGCTTCATCCTGTTCCTGCTGGGCCAGACCCTGGCGACGATGATGCAGGGGGTCGTGGTCGGCTGGCAGCTCTACGAGGTGACGCGGGATCCGCTCGCCCTGGGGCTGGTGGGCCTGGCCGAGGCGCTGCCTTTCATAGGGTTCGCGCTGCCGGCGGGGCAGCTGGCCGACCGGGTGGACCGGCGCCGGGTCTGCCTGACGGCCGTGGTGGTGCTGGGCTGCTGTGCCGGCGCCCTCGCCTGGTTCACCCTGGCCGGGCTGGTGCATGCCGGCACCGCCTGGCTGATCTACGGTGTGGTCTTCATCAGCGGCGTCGCCCGGAGTTTCCTCCAGCCCACCAGGACCGCCCTGGCCGCCGACCTGGTGCCCCGGGAGCTGTACGTCAATTCCATCACCTGGCGGAGTTCCACCTGGCAGTTCGCGGCGGTGGCGGGCCCGGCGCTGGGCGGGCTGCTGCTGGGGCTGGGCGGGCCGGCCCTCGCCTACCTGGTGGCTACCGGCCTCATGGTGCTGGCGTGGGGCACGCTGGCCCGGGTGGCTGGGGGCGCGCATCCCGCGGCCACCACCACGGCCGATGGCCTGCAGGGGCTGCTCGATGGTGTGCGCTTCGTCCGGAGCCAGCCGGTCCTGCTTGGCGCCATCACGCTGGACCTGCTCGCGGTGCTGTTCGCCGGCGCGGAGGCGCTCCTGCCGGTGTTCGCCGTGGACATCCTGCATGTCGGGGCGGAGGGCCTCGGCCTCCTGCGGGCGGCGCCGGCGGCGGGCTCGGTGCTCATGTCGGTCTACCTCTCGCACCGGCCGCTCCGCGACCGCCAGGGCCGCACCATGCTTCTGTCCGTGGCCCTGTACGGATGCTGCATCACCGCCTTCGGCCTCTCGACCAGCTTTGCGCTGTCGGTGCTCCTGCTGGGTCTCTCGGGGATGTTCGACAACGTCAGCGTGGTGATGCGCTCCACCCTGGTGCAGGTGCTGACGCCGAGGCACCTGCTGGGCCGGGTCGCGGCGGTCAACGCCGTGTTCATCGGCTCCTCCAACGAGATCGGCGCCTTCGAGTCGGGCGTTGCGGCGCGGCTGCTCGGCGTGGTCCCGGCCGTGGTGCTGGGCGGGCTCGCGCCGCTGGCGGTGGTGTCTTTGGTAGCCTGGCGGGTGCCGGAGCTGCGCCAGCTGGATCGGGTCGGCTAGCCGGCCCCTCGTCCCGGCCTGCGATGACTGGCGGGCGAGCAATTCGGGCTTTCGCGCCGGGCGGTTTCCGGCTACCCTCCGGCCATGCGGATCGCGCTTTTCTCCGAGGTCTACTGGCCCATGGTGAGCGGCGTGGGGGTGACGCTCGTCCGCCTGGTGGAGGCGCTCGAGGCACGCGGCCACACCGTCCGGGTGTACTGCCCGACCTACCCGCTCCCCGCGGGGGCGACGGACCGTCCCGAGACCCATCGCTCGCCCAGCGTCCCGCTGTTCCTCTATCCCGACGTGCAGTGGGCCTTCCCGCGCCAGCGCGAGGTGGACGCCGACCTGGCGCTCTTTCGCCCCGACGTGGTGCATGTCGCCACCGAGTTCGCCATGGGCCGCGCCGGGATCCGGGCGGCCGGGCGGCTCGGCATTCCGGTCATCGCCTCGGCTCACACCGACTACCACAAGTACGCCGGCCGCTACGGCGTCCCGTTCCTGATCAATGTGGGCTGGATCTATCTCCGGTGGTTCTACAGTCACGCGGAACGGGTCCTGGCCCCGTCCCGGTTCTATGAGCGGACCCTGCACGCCCGCGGCGTGGGGCACACCGGAATCTGGACCCGCGGGGTGGACCCGACGCTCTTCAGTCCTGCCCACCGCAGCGCCGAATGGCGTGCCCGGTTCGGCGCCGGCCCCGGGGACCTGCTGCTGACCTACATCGGGCGGCTGGCAGTGGAAAAGGACCTGCGGCGGCTGCTGGCGGCCTGGCGATCCCTGGGCGGACGCCGGGGCTCGGCCCAGCTGGTGCTGGTGGGGCATGGTCCCCTGGAGGCGGAGATCCGCGAGCAGGCCCTGCCCGGCGTGCACCTGGCGGGGCTGCTGTCAGGCGAGGCGCTGTCCCGGGCCTACGCCAGCGCCGACCTGTTCGTGTTCCCGTCGCCGACCGAGACCTTCGGCAACTCGCTGCTCGAGGCGATGAGTTCGGGGGTGGCGGCGCTGGCGGTCGGGGCGGGTGGGGTGCTGGACTACGCGGAGCACGGGGTCAACGCGTGGCTGGCGCCGCCGCAGGACACGCCCCAGCTGGCGTCAGCGATGCTGCGTTTGATGCAGGACTCCGCGCTCCGGGCGCGCCTCGCCCGGGGCGGCCTGGTCACCGCGGCGGAACGGTCATGGGACGCGATCTACGACCGGCTGCTGGAAGACTACGCCGGCGCCGCCGCACGGTCCGCGGCGGAACGGGCGGCCTGAGCGCCGCGCCAGGCCGCCGCCGTCACGGCCTCATCCTCCTACCTGAGCAGCAGGTAACTGAACGCGGCGATCGCCGCGCTCATCGGGATGGTCAGGACCCAGGCCCAGACGATCGTCCCGGCCACGCCCCAGCGCACCGCCGAGATCCGGTGGCTCGTGCCCACGCCGACGATCGCTCCGGTGATCGTGTGGGTGGTGCTGACCGGAATGCCCCACGCCGACGCCATGAGGATGGTGATGCCCCCCGCGGTCTCGGCACAGAATCCCCCGAACGGCTGCAGCCGGGTGATCTTGGAGCCCATCGTCTTGACGATCCGCCAGCCGCCGAGGGCGGTCCCCAGGGAGATGGCGGTGTAGGCGCTCATCTCGATCCAGAACGGGATGCGATCGGCCGTGGGCAGGTACAGGTGCGTCATCCAGCCCTCGGCGTTGACGAACAGGGCCTGCGCCGACACCAGCAGGCCCACGATGATGCCCATCGTCTTCTGGGCGTCGTTGGCCCCATGGCTGAGCGAGAAGAGCGCCGCCGACACCAGCTGCAGCCGGCGGAACAGGTGCTCCATCGGCGCCCGCGGCTGCCGCCGGAGCAGCCAGGAGAGCGACACGCTGAGGCCCAGGCCCAGCGAGACGCCGATGAGCGGTGAAATGAAGATGAACAGCACCGGCTTGACCCAGCCGCCCAGCAGCAGCGCGCCCACCCCGGCCTTGGCGACCGCGGCCCCGCCGTACCCGCCCAGCAGGGCGTGCGAGGAGCTGCTGGGCAGGCCGAACCACCAGGTGATGAGGTTCCAGGCGATGGCCCCGATCAGGCCCGCCAGCACCACGTCGGGATTGACCGCGGCCGGGTCGATCAGCCCCTTCCCGATGGTCTTGGCGACGGCCGTCCCCACGATGAAGGCGGCGGCAAAGTTGAAGAAGGCGGCCCACAGCACCGCCACCCCGGGGGAGAGCACCCGCGTGGCCACGACCGTGGCGATCGAGTTGGCGCTGTCGTGGAAGCCGTTGATGAAGTCAAAGGCCAGGGCCACTCCGATGATGACCACGATGTAGAGGACGGTCGCGTCCATCGGTCAGCCGTGCTTGATGGAGATGGACTCCAGCACGTTCGCGGCGTCCTCGATGATGTCGAGCGTCTTCTCCAGGGTGTCGTACAGCTCCTTCCACTTGATCAGCTGCACCGGGTCGGGCGAGCCCTCGAACATCCGCCCCATCCACTCGTGGTAGAGCGAATCCCCCTCCTCCTCCAGCCGCTTGACCGCAATGCAGGCCTCGAGAACCCCGTTGCCCGAGCCGGTCTTCGACAGCCCGCGCACGCCGATCAGGATCTGCTCGCACGCCCGGATGAGCACCCCGGAGAGGAGGATCGCGCCCGGAGGGGCGGAGCCGACGTGGAAGATCCGGGTGCGGCGCGCCAGGCCGTCAATCAGGTCAATCACGTCGTCCAGCCCAGAGGCCAGCGCGTGGATGTCCTCCCGGTCCAGCGGGGTGATGAAGGAGCGGTCCAGCCGGGTGATGACCTCGTGGGTCAGTTCATCACATTCGTGTTCCAGGCGCTTGATCGAGTCCACCAGCGGCACGCGCCGGTCCGGCTCGGCCCGAAACAGCTCCTCCAGCTGGCGGGCCGCCTCGACCGAACGCTCGGCCACGGCGATGAAGAGATCGAAGAAACGCTGGTCGCGCGGGAGGAGACCCACAGGCGCTCCTGGGCAGCAGGGAGTGGTAACGGGAAAGTCACGGCGGCGGGGCAGAATGTAACGGCGGCTGGGAATGGCGGAAGGGTGTCGGATTCCCGCTCAGGCCGAGCCGAACAGAAGGGCCTCCAAGTCCCCGGGACGTTCGAGCCAGTAGTCGGGATGCCCCGCCTCAAGGGCTGGCCGCGGAAAGGGCCCCCACAACACGGCGCCGGTGCGGGCGCCCGCCGCCTTCCCGCTGTGCAGGTCGTGGATGCTGTCACCCACGAACAGGGTCTCCTCGGGCGTGCTCCCCAGCAGTTCCATCCCGCGCAACACCGGTTCCGGGTGCGGCTTGGGGTTGGTCACCGAGTCGGCGCAGACCAGCACCTCCATCTGTTCCTCGAGGCCCACCAGCCGGAGGCCGCGCCGCGTCCCTTCCTGGTTCTTGCTGGTGACGATGCCGGTGCGGTAGCCCTGGGCCCGGATCCGGTGAACCAGCGGGACGATGCCCTGGTAGGGCCGGACCATGGCGTCGTGATTGGCCAGGTTGTGGCTGCGGTACGTCGCCACCAGGCGGTCCATCTCCTCGGGGGAACGGGCCCAGCGGCTCAGTTGTACCCGGAGCGGCGTGCCCACACCCGCCAGCCACTCCTGGTCGGTCACCGGCGGGAAACCGTGGGCCGCCAGGGTATGGTGGTAGCTGGACAGGATCAGGCCGATGGAGTCAATGAGGGTGCCGTCGAGGTCGAACAGGATGGCGCGGAATCGGGACATGCGGGGAAGGTAGTCACCCGCACAATGCCCGTGAGCCGGGGAATCAGGTGACAGCGGACCCGCATCGGCCCGGCCAGCAGGGGGGCCAATGTCTCCAGCAGCCGGGCGGGAGATTCGGCCGCGGCGCACACCAGCTGCTCCTGGCCGGCGGTCAGCCCACCGCCGAGCCGTTCGATGAGGAGATCCAGTCGGTGCAGGGCGTCCCGGTCGCGGCGCCGGCTGGCTTGCGCCGCAAGCCGGCGGAGCTGCCGCAGCACGCCCTGGCGGCGGCTGGCGACCGTCTCGCCGAGGCTGAGTGCCGCGGCTTCTCGCAGCCGCCGGCGCACCTGCTCGCAGAGCAGTGGCCAGAGCGCGGGAAGCGCGGGGTCAGCCGCGGTCCGCGAGGCCTCGCTGGCCGCCCGGAGCAGGGGGACCAGCCGTGCCGGCGCGATGTCCAGGCCGCCCGCCGGGTCGAGCCACCACAGTTCCGCCGATTCCTGCCGCAGGCCGCCTCCCGGCGCCACGCTGTCGAAGGCCACGCCCACCAGCCAGCCGGCGGCCGGACCGTTGACCGCCGCGACCCCGGCGCCGGCAGGCCCCTCGGTGGCCCAGGCGGCGAGGTCGGCGCGCCAGCGATACAGCCAGCGGGCGTGGTCCCCCAGGCCGGCCACGAACGCAAGGTCCCGCTTGCGGGCCAGCCGGTCGAGGCAGGCCAGCCGCGCTTCCAGCTCGGCGGCGGGGGGGCAATGAAGCACCTCGACCTCTCTTGTCAGGCTGCCCAGCCGCCGGGCGCGGCCTTCCCGCTGGTCGAGCCGGACGCTGGTCCAGGGCAGGTCGTAGTGCACCACCCGCTCGGCCCGCTGCAGGTCGAGACCCTCGGCGGCCACGTCGGTGGCGAGGAGCAGCCGCGGGGGGAGGAGGGGCGGCGGAAGCGGCACCGGCTCCCGGCGGAACCACTCCAGCACGGCGGCCCGGGGGAGGCTGGCGTTCCCCATCCCGGCGGCGCTCCCGGTGATCCAGGCGGGGCGCAGGGCCGGCCACTGTGCCCGGAGAAACTCGAGGGTGTCCCGGCTGCCGGTGAAGACGATGCTGACCCGGCCGTCGGCGAGGATCGAACCCACCGCTCGCGACTTGGCGTCGCCGGTGGCGGCCAGCTGCCGGGCCCGGGCCCGCAGGCGCGCCACCCGCGACCGGTCGGCGGGGAGCAAGTCAGCGGGGCCGTCTTCGTCAGGCAGGACCTCCCACATGAGGTACTGGCCCGCCTCCGCCCCGCACCAGGCGCGGATCGCGGCCCGGGACACCCGGCGTCCCGAGGCGGCGGCGGCCCCGGCCTGGTCCAGCAGCGCGAGGTAACGGTTCAGGGCGCCGGCCAGCGCCGCCGGGCTCGAGGCCAGGGCCCGCCAGAGGACCACCCGGACCAGCGCCGCCACGCCCCGGTCGCGGGAGAGCCGCAGCCGGGCGATCTCGGCGGTGAGCGCGGTGGTCTCGGGCTCGGGGGGCGGCTCGATGTCCCGCGAGTGGCGGCCCGGGGCATCCTGCGGGCTCGGCCGCGACAGCACCACTTCGCCGAGGGCCGGGTGGGCCACACCGGCCCGGAGCGACCCGAGGATCGAGCCGAGGCCACGGGCACGCAACGCATCGTCGGGGAGGGCCAGGAGCAGCTGGTGGGCGAGGTCCTCCAGCCGGTTTACCACCGGCGTGGCGCTGAGGAGGAGCGCCCGGCGGCCCACCAGCCAGCGGGCCAGGCCGCCGTAGCGGCGGATGGCGGGAGAGCGGAAACGGTGAGATTCATCCACCAGGGCGAAGGTGGCAGCGTTGTCAGGCCGGTGGCCGCGGCTCAGGGCCTCGTGCGACACCAGCTGCAGCGGAATCGCCAGCCGGGCCGCGGTGGCCCGCCACTGAGGCACCAGCGCGGCCGGCACGATGGCCACGGTGCGCTCCCCGAGGGACCAGGCCACGGCCAGGGCGACCCAGGTCTTGCCGCTGCCCACCGGGTCGGCCAGCAGGGCGCCACCGTGCCGCTCGAGCGCGGCGCGGCAGCGCCGGAACGGGGCGGCCTGCTCGGGACGAAGCCAGGCCGGCGCGGGGCAGGCCGACTCGGGCAGCAACAGGGAGCGGGCCAGCGCGCGGGCCACCGGAGCCGGCGGGCCGGGTGGCCCCGGCCGCAGCACCGTCTCCAGCGGCTCGTCAACGTCGCGCAGCGACTCGGCCACGATCGTGGGGACCTGCGCCGGGGGCGCCGGCCAGGCAGGCGCGCTCCGCCGGAGAGAGCGCCAGGTGCTCCGCACAGCAGTCATCGAGTTCCTCCTGGATGTCCTGGCCGGCGCATCCCCGCCGGCCCAGCTCCCGGAGCCGGGCGTCGTCGAGGGCGGCGGCGGGCAGCGGCAGGTCGGCGACGACCCGGGCGTTGAACCGGGCAAACCCGCTCGCCGCGGCCTCCGCCTGGGCCCGGGCCGCCACCCGGAGCCAGGTGCAGTTGAGCCATGCCGCCAGGCCGAAGGCCACGCCGTCATCGGGGACGGTCAGCACGTAGCAGCTGTTGAGCGGGACCATGGCCCGGCCGGCCGGCCCCGAGAGCGGGGCCGCATTGAGCTGGCGGGCGAGGTCGGGCCACACCACGCGGGAGCGGCCGGTGGCCGCGGCGGTGCGAAACAGGGCCCAGAACGGGCCGCCGGCAAAGTCCGCCCGGGCGCGCAGGATCCGCTCGTGGCCGGTGAGATAGGCCCGCGCCGCCGCCGGCAGGCGCTCGAAGGCGGCCCCGTGGGCATCGTGCGGATACAGCAGCCGGAGCCGGGGGACGGCGGCGAACGCCCGGACATCCCGGCCCCGGAGCGCCGGCCGGATCAGCGCCGGCTCGATGTCCGCTGGCGGCTCGAGGTACAGGGCGTTGGCTCCGGTCTTCACCCCCAGCTGGGGCGACCAGCGGGCGCCCAGCCGGGGGTGTCGGTGGGCGAGGTCGGCTAGGGTGCGGGCCAGCTCCGGCGTGCCCAGCCGCCAGGGCCCGCCACCCTGCCAAGCGGCCTGCGGCAGCGCCGGGGCGGATGGATCCAGGGCCAGGCGCACCGGCCCGGCCGGATCCGGAGCGGCGCGCGAGAGGATCAGCGCCGCGGGGTAGGTGGTGGCCTCGAACCCGGCGGCGGGATCGGACTGGAGGTCGGCCATGACCTGCAGGGTGCACTGGGCCGCAAGATCGGCGCGCAGCGCGCGCGCGTATCCGGCGGTGGCCAGCTTCACCGGGAGCAGGAAGGCGAGGGTGCCCCCGGGCGCGAGCAGCTCCACCCCGCGCTCCACGAAGGCGAGCGACAGGTCGGGCTGGTGGGCGAAGCCCTGCCCGCCACTGCGCCAGCAGCGATAGCGCCGGCTCAGCGCGAGGCGGAGCCGGGGCGGCAGGGACTCGGCCCGCACCCACGGCGGGTTGCCGAGGATGAGGTCGAACCCGCCGCGGGCCAGGACATCGCCGAACTGGATCTCGTAGCTGAACCAGCCCACTTCCCCCTCCTGCCGGAGCCGCCGGGTGAGGCGGCGCACCTCCCGCTGCTGCAACCTCAGCCCGCGCAACGCCGCCCGGAGCTCGGGGTCCAGTCCGCGCCGCTCCCCGAACAGCGTGACCTGCCGCGCCGCGCCGAGGCACTCGGTGAGGTGGTGCTCGATCCGCACCTCCGCCGCCGCCAGGCACTCGGCGAAGGCGGCGGCCTCGGCCCGGCGCAGCCGGCGTAGCAGGTCGGCCTTGCCGGCTCCGCTGGCTGTCACGAAGCCGGCCCGGGCGGCGCGGAGCTGGGCCTCGGTGTGGACCGGCCGGGCCTCCAGCCGGGCAAGGAGGCTGGCCGGATCGAGGAGGCTGTCTCCCTGGCGGACGAAGCCGTCGAGGTTGGGCAGGGGCGAGACCTGGCCGGGGTCACGGGTGTCGTCTTCCGCGATGACCGACAGCCAGAGCCGCAGCTCGGCCAGCCGCACGGCCATCGGGTTGCGGTCCACGCCGAAGAGGTTGGCCGCCAGGATCCGGCGGCGGAGCGTGGGAGGCGGGGCCTCGTCGGCGCGGAGCGCCGCGAGACGGTCGAGGGCGCCGAGCAGGAATGCCCCGGACCCGACCGCCGGGTCCAGCAGGGTGAGATGGGAGAGGGGGGCGATGGCGGCGGGCTCACGGGCCGCCAGCCGTGCGGCCGCCTCGGCGGCGGGACAGCGCAGCCGGAGGCTCAGGTGGGCGGCGAGCGCGGCGTCCACCATCCGCTCCACCAGGGCCGCGGGGGTGTAGTACGCCCCGGCCGCCCGGCGGTCTTCCGGGGCCATGAGCCCCTCGAACACCCGGCCCAGCATGTCCGGCGCGATGACGCCCGGCGGAGCGTCCTCGTGGACGGCGAAGTGGAACCGCTCGAACAGCCCGTCGAAGGTGTCCCGCCAGCAGTCGTCGGGAACTTCGCCCCGCCAGGCCCGCTCCAGCGGGTGGGGCTCGAAGAGGCCGCCATTGAGGAAGGGGATGGCGCCGAACGCCCGGGCCCGGCCGCGCCCGGCCGGCGGGCGGTTGAGCGTGCCGAAGAAGAGCGGGCGGAAGAGATCCCGGTGAAGCCGGCGGCGCCGGGCCAGGGCATCGTCAACCGCGCGGCGGAGGAAGTCGGGCCGCCCGTCCAGCCAGCCCTTGGCCTGCACAAAGTAGAGGAACAGGATGCGGGTGAGCTGGATCAGCGCCAGGTTCTGTCGCGCGCCGGCCGGGGGGCCGCCTGTGAGGCGGCCGGCCATGGCGTGCAGGGTGTTCCGAAAGGCGAGGAAGAAGCGCCGGCCGGGATCCTCCGTCTCCAGGATCTCCGCGGCCCGGAGGGCGTAGGCCACGCCGCGGAGGTCGGCGGCGCGGGCCAGGCGCTCCAGCCGCTCGAGGTCCGACGGGCCGGGGGCGTGGAGCGAGATGACCGCCACGGCGGGCTGGTCTCCCGTGACGGCCAGGCCCAGTGTGGCGGCGGCGAAATCAAGGACAATGATGCCGGCGCACTGGCCGCGGGCGGCCAGCAGGACCGCCGCCCGGCGCGCCACCGCGGCGGCGGGGCTCCCCTCCATCCCGACCCACTCGAACCCGCCGGCCCGCCCCACCAGGGCCGAGTGCCGAACCCCGGGGACGAGCGGCGGGTCCCGGGGCAGCTCCTGCCAGAGGGGACGGTGCCCCAGCCAGGCGATCAGGCGGGTGACCCCTGACAGGTCGGCTAGCTGGCGCAGCACCTCGGCCGGCGACATGGGATCCTTGGCTGGCGGGGATCCATCGTAGGCCGGACCGGGTGTAACTTGGTAACGAAGAACCGGGGCGCCGGCGCCGGAAAACGCCGGGCCCGCGGAACCACCGCCCAGCGAAAGCACTGCCATGCCCAGGCCAGTTGCCGCCCTCACGGCGATCCTCTGCCTCTGTCCCGCCGGACTTGGGGCGCAGGCCGCGGAGTCGGGAGCGTTCACCGTCCTCCGCCGGGGGGACACGGTCGCGGTCGAGCGCTTCGCGCTGGAGCCGTACTCCCTGGCAGGCAGCCTGACACGGTCGGCCGCGCGCCAGGCGCGCGAGCGGGTGAACTACAAGGTCACCCTGCTGGAGGATGGCAGTGCCCCCCTGCTGGAGCTGTTCGCGTGGCGGGCCGATGATCCCGAGCAGGCCCCGGCGCGCCAGACCAGCCGGGTCATCTTCAGGGATGACAGCGTGGCGGTAGATGAAGTGGACCGGGCCACCGGACTCCGCACCATGATCTTCCCCACTGTGGCAGGCGCGGTGCCCTACCTCAACCTCTCCATGGCCTTCCTGGAACGGGCCACCCGGCGCCTGGCGGCCGCCCACCGTGACACGCTCCCCGTGCCGTTCTTCAACCTCGGCGGCGGCCAGACGGTGACGGGCACGGTGCGCCGGTGGGGGGCCGATTCGGCCCTGGTAGGCATCGGCGCGGTGGAGTTCCGGCTGCGGGTGGACCCCGACGGCAGGATCCTGGGCGGCGCCCTGCCGGCCCAGGAGCTGCTGATCTCGCGGGAGCCGTCCCCCTGACCACGCCCGGGGGGCGGACCTGGTCCCGGCTCTCGCGCCGGCAGATGCCGGTCGTGATCGCGGCGATTTACGCGGTCTCCGGCGCTCTGTGGATCCTGTTCTCGGACATGATCTGGGGGTCCTTCGAGGGGCTCCCGCTCGGCACCCTGAAACTGCTGCAGACGGCCAAGGGGCTGCTCTACGTCCTGGCTACCGCGGCCGTGATCTGGTGGCTGGTGCGCCGGGCGCTGGCGGCGGTGGCGGCCGCCGAGGCCAGCCAGGTGGAGAGCGAGTCGCGGTACCGCCAGATCTTCGAGCGCACCACCTCGGTGTCGCTGCTGCTGGACACCGCTACCCTCACGCTGGTGGACGTCAACCCCGCCGCCGTGGTGTTCTACGGCTGGTCCCGCGAGGAACTCATCGGCAAGCCGATGACCGACATCAACCTGATGCCGGAGGCCTCGCTGCGGGAAGTCACCAAGGCGGCGGAAACCGAGCGGCGCAACTTCTTCGTGTTTCGCCATCGCTTACGCTCAGGCGCGATCCGTGACGTCGAGGTTCACTCCAGCCCCATCGTCCTGAACGGCCGGTCCGTGCTGTTCTCGATCGTCCACGACATCACCGACCGGGTCCGGGCCGAGCGCCAGCTGGTGGAGTCCGAGGCCAACTACCGCCGGGCCCTGGAGCAGGCGTCCGACGCCATCGTGGTCACCGACCGGCAGGGGGTCGTCCTGGAGGTCAACGCCCGGGCCGAGGAGCTGCTGGGGTACCCGCGTGGCGACATCGTCGGGCGCGCCCTCGAGCAGTTCGTGCCCCAGGAGGACCGCGAGCGGCAGCCGCTGCGCATGCGCGAGCTGGTCGAGATGCCCTCCACCATCGTGTCCCGCCGGCTCCGCCGCGAGGACGGCACCGCGGTGGAGGTGGAAATCACCGCGAGGGACCTCGGCGACGGGCGCTACCAGGCCATCGTCCGGGACATCTCCGAGCGCCACCGGCTGGAGGAGCAGCTGCGCCAGGCGCAGAAGATGGAAGCGGTGGGGCAGCTCACCGGCGGCATCGCGCACGACCTCAACAACCTGCTCACCGTGGTGCTGGCCAACAGCGAGATGATGGCGGCCGGCCTCCCGCCGGAGCGCCAGGACCTTCACAGCGACCTGAACGAGCTGCAGGCCGCCGCCCGTCGCGGCGCCCAGATGATCCGCAAGCTGCTCTCGTTCAGCCGCCACGCCCCGCTCACCTACCAGGTTCTCGACC
>CAZCVG010000032.1:15039-21162 GCA_964501735.1 uncultured Gemmatimonadaceae bacterium | reverse complement strand
TGCCCGAACTCGAACTTGGTGTCGGCGATGATGATCCCCCGGGTGGCGGCATGATCCCGGCCCGCCTGGTACACGGCGAAGCTGAGGTCGCGCAGCCGCTCGGTCTCGGCCTGGCCCAGCGCGGCCGCCATCTGGCCCACCGTGACGTTGATGTCGTGGCCCGACTCCGCCTTGGTGGCCGGCGAGAAGATGGGCGGCTCGAGGCGGGCGCTCTCGGTCAGCCCGGCCGGCAGCGGCTCGCCCGCCAGGGTCCCGCGCTCGCGGTACTCCTTCCACGCCGAGCCCGAGAGGTAGCCGCGGACCACGCACTCGAAGGCCACGGGCGCGGTCCGGCGGACCAGCATGGCCCGCCCCACGATCTGGTCGCGGTGCGGGGCCAGCGCCGGGATGCGGCGGAGGATCTCCCCGGTGCGGGCGGTGACATAGTGGCTCGGCACCACGGCGCCCAGCTTCTCGAACCAGAACGCGCTGACCTGGGTGAGCACGGCGCCCTTGCGCGGCACCGGCTCCCGCATCACCACGTCGAAGGCGCTGACCCGGTCGCTGGCCACCAGCAGCAGGTGGCCCGGGTCCACCTCATAGACCTCGCGGACCTTGCCCTTGCGGAGCAGGGGAAGCGGCAGGGTGCTGTGAGTGAGGACGCTCATGCCCGGCCTCGCGGGTGGGTGGGACGCGTCATACCACGATCTCCGCCCGCTCGGCCTGGGCGGCCAGCGGCCGGGCCCGCGTCAGGAGCGGTGTGAGGTACTCGTCGAGGAACTCGGCCACCTGCTGCACCGAGCGTCCGGTGTACTTGAGCGGGTCCAGCTCGCCCTGCAGCCGCCCGGTGGGGATCGCGGCGAAGGTCTTGTCGCTGGCCAGCCGCTCCAGCAGCTGGTTGGGCTCGCCCCGGCTCACCGCCTCCGCCGTGGCCAGCGAATGCTTCCGGATCACCTCGTGCAGCGCCTGCCGGTCTCCGCCGGCCTCCACGCCCATCATCAGCCAGCGCTCGGTGGCCATGAAGGGCATCTGCGCCTCCACGTGCCGCCGGATCACCGGCTCGCGCACCTCCAGCCCGGCAGCAATGTTGCCGGCCAGCACCAGGATCGCGTCGGCGGTGAGGAACGCCTCGGGCAGGGTGAGCCGGCGGTTGGCGGAGTCGTCGAGGGTCCGCTCCAGCCACTGGGTCGCCGCGGTATGGGCGGTGTTGGCCTGTAGGCTGATCAGGAAGCGCGCCAGCCCGGAGATCCGCTCGGCCCGCATCGGGTTCCGCTTGTAGGCCATGGCGCTGGACCCGACCTGGTCCCTCTCGAACGGCTCCAGCAGTTCGCCCTCGTGCTGCAGCAGGCGGAGGTCGCTCGCCATCTTGGATGCCGACTGGGCGATGCCCGAGAGGGCATCGAGGAGGACGCTGTCGCCCTTGCGGCTGTAGGTCTGGCCGGTGACCGGGAACACCCGGGGGAGCCCCAGCCTGGTGGCGATCAGCGCCTCCAGCCGGCGGACCTTGGCGTGGTCGCCCTTGAACAGCTCCAGGAAGCTGGCCTGGGTCCCGGTGGTCCCCTTGCAGCCCCGCAGCCGGAGGGTCTCGAGGCGGTGGATCAGTTCCTCGATATCGAGGGCGAAGTCCTGGGCCCACAGGGTGGCCCGCTTGCCGACGGTAGTGAGCTGGGCCGGCTGGAAGTGGGTGTAGGCCAGGCAGGGCAGGGCCGCATGGTTCCGGGCGACCCCGGCCAGGTCGGTGGCCACCGCCACCAGCCGTCCGAGGAGCAGGCGCAGGGCCTCGCGCTGGATCAGCACGTCGGCATTGTCGGTCACGAAGGCCGAGGTGGCGCCCAGGTGCAGGTAGGGCCGGGCCGCCGGGGCCTGGTCGCCGAAATGATGGATATGCGCCATCACGTCGTGGCGGAGCTGCTTCTCGTAGCCGGCGGCGGCGGCCAGGTCGGCGTCGTCGAGGTGGGCCCGCATCTCGGCCAGGGCGGCCTCGGGGATGTCCAACCCCAGCTCCCGTTCGCTCTCGGCCAGCGCCAGCCAGACCCGGCGCCAGTGGGCGATCCGGGTGCGCTCGCCCCACAGGCGCTGCATCGCCGGGCTGGCGTAGCGGGTGCCCAGCGGCGAGCGGTACCGGTCGTTGGTCATCTGAACTCCAGGTCGGAGTAGACGATCGCGCCCTCGCGTTCGAAGAACACCCGGAGCGCCTGCCTGGGCCGCAGCCCCTCGATCACCTCGCGGACATCGTCGGCGGTGTTCACCCGGCGCCGGTTCATCCCCACGATGACATCCCCCGCCCGCATCCCGGTGGCCTGGCTGAGCTCGCGGGAGATGCTGAAGATCAGCGCGCCGCGCTCGCTCTGCACGTTGCGCTCCGCCCGCACCTGCTCCGTCAGGGTCACCAGCTGCAGGTCCTTCAGGACGGTGACCTTCTCGGCGTTGGTGGTCGGCAGGTCGCCGCTGGTGAGGGTGAACATCCGCTCCCCGGAGCCCCGCTTGGCCGTGAGCCGGATGGGATCCCCCACGCGCAGGTCGAGCTTGACCGCCTCCCAGTCGAGGTAGTTCCGCAGGACCCGGTCGTTGGCCCGGGTGAGGATGTCCCCGCGCTGCAGGCCGGCCCGCGCCGCCGGCCCGTCGGCGGTGACCGCGGTGACCAGCACGCCGCCCTGGGTCTTCCAGTCCCGCATCCCCTCGGCGCCCCGCACCTCGAAGCCCGTCCAGGCCCGGCGCACCGCGCCGGTCCGGATGATGTCGTCGGCCACCCGGAGGGCCCGCTCGATCGGGATCGCGAACCCCAGCCCGATGGAGCCGCCGCTCTGGGTGAGGATCGAGCTGTTCACCCCCACCACCTCGCCCAGCGCGTTGGCTAGTGGCCCGCCCGAATTGCCGGGGTTGATGGCGGCATCGGTCTGGATCATGTCGAGGTAGAGCCCCGCCTGCTCGCGTCCCGGCAGCACGTTCCGGTTCACCGCGCTCACCACTCCCGCCGTTACCGTGGGCTCGGCATTGCCCAGCAGGTAGGCGAAGGGGTTGCCGAGGGCCACGACCCACTCGCCCACGACCAGATCCCGGCTGGTGCCGGCCATCGCCGTGGGCAGGTGGCGGCCCTCGACCTTGATGACCGCGATGTCGGTGAGCGGATCCTCCCCCAGCAGCTGGGCCAGCCGGTCGGTGCCGTCCCGGAGGGTCACGATGATCCGCTCGCCGCCGCTGACCACGTGCTGGTTGGTGATGATGGCCCCGTCCGGCCGGATGATGAACCCGGTGCCGAAGCTCTGCTGCTCCCGGGGCGAGGGCGGGACGAAGAAGAAGTCGAAGGGGGTCTGGGGCGCCGCCTGCCGGGTGCTGGTGACGGTGATGGACACCACCGCGGGCGACACCCGTTCCGCCGCCTCCACGATGGCGGTGCGGCGGGAGGCTGCGACCGACTCACTGGCGCTCCGCGCCGGGCGCTGGGCCTCCAGGGTCTCGATGAACCGCGGCCCGCGATCCTCCCGCCCGCACGCCGCCGCCAGGCCGAGCAGGAGCAGCGCGGCGCCGGGGCGGGCCCTCACGACGCCGCTCCCGTGGCTGGTACGCTGTAGCAGGAGGGGGGATACTCGGCCGTCATGAAATAGAGTCCCTGGGGTGGAGCCGGCGGGCTGGTGGCCTGGTTGTCGGTGCGTTCGAGCAGTGTGGCCATGTCCTCCACGGGGCGCCGGCCCAGGCCGATATCGACCATGGTCCCGACGAGGAAGCGCACCATGTGGTGCAGGAAACGGTCGGCCGCAACATGGAAACTCACCCCGGCCTGGTCCGCCCGCGGCACCCATTCCGCCAGCCGGATGGTGCACTGGGTATCCGCTTCCGGCTTGCGCACCGCGAAGGCCTGGAATCCATGCCGCCCCGGCAGCCGGGACGCCGCCTGCCCGAGCGCCGCCAGGTCCAGCGGCCGGCCTAGGGCCCACTCATAGGGCCGCCGGAAGGGCGACTCCGAGGCCGCATCGGTGCCGATGTCGTACCGGTACCGCCGCCCGGTGGCGCTCTTGCGGGCGTGAAACCCCGGTTCCATGGGGCTCAGCCGCTCGATCCAGCAGTCCCTCGGCAGCAGGGCGTTGAGCGCCCGGTGCAGCCCTTCAGTGGTCCAGCGGGCTGGAAGCGTGAAGCTGACGCCCAGGCCCAGCGCATGCACCCCGGCGTCGGTCCGGCCAGCCCCGTGGGCCACCACCCGGCGCCCGTTCAGCCGCTCCAGCACCGCCTCGACTTCGGCCTGGACCGTCCGCACCCGC
This sequence comes from uncultured Gemmatimonadaceae bacterium, assembly GCA_964501735.1. Lineage (GTDB taxonomy): Bacteria > Gemmatimonadota > Gemmatimonadetes > Gemmatimonadales > GWC2-71-9 > JADJOM01. Next base: position 16,927 of record CAZCVG010000032.1, on the reverse strand, counting down.
GGTTGTCGCTGCCAGCCGGCGAAGCCACGACCGTCGAAATGCAGCAGGGCCAGATAGGTCCGGCTCATGAGACCGGGAAATATAGCCGGAGGGGAAGGGATGCCCTAGCGGCCGGCGGGATGGGGCCGCAGCCGCCGCCCGCGGCTGGCAGTATCTTCCCCAGGCCATGAGCACCCCCCTCACCGCCGCCATCGCACTGCTCGCTGCCCGCCAGGATCTCTCGGCCGAGCAGGCTGCCGGAGCCTTCCGTGTCCTCATGGGCGGGGACGCGACCCCGGCGCTGATCGGCGGGCTCCTGATGGGACTCCGCGCCAAGGGGGAGACCGGGGCCGAGATCGCCGGTGCGGTGGAGGCGCTGCGGGAGGCCATGGTCCCCCTGCCGGGCGTCAATCACCCGGCCACCATTGACACCTGCGGGACCGGCGGCGGCGAAATCGGGACCTTCAACCTGTCCACGGCCGCGGCTTTCGTGGCCGCTGCCGCCGGGGCGCGGGTGGCCAAGCATGGCAACCGAAGCTACACCTCGAAGTGCGGCAGCGCCGACGTCCTCGAGGCGCTGGGCGTGAACGTCGCCCTGCCACCGGACCGGGCCCGCCAGGTCCTTGATACCCACGGGATGGTGTTCCTCTTTGCCCCCAACTACCACCCCGCCATGCGCCACGTCGGCCCCACCCGGAAGGAACTCGGCGTCGCCACCATCATGAACCTGCTCGGTCCCCTCGCCAACCCGGCCCGGGTCCGGCGCCAGGTCGTCGGGGTCGCCGACCCCCGGCGGGCCCCCCTCGTCGCGGCGGCGCTGGCCCGGATGGACATGGAGCACGCCCTCGTGGTGCACGGCGAAATCGGCATGGACGAGGTGAGCCCGGCCGGGGTCACCTCGGTGTGGGAAGTGCGCGGCCCCGCGATCGCCACATGGACGATTGACCCGGCGGAGCATGGGCTGGAATGGAAGGACGTGAGGGATCTCGCCGGGGGCGAGCCGGCGGCCAACGCCAGGCGGATCGAGGGGCTGCTGGCTGGGGACCGCCACGACGCACCGGGGCGCCGGGCGCTGGTCCTCAATGCCGGCGCTGCCATCTACGTAGCTGGATTGGCCGAGACGCTGCCGGAAGGAATGGCCCGGGCCCAGGCGGCCCTCGACTCGGGGGCGGGGGCTGCGGTCCTGGAGGGGGTTCGAAGGGGATAGCGGCTGGGCTCAGTATTTCCGGATGATGCCGACCACCACTCCCTGGATCAGGACGTCCCGCTCCTGGAAGCGCATGGGCTGCATGGTGGGGTTGGCCGGCTGGAGGCGAATCCAGCCACCCTGTTCCCGGTAGAAGCGCTTCACCGTGGCCTCGGAGCCGTTGACCAGGGCGATGACCATCTCCCCGTTGTCTGCCGCCTGCTTCCCGTGCACCACGACGAAGTCTCCGTCCATGATGTGCTCGTCGATCATGGACTCCCCCTGGACCCTCAGGGCGTAGTTGGGGCCCCGCCGGGGTAGCAGCGCGTCCGGGACCGAGAGGGTTTCCCCAGTGGAGAGGGACTCGATGGGCGTGCCGGCCGCGACCCGGCCGAGCAGGGGGATCTCCGTGGCGCCCGCGGTGCCCTTGGGCGGGAGGACCTCGATGGCCCGGCTCTCGTTGTGCGCCCGGTGGATGTACCCCTTACGTTCAAGATTGGTGAGGTGCTCGTGGACGGTGGCCAGTGACTTGAAGCCGAAGCGCTCGGCGATTTCATCGAAGCTGGGCGCGTAGCCGTTGTCCCCGATCTGCTGCTGCAGGAAGGTGAGGATCTCGCTTTGGCGCTTGGTGAGGGCCATACCGCCTCCGGATCGGGTACCGAACGGACTCCGAAACAACATATCCGAAGAGTTACCGAAGAGCAAGATGCCCACCGCCCTGGA
>CAZCVG010000032.1:0-14939 GCA_964501735.1 uncultured Gemmatimonadaceae bacterium | reverse complement strand
ACCGACGGACCCTATTTCGGGGGGTCGCTCGAGGACCTGCGGGCGGTGGTGGCCCGGGTGCGGGTCCCGGTGCTCCGGAAGGACTTCATTATTGATGAGACCCAGCTGTTCGAGGCCCGCGCGGCCGGGGCTGCCGCGGTCCTGCTGATCGTGCGGGCCCTGACGCCTTCCCGGCTGGGCGAACTGGCCCGGGTGGCGGGGCAGCTCGGCCTGGCCACCCTGGTGGAGGCTCACGATGCTGCCGAGCTGGAGGCGGCCCTGGCCAGCCAGGCGCCGGTCATCGGGATCAACAGCCGGAGCCTGGACACCTTCACCGTGGACGTGGATGCCGCGTGGCGCCTTCTGGAACGGGTTCCCGCCGACCGCATCGCGGTGGCCGAGAGCGGAATGGCGGAACTGGCCGACGTCGAACGGGCAGCCGCGGCCGGAGCCGATGCGGTCCTCATCGGCACGGCGCTCTCCTCGGCCCGCGATCCTCGCGGGCTTGCCGGCCGCTTCGCGGGGGTGGCTCGCCGGGGCCGGGCAGGGTAGGCGGCATGCCTGGTGCGGGCGCGATGCCGGCGCCGGAGGTCAAGATCTGCGGGCTCACCCGGCCCGAGGATGCGGCCGAGGCGGTGCGCCTCGGCGCCCGCTTTCTCGGGGTGGTTTTCGCGGGCGGGCCGAGGGTGGTCACGGCCCGGGCGGCCCGGGCCGTGGTCTCGGTGGCGGCGGCGGTGCCGGTCTTCGGGGTCTTTGGTTCGCAGAGCGGCGACGAGATATTGCAGCTTCGCGATGCGGCGGGGCTGTCGGGCGCGCAGCTGCACAGCGGGGGTTCTCCTGAACTGATGGCGCGGCTCCACACCGAAGGGATGCTGGTGCTGCCCGTGTGCCGCCTCGCCGGCGAGCGTGACCTGGCCGCGCTGGACCAGGCCCACCTCGCCGGTTATCCGGTGCTGGTCGAGCCCCGGGTGGAAGGGCAGCTCGGTGGCGCGGGCGTGGCGCTGCCGCTGGAACTCGCCCGGCTGGCGCGGGCGCGGTTAGGCACCCGTCGAATGTTTTTGGCCGGCGGGCTCACCCCGGCCGTCGTGGGCGCCGCCGTGGCCGCGGCCCGCCCCGATGTGGTAGACGTTTCCTCGGGAGTCGAGCAGATTCCGGGCATCAAGGATCCCGTCCGGATGGCCCAGTTCATGGAGGCAGTGGGATGGCGTTGACCTTGCCGCGCGAGACGGCGGCCGGCGGGCGGTTCGGGGCCTACGGCGGGCGGTACGTCCCCGAGACCCTGATGGCGGCGCTGGCCGAGCTGGCCGCGCTGTACGACGCCGCGCGCGAGGATCACGCCTTCTGGGCCGAGTACGCCGCGCTGCTCAGGGACTTCGTGGGGCGGCCCACCATCCTCACCGAGGCGGCCCGCCTGGGCCAACGGATCGGGACGCGGGTAATCCTCAAGCGCGAGGACCTCAACCACACCGGCGCCCACAAGATCAACAACACCATCGGGCAGGCGCTGCTGGCGCGGCGCATGGGCAAGCGCCGGATCATCGCCGAGACCGGGGCGGGCCAGCACGGGGTGGCCACCGCGACGATCTGCGCCCGTTTCGGCCTCGAGTGCGTGGTCTACATGGGCGCCGAGGACGTCGAGCGCCAGGCCCTCAACGTGTATCGCATGCGGCTCCTCGGGGCGACGGTCGTACCGGTCGCCTCCGGCACGCGCACCCTCAAGGACGCCACCAACGAGGCGCTGCGCGACTGGGTCACCAACGTCCCCACCACCCATTACATCATCGGGTCGGTGGTGGGGCCCGACCCCTACCCGCGCATGGTGCGGGACTTCCAGTCGGTCATCGGGCGAGAGTCGCGGTCCCAGATGCTGGAACAGTTCGGCCGTCTGCCCGCCACGGTGGTGGCCTGTGTCGGGGGCGGGTCCAATGCCATCGGCATGTTCAGCGGGTTCCTGGACGACGCCGGCGTCGAGCTGGTTGGCGTGGAAGCGGCCGGCGAGGGGATCGCCAGCGGGCACCATGCCGCCACCCTCTCGGCGGGGGCCCCCGGTGTCCTCCATGGCTGCCTCAGCTACCTGCTCCAGGATGAGGACGGGCAGGTCCTGCCGGCGCACTCGGTCTCGGCCGGGCTCGACTACCCCGGCGTGGGCCCGGAGCACTCCTGGCTGCGGGACACCGGCCGGGTCACCTATGCCGCGGTCACCGATGCCGAGGCCCTCGCCGCTTTCCAGCTGCTGTGCCGGCTGGAGGGCATCATCCCCGCACTGGAGACCGCCCATGCGCTCGCCTGGATGGACCAGCACCGCAACCGGTGGGGCCCGGAGGACTTCGTGCTGGTCTGCCTGAGCGGCCGGGGCGACAAGGACGTCGCCCATGCGGCCGCGCTGCTGGGGGCGCCTGCGTGACCGACGCCCTGCCCGCCGCCGTGGTGCTGCCGCCCTCCCAGGTCGAGGAGCTGCTGCGCACCCTGACCAAGGGCCTGCGGGCGTTCCAGATGTACCTCCCCAACAACCCGGTCTACCAGCGCGCCGTGCAGAACGTGCGGGGGGCGTTCCTCCCGGTCTGGAACAGCGGCACCGACCGCCTGGTCCTGCAGATCGTCGAGACCGACATCGTGTGGGAGGAACAGGTCGTCTACCACCAGCCGAACAAGGCCGACAGCCTGGCCTGGATGCTCTTCAAGGACGGGATGCGGGTGCTGACCCTGTTCCCGGGGGTGGAGGAGGAAGAGATCATCCGCTTCCTGGAGATCGTCCAGCGCGCACGCACCCTGGCGCCGGATGCCGGCGACGACCTCCTCACCCTGCTGTGGGAGCAGGACTTCGGGCTCATCCAGTACCACTTCACCGAGTTTGTCGCCGATGCCGCGGTGCCGGGACTCTCCGGCGAGGGCGCCTATGCCGGGGCCGCCGGCGACCCGGTGGACCAGGAGGCCAAGGCCGAGGAGAACCGCGGCAAGGTGGCGGAGGAGGCCCCGCCCCGGCGCACCGGCGTGGTGGACCTCGAGGATTTCGACGCCACGCTGTACTGGCTGGAGGAAGGCGAGATCCGGGCGATCACCGACGCCATCGAGCACGAGTACAAGCAGGATCTCCGCGGCAACATCCTCAACATTCTCTTCGACATCCTGGAGCAGCGCTCCGAGGACTGGGCCCGGGGCGAAGTGCTCGGCATCCTCGAGTCCTACCTCCCGCACCTGCTCAACGCCGGGGACTTCCGCTCGGTGGCGGTCATCCTGCGGGAGACCCGCCTGCTGGTGCGCCAGCCGCAGTTGTTCACGCCGGAGGAACGCGAGCGGCTTGACGCCTTCACCGGCCGGCTCTCCGACCCCGGGGTGCTGCAGCAGATCCTGCAGTCGGTGAGCGAGGCCCAGACCCCGCCCACCCGGGAGGATCTCGGCGAGCTCTTCCGCGAGCTCCGGCCGGCGGCGCTGGAGACGGTGCTGGTGTGGCTGCCCCGGCTGCCGGCGGCCTCGGAGGTCCACGTCCTGCTTGCCTCGGCCGCCGACCGGCTGGCGGAGACCAGCCCGCAGGAGGTCCTCCGCCTGCTTCGGCTGCCCGAGTCGGAGGCGCTGCCCGCCGTGATCAGCCTGTGCGGCCGGCTCAAGTCGCAGCCCGCCGTGCCCGGCCTGGTGGACACGCTGGGCCACGCCGAGGCCGCGGTCCGGCTGCTGGCGGTGCAGGCGCTCGACCAGATCGGGACGCCTGGCGCCCTCACCGGGCTGGAGCGCACCCTGGACGACGCCGACCGGGAGGTCCGGATCGCCGGGGTGCAGGCACTGGGCAAGCGGGGGTACAAGGGGGCGCTGCGGCGGATCGAGCCGGTCATCCAGGGCAAGCTGCCCCGGGTGATGGACCTGACGGAGCGGATGCGGTTCTTCGAGGCCTACGCCCAGATCGCGGGGACCGGGGCCCTCGAGCAGCTGGCCCAGATGCTCTCGGCCGGCGGGCTCTTCAAGCGGCGGGAGGTGCCCGAGGTCCGGGCCTGCGCCGCGCTGGCCCTGGCCCGCATCCGCTCCCCCCAGGCCCGGGAGGTGCTGGAGCGCCACAAGGACGACAAGGAGCTGGTGGTCCGCAACGCCGTCAGCCGGGCCCTCCGCGAGGCCGGGTCATGAACCGCGACGAACTGCCCGGCGGCGAGGAGCGGCTCGGCAGCGACGCCTTCCTGCGCCAGGCGGGCCGGGCGTTCCTGCTGGCGATGTACGCGGCGCTCCGGAGCCTCAAGCTCTATCCTATCGAGAACACCACAGCCCAGAAGTCGCTTGATGACCTCCAGGCGGCCGCGGTCGCCATCCTTGGCCCGATGGCCGAGATCGAGCTGCGGCTGTCGGGCGATTTCATCTTCGTCAACGGCACCCGCCTGCGGCTCGAGCTCGACAACTACGCCTCGTTCTCCAACCTCCTGGCCGCGCTCCGGGCCCTCGACATCGGCGAGGTGAAGGTCCTCGCCGCCTGCGAGCGGCGGGAGTGGCAGGTCTTCCTCGGCGTGCTGCTGGCCATGGGGGCCCGGGCCGGCGTCGAGGCCGATCCCGACCGCCTGTTTGAGCTGCGGGAGCGGCTGCAGGTGGCCAACGTGACCAACATCTCGGTCGAGCTGCCGCTGGAGTCGGAAGAGAAGATGGCCGAGGCGGAGCGCGCCCGCGAAGCCGCCAAGCGGACCTACTCCCACGGCGTCGCGGTCACCAAGGACCTGATCAACAGCGTGCGCATGGGGCGCACCACCTCGGTGGCCAAGGTGAAGCGCGCGGTGCAGTCCATCGTGGACCAGGTGCTCAACAACGAAACCTCGCTGATCGGGCTTACCGCCATCCGCGACTACGACGAGTACACCTTCACCCACTCGGTCAACGTCTGCATCCTGGCCGTGGCCATCGGCAAGAAGCTGTCCCTCTCCCGGCTCCAGCTGTACGACCTCGGCCTGGCCGCGCTGCTGCACGACGTGGGCAAGGCCCGCATCCCGGTGGAGGTGCTCAACAAGACCACCGGCCTGACCGAGGACGAGTGGAAGATGATGCAGATGCATCCCTGGCAGGGGGTGCTCACCCTGTTCAGCATGCGGGGCTACGGCGAGATTCCCCACCGGCAGATCGTGGTGGCCCACGAGCACCACATGAAGACCGACCTCACCGGCTACCCCAGGGCCATCCGGCCCCGTTCCCAGGGTATCTTTTCCCGGATCGTGGCCGTGGCCGACGGCTACGACGCGGCCACCACCCGGCGGAGCTACCAGACCGTCCCGATCCAGCCGGACCAGGTGCTGCGGGAGATGTGGGAGAACCCGCGCCGGGGCTACGACCCGGTGCTGGTCAAGGCGCTCATCAACCTGATCGGCGTCTACCCGGTCGGGACCTGCGTCATCCTGGACACCTTCGAGGTGGCTATCGTGGCAGCGGCCAGCGCCGACCCGCAGATGCTGAACCGCCCGCTGGTCCGCGTCTGCCTGGATGAGAACGGCGCCCTGTTAGGGCCGCCGGGCCGGGAGGAGGATCTCACCGCCCAGGACGCCAGCGGGTCGTTCCTCCGCTCCATCGTGAAGGTGACCAACCCCGATCGGTACGGGATCATTGTCGGCGACTATTTTGTCTGAGCCCACCATCGCCGGAACCTGGCGCGAGCTTCGCCGCGCCCGGCGCACCGCGCTCATTCCCTACCTCACCGCGGGGCATCCCGGCCGGGACGCCAGCCTGGAGGCGCTGCGCCGCGCCGCCGAGCACGCTGACCTGCTCGAAGTGGGGGTCCCCTTCAGCGACCCCCTTGCCGACGGCCCCACCATCCAGCGCTCCAGCTTCGAGGCCCTGCAGGCGGGGATGACGCTCCCCCATACCCTGGAGCTCATCGCCGAGGCGCGCCTGGACAAGCCGGTGGTGGTGTTCAGCTACCTCAACCCCGTGCGGCGCTACGGCATTGAGCGGTTCCTGGGTGAGGCGGCCCAGCTGGGCGTGGCGGGCCTGCTGCTGACCGACCTGCCGGCGGGGAGCGACCCTGCTATCGAGGAGCCGGTCCGGCAAAGCCCGGTGGCGCTGATCCGTCTGGTGGCGCCGACCACGACGGGCGCCCGGCTGCAGGAGGTCGTGACCGGCGCCCAGGGCTTCCTGTACCTCGTGGCCCGCCTGGGTGTCACCGGTGCCAGCACCACGCTGGCCCAGGGCATTGACGAGTACCTCGCCCGGGTCCGGGCCGCGACCCCGCTGCCCCTCGCCGTGGGCTTCGGGATCAGCACTCCGGAGCAGGCCGCCCGGGTGGCCGGGCTGGCCGACGGGGTGGTGGTGGGCAGCGCCCTCGTGGAGCTGCTGGCGCGGGAGGGCCCGGTGGCCGCCGCCCGCTTCCTCGGCCGCCTGCGGGCGGCCATGGACGCCGCCGATCGCGAGGCACCCGGATGAGCAAGGTCTCCGGGCGGGCACTCGACCTCTATGCCATGGCCATGGCCTGGGGCGGCGGGCTCCTGGGGCTGGCCGCCATGGTGGGGGATCGCCGCTGGCTCGAGCTGCCCTGGGTGTCCCTCGGCCTGGTTGCCTTCACGGTCATCCTCCGCCGGGGACAGATCCAGCTCTCGAAATTCTCGTATCTCTCGCAGGTCGGCGTGGTGGCGCTGGTCGGGGCCGTCACCATGGGGCCCGGGGCCGTGGTGTTCGCCCTGGGTCTCGGCACCTTCCTGGCGGACGCCTTCTGGCTGCGCAAGCTGCTCAAGGCCGCCTGGGTCAACGCCGGCCGCGAGGTACTGGGGTTCCTGGCCGCGTACGGCGCCTACGCCGCCGTCTTCACCGCGACCGATCCCGAGGGCCTCACCCTCGAATTCCTGCCGGCCGGGCTGACGCTCGCGGCCATGTACTTCTTCGCCACCCGCTCGCTGTTCTACTTCACGCTGCTGGTCCGCGGGAAGCTTGAGCCGCATGAGCGGCTGATGATCCTCCGCTACGAGATCCTCGCCTACATCCTGACCATCACCGGCTCGGTGATCGCCGCGGCGGCGATCCGGGCGCTCCCGCCGGAGGCGTGGGTGACGGTCATGGCGGTGCTGGGCGTGCTGGGCCTGCTGACCACCCGCATCCTTGAGGAGGCGATCGGCGCCGAGGAGCTCAACAAGATCCACTCGCGGGAGCGGGTCATCACCAGCAACCTGTCGCTCACCGACGCCTTCATCCAGCTGGAGCAGATGGCCAACCGGGTGCTGGACTGGAGCGACTTCCGCATCTTCCGGGTGCGTGACGGCGCCTCCACCATGGTGTACCGCGGGGCGCTGGGCTGGCCCAACCGGGGCGACCCCCCGTTCGACAGTCCTCAGCTGCGGGCCACCGCCGTGGAGACCGGCGAGGCGGTCGTGGTGGGCGACTCCCGCTCCGACCAGCGGGTCCTGGCCCCCACCCCCGACGCGGTCAGCATGCTGGTGCTGCCGCTCCGCTTCGGCAACGAGATCATCGGCACCCTGGAGCTGGACCATCACAAGCCGCGCACCTACGGCAAGAAGGAGGTGGCGGCCGCCGCCACCTTCGCCGGCCAGCTGGCCACCGCCATTCACATCGCCGACCTCCGCCGGCCGCTGGTCGAGACCGTCGAGCGGGTGACCCAGCAGGTGCGCATGCTGGGCTCCACCGCCGACAGCCTGCGCGGGGCGGCGGGGTCGGTCGCCCAGACGGCCCACGCCATCCGCTCGGGCGCCTCGGAGCAGGAGCAGCTGGTGGCCCAGGGGCGCGAGGCGACGGCCGGCCTCGCGGCGCAGGCCCGCGAAGTCGCCCGGGACGGGGCCGCCGTGGAAGCCGCCTCCGGCACGGCCGCCGAGACCGCCGGCCGCAACCGGGACGCGATCCAGGACGCCATCCGGCGGCTGGTGCACCTGCAGCAGTTCGTGCAGGCCAGCGCCCGGCAGGTGGGCGACCTCTACCAGGTCACCAACCGGCTGATCGGCTTCATCGGCACCATCCGGGAGATCGCCGACCTCACCAACCTCATCGCCCTCAACGCCGCCATCGAGGCCGCCCGGGCCGGGCACCAGGGCCGGGGCTTCGCCGTGGTGGCGGAGGAGGTGCGCCAGCTGGCTGCCCAGAGCGGCCAGGCCTCGCGTGAGGCCGGCGGGCTGGTGGCCGCCATCCTGGCCCAGGTGGCCCAGATCTCCGAGGAGATGGACCGCGGCACCGAGACGGTGCTCGGGGTCGAGCAGCTCTCCGCCGACGCGGCCGCCGCGCTGGAGGGCATCGTCGCCGGCACGCTCGACGCCGGCGAGCATGCCCGGCTCATTGCCGGGACGGCCGGCCGGCAGGAGCAGGCGGCGCTCCGGCTGAGCGAGCAGATGGAACGCATCGCCCAGGTCTCCGCGCGCACCCTCGAAGATGCCAACACCACCGCCCGCCGCGCCTCGGAGACCGCCCGCAGCCACGCCGAGCTGGAACGCGCCATCCGCGAGCTGGCCGCGGTGGCCGAGCGGCTGGAAGCCATCGCCCGCCACTTCTCCCACCAGCTATGAACCCTCGGGAACGGGTCTATATCGCCCTCGGCAGCAACCAGGGAGACCGCGCCGCCTATCTTGCCCGGGCGCGCGAGGCCCTCGCCAGGCTGCCCCTCACCAACCTGCTCGCCGTCTCCGCCGTCGAGGAAACCCCGGCGGTGGGGCCGGAAGGGCAGGGGCCCTACCTCAACCAGATGGTGCTGGTGGACACCACCCTCGACCCCGGCCGCTTCCTCAAGCTGCTGCACAAGATCGAGGACGAGAACGGCCGGGTGCGGGGCGAGCGCTGGGGGCCCAGGACCCTGGACCTCGACATCGTACGCTTCGGGACCCGCCGGCTGCGGGACCCGGACCTGCGCATTCCCCACCCCGAACTGCCCAATCGCGACTGGTGGCAGCGGGAGATTGACGAACTCGACCGGCTCAGTCCCCTGAAGCCGGACACCGACTGATGGCCGGCCGCCAGGCCGGCATGCCTCTCAACTCGGACGCGTGATGACCGCACCAAAGCCGCTGACCGTCCCCGATCTCCGCGCCAGGAAAGCCGCGGGCGACAAGCTCACCGTGCTCACCTGCTACGACGCCCTGTTTGCCCGGCTGCTCGACGGGACCGTGGACATCCTGCTGGTGGGCGATTCGGTCAACCAGATCGTGGCCGGCCGCGACACCACCCTGGACGCGACCCTGGACCAGATGATCTACCATGCCGCGGCCGTGCGCCGCGGCGCCAGCCACTCGCTGCTGTTCGTGGACATGCCGTTCCTCTCCTACCAGGTGTCGGTGGAGGAGGCCATCCGCAACGCCGGCCGGGTCCTGAAGGAAACCGGCGCCAACGGCGTGAAGCTGGAAGGGGGCGAACCCATCGCCGCCACCGTCGAGGCCTTGGTGCGCATCGGCATCCCGGTCATGGGGCACCTGGGGCTCACCCCGCAGTCGGTGCACCAGCTGGGCGGCTACCGGGTGCAGGGCCGGGAACGGGGCGAGGCCGACCGGCTCAAGGCCGATGCCCGGGCCCTGCAGGATGCCGGGGCGTCCTCGATGGTGCTGGAACTGGTGCCCGCCGGCTTGGCCACCGAAGTCAGCCGGGGCCTGGCCATTCCCACGATCGGCATCGGGGCCGGCCCAGGGTGCGATGGTCAGGTGCTGGTCCTCCACGACATGCTCGGCCTCAACGAGGGCTTCCAGCCCAAGTTCCTCCGGACCTACGCCGACCTCGCCTCCACCGTGCGGGCCGCGGCCCTGGCCTACGCCGCGGAGGTCAGGGCTGGCAGCTACCCGGGGAAGGAACACAGCTTTGAATAGGACCGCCCCCGTCGGTGGCCGGTAGCGCCGGGCGGAGGCCGGCTCGACCATGCTGAGCTTTACCGAGGCGGCCGCGCTGCGCGAGTGGCTCGGGCCCCACGTCCGCGCCGGCCGCCGGATCGGCCTGGTGCCCACCATGGGCGCCCTGCACGACGGGCATCTCTCCCTGGTGGCCGAGGCCCGGCGCGGTTGCGACGTCGTGGTGATGAGCGTCTTCGTCAATCCGCTGCAGTTCGGCCCCAGCGAGGACTACCAGCGCTACCCGCGCGACGCCGCCCGTGATACCGAGCTGGCCCGCGGGAGCGGGGTGGACGGGCTCTTCCTGCCCACGGTCGAGGCGATGTATCCGCCGGGGTCCGAGGTGCGGGTCGTCCCCGGGGGGGCGGCAAGGCTGTGGGAGGGCGCGGTCCGGCCGGGCCACTTCGAGGGGGTCCTGACGGTAGTGGCGAAGCTGTTCCATCTGGTGCAGCCGCACCTGGCGGTGTTCGGGCAGAAGGACATCCAGCAGGCGGTCCTGGTGCGCCAGATGGTCCGCGACCTCGACTTCCCGCTGGAGGTGCGGGTCTCGCCCACGGTGCGCGAACCCGACGGCCTGGCGTTGAGCAGCCGCAACGCCTACCTCAGTGAGGCGGAGCGGCGCCAGGCGCTGGGCCTGAGTCAGGCGCTCCGGGCCGCGGACCGGGCGTGGCGCGCCGGCGAACGCCGCCGCGAGGGAATTGCCGCCGCGCTCGAGGAGCAGTTCGGGCGGTTTCCGGGCCTGGTCCCGGACTATATTGCGATCGTTGACCCGGACACCCTCGTGGAAGTCCCCGAGGTGGCGCGTGGCACAATCATCGCGGTAGCGGGACGGGTGGGCCGCACCCGGTTGCTGGACAATCTCATCCTCGGCATGGAGTTCCGTTGAGTCCGAACCACGAACCCCGTTCCACGCCTTCCGGGCTCAGGCCGACACTGCCGGTCTGGGCCGTGGTTTCTCCCGAGCGCCTCGCGCACATCGAGCGTGTGGCCAGGCTGGTGTCGCTCTGGGCCGAGGAGATGGGGGTCCCCGACAGCGAACGGAATCGCTGGCTGCGCGCGGTGTGGCTCCACGATGCCCTGCGCGACGCCCCGGCGGCGGAACTCGAGCGCTGGGCCCCGACCGTGCTCGGCAGCCTGGAACTGCGCCACGGCCCCGCCAGCGCCGCCCGCGCCAAGGCGGATGGCGAGACCGATCGCGGCGTGCTCGACGCGGTGCGCTACCACAGCGTCGGGCTGGCCGAATGGGACATGGTGGGACGAGTGCTGTACTGCGCCGACTATCTCGAACCGGGCCGCGATCACCAGCGCGAGCAGCGTGCCGGCCTGGCGGCCCGCTTTCCCACCGACTCGGGCGGAGTCCTGCGCGAGGTGGCGCGTGCCCGGCTGGCCCGCGCGATCTCCTCCGGCTGGCCGCTCCCCGATCCGACGGTGCGATTCTGGAACACCCTGGCCACGCGCGCCGCTGGCTGATCGCCGGCGGCACCCTCCTCGGCATCCTGCTGGTCGTCGCCCTGCTCCGGTTTACCCGCCGGGACCGGGTCGAAGGGCACGCCTACGACATCCCCTCAGCCGAGAACCGGGTGCTGGTCGAGGTGCTGAACGGCACCCCCCGCCAGGGCCTGGCGAGACAGGGGACCCGGCAACTGCGCGGGCAGGGCCTCGATGTGATCTTCTTCGGCACTGCGGATGCCCAGGTGGACTCCACCCGGGTGCTGGTGCGGCGGGGATCCCGCGGGGCCGCGGAACGGGTGCGGAGCGCCCTCGGGGTCGGGGTGATCTCCGCCGCTCCGGATTCCCTGCGGCGGGTAGACGTCACGGTGATCCTGGGGCCGGACTACCTGCCCGCCGACCGCGACCACCCTTAGGACATTACGGCAGAATCAGCCCTGGTCCGGCGCGGAAACCAGGCCCAGGACCAGGTCCATCACATTGGTCCCGGTCATCCCGGTCCGGAACAGGGCGCCGCCGGCCGCGAGTGCGTCGTGGCTGTGATGGGTCCTCAGGTCCCTGGCGGGGTCCCGGCCCGCCCGGGCAATCCGCTGCCACACCCCGGCATCCGCAAACCCTCCCGCCGCGTCGGTCGGACCGTCCCGGCCATCGGTTCCTGCCGCCAGCAGGGTGACCCGGCCCGGTCCATCAGCCGGGGTCCCGGGTGGGTGGGCCAGGACCTGGGCGGCCGCGAGGGCCAGTTCCTGCGAGCGGCCACCGAGGCCGGCGTCCGCGGTGAGGGTCACGGTGGTTTCCCCGCCCCAGACCACTACTGCATGTTTATTCAGCCCCCCGGCTTGCGCCTCAGTGACATTTGTGGCATCATAGTCCTGCAGCCGGGTGGCCAGCCGGCGCCCGGCCTCGGCGGCCTCGCCCGCCAGGGCGGCATCCATCAGCTGCGCGGGGAGGCCGAGGCTGGCCGCGTGGCGCAGGGCGGCATCCAGCGCCAGCCGGTTGCTGGCCACCAGCCGCACCTCGGTCGTGCCGAAGGCGGGATCGTCCGGCTTCGGTGTCTCGGGAAGGGCGCCACGCTCCACCGCCTCCAGGTAACTGCGAAGGCCGGCCGGGGTGGAGGGCCACAGGCCGGCGGAGACGAGCGCTGCTCGCACATCCGCCGCGCTGGATTGATCCGGAATGCAGGGGCCGGAACCGATGGAACCGAGGTCGTCACCGATTACGTCGGAGATTGTGAAATTTTTCACGTGAGCCGGGGCCAAGGCCGAGGCCAGGCGGCCACCGGCCCAGCGCGAGAACCGTTTGCGGATCTGGTTCATCGCCGTAATATCGAGCCCGGAGCCCAGAAGTAGCTGGAACAGCGCGCCCAGGTCGGCCGGGGATTGTCCCGGCAGCGGGGCCGCGATCAGGCTGGTCGTTCCACCGGAGAGGAGAACCCACACTTCGTCCTCCGGGCGGATGGCTGTTGTCGCCCGGCCGAGCGCTTCGGCCGCCGCGAACGAGCCCGGACCCGGCGTGGGGTGATCCCCCACGGCTACCTCGAGGTTGGGGTGGGGCGGGGCGGCTGGCTCGGGCACCACCAGAACTCCGCCGGCGGGGTGCTGGTGCCGTTCGGCGAGGAAGTCCACGGCGGCGGCGGCCATCGGCAGGGCGGCCTTGCCGAGGGCCAGGAGATGGACCCGGCGGGAGGAGGGCTCGGTCTGGCGCTCGAGTGCCTTTCGCAGGGCCGGACCGGGAGCGGCTGCGGTGACGGCCGCCCAGTACAGGTCCGTCAGCAGGGCCCGCGGGTCGAATCCCGGCGGGAGAGGGGTCATCAGGCAGCTCGCAGGTCTGAGGAGACGGTCGGCCGTATGAACATACAGCCGTCCGGAAGCATTCGCGCGGGAGCCCGGAGCTTCCGCACAGTTGTCTTCAAAGCAGAGGATGGCACCATGGCTGGCCGCAACTTCCTGTTCGTCCCCGGTCCGACCAACTCGCCGGACCGCATCCTGCGGGCGATGCACGTCCCGATGGAGGATCATCGTTCCTCCGCGTTCCCCGAGCTCACCCTCGGGATCCTGCGGGACCTCAAGAAGGTCTTCAAGACCACGACGGGTACCCCGTTCGTCTTCCCGGGCACCGGCACCGGCGGCTGGGAGTCGGCGCTGGTCAACACCCTCTCGCCCGGCGACAAGGTCCTCACCTTCCGCTACGGCCAGTTCAGCCACCTGTGGATCGACATGATGCAGCGGCTCGGCCTCGATGTCACGGTGGTGGACGTGGAGTGGGGCGAGGGCGCCCCCGTAGACCAGGTGCAGGCCCTGCTCGGCAAGGACAGCGGGCACGCCTACAAGGCGGTGTGCATCGTGCACAACGAGACTGCCACCGGCGTGACCAGCGACATCGGCGCGGTGCGCAAGGCGATGGATGCCGCGAAGCACCCGGCGCTGCTGTTCGTGGACAGCGTGAGCGGGCTGGCGAGCATCGACTTCCGGATGGACGAGTGGAAGGTGGATGTCGCCATCACCGGCTCGCAGAAGGGCTTCATGCTGCCGGCCGGCCTGGGCCTGGTCTGCGTGAGCCCGCGGGCACTGGAACTGGGCAAGTCGGCCCGGCTGCCCCGGTGCTACTGGAGCTACGAGGACATGGTGAAGGCCAACGGGTCGGGCTACTTCCCGTACACGCCCTCGATCCCGATGCTGTACGGGCTGCGGGAGGCGCTCACCATGCTGCTGGAGGAGGGGCTGGAGAACGTCTTTGCCCGGCATCATCGCCTGGCCGAGGGCTGCCGCCGGGCGGTGAGCGCGTGGGGGCTGTCGCTGTGTGCCCGGGCGCCCAAGTGGCACAGCGACACGGTGAGCGCCATCATGGTCCCGGCCGGGATCAACGGCGCCGACGTGATCGACGTGGCCCACCGGCGGTACAACTTTGCCCTCGGCGCGGGCCTCAACAAGGTCGCGGGCAAGCTGTTCCGGATCGGCCACCTGGGGGACCTCAACGAGATCACCCTGCTGGCCGGGCTGGCCGGCACCGAGATGGCCATGCGGGACGTCGGGATCAAGGTCGAGCTGGGCAAGGGCGTCGCGGCCGCCCAGCAGTACTGGATCGAGACCCAGCGGCCGCTGCCGGCAAAGAAGGGCGCCGGGCCGGCGGAGACCGCGGCGGCCAAACAGCCGGCGGGGGTCGCGTGAGCCACACCCGCCACGAACCGGCCCGCGCCCGGCTCCAGCGGAGCGAGCTGGCCGTGCCGGGCTCCAACCCGGCGATGTTCGGCAAGGCGCTGGACTCCGCGGCCGACTACATCTTCCTCGACCTCGAGGACGCGGTCGCGCCCGCCGACAAGGAGCAGGCCCGGGTCAACGTCATCCAGGCCCTGCACGACTACGACTGGCGCGGGCGGGGCAAGACCATCTGCGTCCGCGTCAACGGGATTGACACCCACTACTTCTACCGCGACATCGTGGACGTGGTGGAGCAGGCGGGGGCCCGGCTCGACGTCGTCCTCATCCCCAAGGTGGGGGTGCCTGGCGATGTCTACCTGACCGACGCGCTGCTGACCCAGATCGAGACCGCCAAGGGGATCTCCCACCGGATCGGGCTGGACGTGCTCATCGAGACGGCCCTCGGCATGGCCAACGTGGAGGCCATCGCCCAGAGCTCCCGGCGGCTGGAGGCGATGCACTTCGGCGTGGCCGACTACGCCGCCAGCATGCGGGCGCGGACCGTGTCCATCGGCGGCCTCAATCCCGACTATCCCGGCGACCAGTGGCACGCCTCGCT
>CAZCVG010000031.1:0-21748 GCA_964501735.1 uncultured Gemmatimonadaceae bacterium | reverse complement strand
CGTCCCGCCCGCAGGCCATCCCTCACCGACTCCACTCCCAGCACCACCTGCCGGGCCCGGTAGCCCAGGCCCAGCAACCGGAGCAGCTGCTCAGCGGGCGCCGCCGCCGTCTTCATTCCCTTCTTCCGTGGTCAGCTCCGTCAGGAAGCTGAGCAGCTGGTCGGTCCGCTCGGGGGTCATCCCCGGGACCCGCTCGATGTCCTCGCGGTCGAGGTCCAGCACGTCGCTCAGCGTCTGCATGCCGGCCCCGTTGAGCAGCGCCAGCAGCTCGGGCGACAGGCCCTGGAGGTCGGTGAGCGGGATCTGGCCCACCGCCTCATCCTCGGGCGGGAGCGGGGCGAACAGCGGGCCCTCGCCGCCGCGCTCCAGCCATTCGCGGCTGGAGTAGAGGTCGATCTTCCAGCCGGTCAGCTCCGAGGCCAGCCGGACGTTCTGGCCGTTGCGGCCGATGGCCAGCGAGAGCTGGTCCTCGTCCACCACCGCCTGGATGGTCTTGCTGGCCGGGTCGGAGAACACCTTGGCCACGCGGGCCGGGGCCAGGGCCAGCCGGGCGAAGCGCTCGGGGTCGGGCGACCACGGCACGATGTCAATGCGCTCGCCTCCCAGCTCGTTGACCACCGCCTGCACCCGCGATCCCTTGAGGCCCACGCAGGCGCCGACCGGGTCAATGGCATCGTCCCGGGAGATCACCGCGATCTTGGTGCGGCTGCCCACCTCGCGGGCCCAGGCGCGGATGTCCACGATGCCCTGCTGGATCTCGGGCACCTCCAGCTTGAACAGCGCCTTGACGAAGAGCGGGTCGCCCCGGGAGAGGATCAGCCGGGGCCCCTTGGGGGTCTCCTCCAGCCGCTTGAGCACGGCCCGGATGGTGTCCCCCTGGTGGAACTTCTCCCGGTGGTTCTGCTCCCGGTACGGGATGATGGCCTCCGCCTCCCGGAAGCGGTTCAGCATGATGACCAGCTTGCCCCGCTCGATCTGCTGCACCTCGCCCGAGAGCAGCTCGCCCACCTTGGAGCTGAACTCGTCGCGGATCCGGGTGCGTTCGCCCTCGCGGACCCGCTGGATGATGCGCTGCTTGGCCGCCTGCACCGCCAGCCGCCCGAACTCGGCGAAGGGGACCTCTTCTTCCAGCATGTCGCCGAGGGCGAAGTCGGGGTCCTCGTACTGGGCCTCCTCCAGGAGGATCTGCCAGCTGGGGTCCTCCACGACGTCCACCACCTGGCGCAGCCGGACGATCTTGATGGCCCCCTTGAGCTCGTCGAACTCCAGCTCGAAGCGGACGTTGGGGCCGTAGCGGCGGGCCAGCGCGGCGTGAATCCCGTCGCGGAGCAGGTCCAGCAGCTCGGCGCGGTCTAGTTGCTTGGTGGTGGTGAGCTCGCGAATGGCGCTCAGCACCTCTGGGGAACCGGACATCCCTCGTCTCCTGCCTATGGCTCCCGCCGGCCTGGCGCCGGCGGGTCTGCAACTTCCAACAACAGCGCTTCCTTTACCTGCTCCAGCGCGATCACCGTTTCCGCGCCGTCGGGGAGCCGGAGCCGCACGTGCCCGTCGTCGGGGACGCCGAGGATGGTGGCGCGGGGATGACCCGGCACACCCCGAGCCGTCAGCTTCACGACCCGGCCGGCATAGCGCTGCCAGTGCTCCGGAAAGCGCACCGGTCGCTCGATGCCCGGCGACGACACCTGGAGCTGGTAGCGGGGCCCGACACCACCCGGCCCCTCGAAGTACCGCTCGAGCGCGCGGCTGACCAGCGCGCAATCGTCCGCGGTGGTTCCGAATCCCGGGCGGCTGCCCACCCGGTCAATCCGGACGTGAATGGCTGGGCGTTGCGGCGGCCCGCTCCGGCGGAACTCCACCAGCTCGAACCCCAACTCGGTCACGAGGCGGCGCACCGGATCGAGCAGGCTCTCGGCACTCATGAGGACCCTGCAAAAAAAATGTGGGGGAACTCCCCCACATCAGGCACCCCGACCGCGGTTGGAGCTCCCCGGACAGCGCGGAAAGTATAGGCCGGAGCGTGGGTTCCGTCAATCCGGCGGGACCGGGACCGGCCGGTTCAGCTGGGCGGATTCCCGGCCGGGATCCCCAGGTAGGCCACCATCCGGCCGTCCCGGCCGCCCGAACGGCGGTGGCTGTAGAACCGGCCGGCGTCGTGGCCGGAGCACCAGGGCGAGACCGAGACCTGGCCGATCCCCATGGTACCGGCCCGTTCAGCCAGCACCTGGCGCAGGTCCAGGTGCCACGGACCGGCGCCGTCGGCGGGTCGTCCGCAGCCGGCCATGACCTCCGACCCAACTTCATAGCACTCGCCGCAAATCCCTACGCCACAATGCATTACAATGTCGGCTGCGGTGCCGCCGCCGACCTCGAGCAGTCGCTCAATTCCCCGCTCCAGAATGCCGCCGGCGGTGCCGCGCCAGCCGCTGTGGACAAGTGCGACCGCTCGTGTTCGGGGCTGGAGGAGGTAGACCGGGATGCAGTCGGCCACGGTGACGGTCAGCATCACCCCGGGGGTGGCGGTGACATGGCCGTCCACCCCATCGAGCTGGATCCAGCCGGTGCCCCCGACCGGACCGGCCACCACGGTGGCGTGGACCTGGTTGCCCAGGACCGTCGTGGTGAAGCCGGGCTCGGCCGCGCGGAGGGCCCGCCAGCGGCCCATGACCTCCCCCACCGGCTCCCCAGTCCACAGGCCGAGGTCGTACTCGCGCCCGGTGATCCCGGCCACGACGCCGTAGCGGTCACGCCATTGGGTGAGTTCGTAGCGGGGGATTGGCCCCGGCAGCGGGGACTCGGAGAGGATCGTCGCGGGCATCAGGAGAAGGTACCGGGCCGCCGGGACTCGAAGAACCTGTTGGCCCCGGACGGCTGCTGGGCCAGGCGAATCAGCATCCCGGCGGGGCCGCAGCCCTACTCCAGCCGGTCGATGTCGGCGCCGAGCCCGCGGAGCCGCGCGTCAATGGTCTCATAGCCGCGCTCGATCTGGCCGATGTTGTGGATGGTGCTCTGCCCTTCCGCCGCCAGGGCGGCCAGCAGCATGGCCATGCCGGCCCGGATGTCGGGCGATTCCACCGTGCCGCCGCGGAGCTGGGACGGCCCCGCGATGACGGCGCGGTGCGGGTCGCAGAGCACGATCCGGGCGCCCATGCCGATGAGCTTGTCCACGAAGAACAGCCGGGACTCAAACATCTTCTCGAACACGAGGACCATGCCTTCGCACTGGGTGGCGGTCACCACGGCGATGGACATGGCGTCGGCGGGAAAGGCCGGCCAGGGCCCGTCTTCCAGCTTGGGGACGTGGCCGCCGAGGTCGGGCCGGATCCGGCGCTCCTGGCCGGCCTCGACGATCAGCCGGTCCCCGTCCACCCGGGGGCGGACGCCGAGGCGGTCGAAGCCCAGGAGGGTGCTGCGGAGGTCGTCGGGGCGGACCCCCTCGATGACGAGGTGCCCGTTGGTGACTGCCGCCAGCCCGATGAAGCTGGCGATCTCGATGTGGTCCGGCCCGATGTCATACCGGCAGCCGGTGAGCGGCCGGCCGCCGTGGATGGTGTAGACGTTGGTGCCGATGCCCTCGATCTGGGCCCCCATGGCCACCAGCAGCCGGGCGACATCCTGCACGTGGGGTTCGGCGGCGGCGTTGCGGAGCACGGTGCGGCCCTCGGCCCGCACCGCCGCCATCAGGGCATTCTCGGTGCCGGTGACACTGGGCTCGTCGAGGAAGATCTCGGCGCCGGTGAGGGTCTTGCCCTCGATCTCGTAATTGTGGCCGAGGTTGAGCAGGGCGCCCAGCTGCTCGAGGGCCAGGAAATGGGTGTCCACCCGCCGGCGGCCGATGACATCGCCCCCGGGCGGGGGCAGGATCACCGACCCGAACCGGGCCAGCAGCGGGCCGGCCAGGAGGATGGACGCCCGGATCCGGGCGCAGAGTTCCGGGTTCAGGGGCTTGGGCCGGGCGGGCCGGGCATCGATCCGCACGGTGTTGGGGGCGGTCCATTCGCAGGCGGCGCCCAGGTCGGCCACCAGGGCGAGCATGGTCTCGACGTCCCGGATGCGGGGCATGTTGCCCAGCTCGACGGGGCCGTCGGCGAGGAGGGTCGCGGCGATGGCGGGCAGGGCGGCGTTCTTGTTGCCGGCAGGGCGGACGGTCCCGTTGAGGGGACGTCCGCCGCGCACCTGGAAGCGTGGAGGCATGGCGCAAAGCTCTAGGCGCATGGTGCGGACGTCAAGCTCGGATGTATTTTGGAAGGATCGAGGAGGTTCTGATGTTCTTGCTCCTGCAGGCCGGCGGTCCGCCGGCATGGGTTGGCCCCGCGATGGCGGTCTCTCTCATCATCATCGCGCTGGCCTTCGTGGTCATCGCTGCCGCGATCGCCGTGGCCATCCGGCAGGCGGGCCGGGAGATGCACCAGCTCTCCAGGGCCGTGGCGGAGCTGCACGCCGACCTGCGCCCGGCGGTGGTCGCGGTGCAGGCGGTCTCGGATGAAGGCCGCCGGCTGGCCGGGCTGATCGGAGGCGAGGCGGAAGCGCTGGTCGGCGCCAGCCGGGCGCTCAGGCAGGGACTCCAGAAGCGCATCGCCAACCTGGAGGCGGTGTACGAGGTGCTGGAGGAGGAGGTCGAGGAGACGGCCCTGGACGTGGCGGTGACCCTGCGGACCTTCCGGAGCGGCGCCGGCTGGTACGCCCGCCTCCGGCGCCTGATGGGCCGCGGGCGCCGCCGTTGAGCGCACCCCGTCTGCTGGCGGCTTTCGCCCTGGTGGCGATCGTCGCCCTGGTGTGGCCCGACCCGCTGCTCGCGTGGACGCCGGGCACCCACATCTACCTGGGTGAGGCGGTCCTGGCCAACCTGGAGCTGCTGCCGGCGGCATCGGCGGACCTGCTGCGGGCCTTTCCCTTCGATTTTCTCTACGGCAACATCGCGGCCGACAGCTCCATCGCCAAGAAGTACGCGCCGGTGGGGCGGCACTGCCACCACTGGCACGTGGGCCAGGAGATTCACGACCTGGCCCGCACCGACGCCCTGCGCGCGTTCGGGCTGGGCTACCTGTCGCACCTGGCCGCCGACGTGGTGGCCCACAACTACTTCGTGCCGCGGCAGCTGCTCCTCACCAGCTCCACCAGCGGGTTCGGGCATTCGTACTGGGAGAGCCGGTTCGAGACCCCGCTGGGCGAGAGTTTCGCCCGCACCGCCAAGGAAGTCATCCTCCTCGACCACACCCCGGCGGATGCCCACCTCGACCAGATCATCTCGCCCACCATCTTCAGCGTGCGGACCAACCGCCGGCTGTTCCGCGGCATGGTGCACCTGACCGAGATGCAGGGGTGGCAGCGGGCCTTCCAGGTGGCCGAGCGGCGGAGCCGCTGGGACCTGCCGGTGAACGATGTGGACCGGCACATGGCGCTGTCGTTCGACTACATCATGCAGATGCTGGCCCAGCCGCGGGCGGAGCCGCGCCGCCTCGATCCCTCCGGGGAGAAGCCGCTGCGCCTGGCCAAGGGGATGCGCCGCGATGTGCTGCTCGCCGGCGGCTGGCGCGACCCGGCCCGCCTCAAGGCCCGGGCGGAAGAGGCCTTCGGGCTGCCGGAGCGCCCCCTCGAGTTCTGGCAGGCGGCCCGGCTCAAGAAGCCGTGGTTTCACGGCCGCCGGGCCTCCGACCGTTCCCCGCCGCCATGACCGCGGCCGCGCCGCAGCCGGATGGGCTGTTCCTGGAGCTGCAGGAGGCGGTGGCGGGCCGGTATTCGCTCGAGCGCGAGCTGGGCCGCGGCGGCATGGGCATCGTCTATCTGGCCCGCGACGTCGCCCTGGACCGGCTGGTGGCGCTCAAGCTGCTCCGGCCCGAGCTGGCGGTCCGGCCCGAGTTGCGGGCCCGCTTCCTCCGCGAGGCCAGGACCGCCGCCCGGCTCTCCCATCCCAACATCGTCCCGGTGCATGCCGTGGAGGAGTCCGGCGCGCTGGTCTGGTTCGTGATGGCCTATGTCCCGGGCGAGACGCTCGCGGTCCGGCTGGGGCGCGGGGCCCTCCCTCCCCGCGAGATCGTCCCCGTCCTCCGCGACATCGCCTGGGCGCTGGGGCACGCGCACAGCGAGCGGGTGGTGCACCGGGACGTGAAGCCTGACAACATCCTGCTCGAGGCGGGGGGGCGGCGGGCGCTGATCGCCGACTTTGGCATCGCGGCGCCGGAGCGCGGGGATCCGGCGGAGTCGGGCCTCGCCGGCACCATCGCCTACCTCAGCCCCGAGCAGGCCCGGGGCGAGGCCCTCGACGGCCGCACCGACCTCTATTCGCTGGGGGTGGTGGGCTACCTCGCCGTCTCGGCCAGGCTGCCCTACCCCGCGGCGGCGCTCCCCGAACTGATCCGCCTGCAGATGGCCGGGGCGCCGCCTCCCGTGGCCGAGGTGGCGCCGCACGTGCCCCGGGCGCTGGGCCGGGCCATTGACCGCTGCCTCTCACCCTTCCCCTCGGCCCGGTTCCAGACCGCCGAGGAACTGGCCGGCGCGCTCGACCAGCTCGCCGCCGGGCCGGCCGAACTGCCGGCGCCGCTCCGGGTGTGGCTCACCAAGGGGAATCAGTCCCGCGGGGCGCTCTGGCTGTGGTCGGCCATCTGGGGCCTCCCGGCCACGCTCAGCGCCGTGGTGCTGGCGGTGGAGGGCGGCAAGGCGAGCACCGCGGGGTTCCTCCTCACGATGGGCGCGGTGATCGCCGCGCCGTGGCTGGTGTACCTGGTGGCCCGGCTCCGGCAGACCCGCAAGGTGTTCGCCGCAGGGTACACGCCCAGCGACCTGCTGCTGGCCATGCGGAACCTGGCCGAGCGGCAGCGGGAGGAGCTGGCGTTCGAGATCGGCGGGCCGCCCAGCCGGCTGGGGCGCTGGATCCGGCGCATCGCGTGGTGGAGCTTCGGGGGCGTGATCGGTGTCGGGCTGCTGCTCCCGGTGGCGGGCAACGGGATTGCAGGGCGCATCCTGCAGGGGATCTGGATGACCCTGGCCGGTGTGGCGGTGCTCGGGGCCGCGGCGGGGATGTTTATCCCGGGGCGGGTCATGCCGGTGCGCGACCGGCTGGCGGAATGGCGCGAGCGGTTCTGGAACGGCCCCGTGGGGCGGCTGATCGTCAGGCTGGCGAGCTGGCGGCTGCCCCGGCCCGGCGCTCCCGAGCACATCCTGCACCGGCCCACCGAGATCGCCCTGGGCGAGGCGGCCGAGTCGCTGTTCCGGGCGCTGCCGGCGGAGCAGCGCCGCGACCTCGCCAACCTCCCGGCTCAGATCGAGCGCCTCACCGTTCAGGCCCAGGCGATGCGGCGGAAGGTGGAGGAGCTGGACGATCTTATCGTACGGGCCGCGCCGGAGACGCTGTTCGGCAACGACGCCCCGGCCGGCGACGGCGGCGCCGCCCCGCTGGCCGAGGCGCGAGCGCTCTGGGCCGACCGGCTGCGCGAGACCGTGGCCCTGCTGGAGTCGCTCCGGCTCGGGCTGCTCCGGTTGCACGCCGGGTCGGCAGTCCCCGCTGCCCTCACCGCCGACCTCGAGGCAGCCCGGGAGCTGGAGGAGCGTCTGAGCCTGCTGCACCAGGCCCAGGCCGAGACCGACCGCCTGGTTGGCGGAAGCAGGGCAGAACCATGAGATGGGTGCCGGCAGTCGCCTTGCTCCTCACGGCCCCGCCGGCGGCCGCCCAGGTGGCCGTGGAAACCGTTCCGGCGGTCCCGGTGCGCGGGACTGTCGCCCGCATCCGGGTGACGCCCACGGTGGCCACCGTGGTTTCCGGGGTGGCCGGCGAGGTGGCCGATGAGCCGCTGCACCTCCGGAGCGGGGACGGCGTCATCTGGCAGGGACTCATGCCGGTGCCGATTGACGGCGGCGATTCCCTGCCCATCCGCCTGGTGCTCCTCCGTGAGGGCGGTGCCGACACCGTGGTGACTGCGATCGGCGTCTCGCGGGGCGCCTACCAGAGCGAGGAGTTGCGGGTCGCTCCCGGGATGGCGGAGCCCGATTCGGCGGCGCGGGTCCGGATCGCGCGGGACATCGCCATGGCCCGGGAGGTGAGCCGGGAGGCCCACCATACGCCAGCGCTCTGGTCGGAGCCGTTCCTGCGGCCGCGGCCGAGCCGGATCACCAGCGCCTTCGGCACGGCGCGGGTCTACAACGGGAAGGTTGCCAGCCGCCACATGGGAACCGATTTCGCCGGCGCCGTCGGGGCCCCGGTCTACGCCGCCAACGACGGCCGGGTGGCGCTGGTGGCCGATTTCTACCTGGCCGGCACGGTGATCTACCTCGATCATGGCGAGGGACTGATCTCGGCCTACTTCCACCTGCACCGGGCCCGGGTCGCCACGGGGGACACCGTCACCCGCGGGCAGCGGATCGGCGACGTGGGCCAGAGCGGCCGGGTCACCGGCCCGCACCTGCACTGGGTGATGCGCTACGGCGGGGTGACAGTGGACCCGATGAGCGTGCTGGCGCTTCCGGGTGGAGGAGTGGAGGCGGCGACTGTGCCGGCGCAATAGAAAGGGCCGCGCCCCCTCGGGACGCGGCCCATTCGCCCGCCAGGCGTCAGGCTACTTCAGCTTTTCCTGCAGCATCCCCTGCACCTTCCGGGGGTCGGCCTTGCCCTGGCTCTTCTTCATGACCTGACCCTGGAGGAAGCCCAGCAGCTTGGTCTCGCCGGCCTTGTAGCGCTCGACTTCCTTCGGGTTGGCCGCCAGCACCTCATCCACCCAGGCGCCGAGAGCATCGGCGTCCCCCACCTGCACCAGCCCCAGCCGGTCGGCGACGGCCCGGGGTGACTCCTCGCTGGCCAGCAGTTCGGTGAAGATCCGCTTGGCGGCCTGGTTGCTCACCGTCTGGTCCCTGACCAGCCCGGCCAGCGCGGCCAGCCGGCTGGGCGCCACGGCGAAGCCGCCCGACTCGTTGTAGTCCCGCAGGGCCTCGTTGATGATCCAGTTGGCGGCCGTCTTGGGTTCCACCCCCGCGGCGACCACGGCCTCGAAGTAATCGGCCACCGCCCGTTCCTGGCTCAGCACCCCGGCATCGTAGGGCGGGAGTCCGTGCGCGGTCATGAAGCGCCGGCGCTTGGCCTCCGGCAGTTCGGGCAGGGCGTCCTGCTGCTGCTCCACCCAGAGCCGGCTGAGGACCAATGGCGGCAGGTCGGGATCGGGGAAGTAGCGGTAGTCGTGGCTCTCCTCCTTGGAACGCATCGGGCGCACCTCGCCCGAGGCGGCGTTGAACAGCAGGGTCATCTGCTGCACCCGGCCCCCGCCCTCCACCAGCGCCACCTGCCGGTCCCGTTCCACCGTCAGGGCCCGCTCCACGTTGGCGAAGCTGTTCATGTTCTTCACTTCGGTCTTGGTGCCGAGCGGGTCGCCGGGCCGCCGGATGGAGACATTGGCGTCCACCCGGAGCGAGCCTTCCTCCATGTTGCCGTCGCTGATCTCGCAGTAGAGCAGGATCTGCTTGAGGACGGTGAGGTAGGCCCGGGCCTCGGCCGGGCTGCGCATGTCGGGCTCGCTGACGATCTCCACCAGCGGGGTGCCGGCCCGGTTGAGGTCCACCGCGGTGCGCCCGGGGAGCCGGTCGTGCAGCGACTTGCCGGCGTCCTCCTCGACGTGCAGCCGGGTGATGCCCAGCGTCAGGCGCCCCCGCTCCGGCGACTCGATGGCCAGGCTCCCGCCGGTGGCCAGCGGCTGGTCGAACTGGGAAATCTGGTAGCCCTTGGGCAGGTCGGGATAGAAATAGTTCTTGCGGGCGAAGATGCTGGTGTGGTGCACGGTGCAGCCCAGCGCCAGCGCCGCCCGGGTGGCCAGGCGCAGGGCCTGCTCGTTGGGCACGGGCAGGGCGCCGGGGAGGCCCAGGCAGACCGGGCAGACCAGGGTGTTAGGCTCGGCGCCGAAGCGGTTGATGCAGCCGCAGAACATCTTGGTGCGGGTAAGGAGCTGGACGTGCACCTCGAGCCCGATGACGGTCTCCCAGGTCATCAGCGCACCTCCCCGGTGGCGTCCAGCGCCGCTTCCAGGGTCCGGGCCACCGCCAGCATGCGGGCGTCCTCGAACATCGGCGCCACCAGCTGCGCCCCGACCGGCAGGCCCTCGGCGCGGCCCACCGGCAGGCTCATCGCCGGCAGGGCGGCCAGGTTGATGGAACAGGTGAAGATGTCGGCCAGGTACATGGCCACCGGGTCGGCGGTCTTCTCCCCGGCCCGGAAGGCGGGCGTCGGGGTGGTCGGGGTGAGGAGCAGGTCCACGCCCTGTTCGGCGAACACCCGCCGGAAGTCGTCGGCGAGGAGGGCCCGCACCTGCTGGGCCTTGCGGTAGTACGCGTCGTAGTAGCCCGACGAGAGCACGTAGGTCCCGATCAGGATCCGGCGCTGGACTTCGGCACCGAACCCCTGCCCCCGGGTGGCCCGGTACAGGGCGCGGATGTCTCCCTCGGGACCGACCCGGCGCTGGCCGTAGCGGACTCCGTCGTACCGGGCGAGGTTGGCCGCGGCCTCGGCGGGCGCCACGATGTAGTAACAGGGCACCGCGAACCGGGTGTGCGGCAGCGAGACCTCGACCACCGACCCGCCCAGCGACTGGATCAGGTGCGCGGTCCGGTCCAGCCCGGCCCGCACGCCGCCGTCGAGGTCGGGGGGGAAGTACTCCCGGGGCATGCCGAAGGTGAGGCCGCGGAGGTCGGGGAACGGCGCTTCCAGCTCCAGCGGCGGGAGGGCGGCGCTGGTGGCGTCGTGGCGGTCATGGCCGCTGATGACGGAGAGCACCCGGGCCGCGTCGTCCACGGTCTGGCCGAACACGCTCACCTGGTCCAGCGAGGACCCGAACGCCACCAGCCCGAACCGGCTCACCCGTCCATACGAGGGCTTCACCCCGACGATGCCGCAGAAGCTGGCCGGCTGGCGCACCGATCCGCCGGTCTCCGAACCCAGCGCCGCCGGCACCACCCCCGCGGCGACGAGCGCCGCGGAGCCGCCGGAAGAGCCGCCCGGCACACGGCCGGCATCGAGCGGGTGATGCACCCGCCCGAAGGCGGAGTGCTCGGTGGACGAGCCCATGGCGAACTCGTCGAGGTTGGTCTTGCCGGCGATGATGGCGCCGGCGGCACGCAGCCGGCTGGCCACCGTCGCGTCGTAGGGCGACTGATAGCCGGCCAGGATCCGCGACCCGCAGGTGGTGGGCCCGTCGGTGGTGACGATGTTGTCCTTCAGGGCCACCGGGACGCCCGCCAGCGGCAGGGCCCGGCGCTGGCCACCGGTCAGGGCATCCAGTCCGGCAGCCTGCCGGTCCAGCGAAGCCTGGTCCCAGTGGAGCACGGCGTTGAGCGTCCGGGTGGCGCCGAGGCGGCGTCCCGCCTCCCGGGCCACCGACGCCGCCGAGGTGCGCCCGCCGGCCACCGACTCGGCGATGACTCGCACGCCGCTCATTCGGCCTCCATGGCGCCCAGCCGGGGCACCGAGAACAGGCCGCGGGTGAACTCCGGGGCCATCTCGGAGGGCGGGAAGGACAGCGGCACGGCGCCGGGCTCGTCGGGCCGGAGGGTCACCGCCGCCGGGCCGGCGAGGAACGGCGGCGCCTGGTCCCCGGCGGGAACCTCGTTGAGCTGTTCCACGAAGCCCACGATGTTGCCCATCTGCTCCACCAGCCGGGGCAGGTCCGCCTCGGCCACGTCCAGTTCCGCCAGGTGCGCCACCTTGAGCACCACGTCCCGGCCGATCGTCATGCGCTCTCCGTCTCCCGTTCGAGTCCCGCGTAGGCCACCAGCAGCTGCTTGGTGCCGTGCTCTTCGCTGTCAAACCGGACCGCGACCTTGAGGTCCTTGCCGGTGCCGGTGAGTCCCTGGATGGTGCCGCTGCCGAAGCGCCGGTGGCGGACCCGCTCGCCTTTCACGTAGCGCGGCGCCACCTGCGATTCCTCGGCCGGCTCCGGGGCGCTGCGGAGCGGGAGGTCGTCGTCGTCGCGCCAGGCGGAACGCCCCGCCCCGCCCCCGGCGCGCCGCGGCGCCGCCGCCGCGCTCCAACTGGGGACCCAGAGACTCGAGGTCCGCTTCTCCTCGATGACCCCGGGCGGCAGGGCGTCGAGGAAGCGGGACCGCCGCCCCGGCCGGAGTTCCCCGCCCCGCCGCCGGGCGCGGGCCCACGAGAGGTAGAGCTTGTCCTTGGCCCGGGTGATACCAACGTAGCAGAGCCGGCGCTCCTCTTCGAGCCCGTCCGCCTGCTCGTCCCCGCGCACCAGCGGGAAGAGCCCGTCTTCCATGCCGGAGAGCGCCACCACCGGCCACTCCAGGCCCTTGGCGGTGTGCAGGGTCATCAGCGTAACCCCCTCGCTGGCCCCGGCGATGTTGTCGTTGGCCGAGAGCAGCGCCGCCTCGGCGAGGAAGCGCTCCAGCGGGGTGGCCGGTTCATCGTCCGGGGCCTCCACCACCTCCGACCACTCCGCCGCGCTGGCCAGGAGTTCGCGGACGTTCTCCCAGCGGTCGGCGCCCTCCGGCCCCTCGGCCAGCAGCACCTGCTCGTAGCCGATGGCGGTGATCACCTGCTCGAGGATCTGGGCCGGCGGCCAGTGGGCGGCCCGCTCGCGGAGGTCCTCGATCAGCTGGCCGAACTTGCGCAGGTTTTCCCGGACGTTGGGACGGAGGTCCGGCACCAGCTCGGCGCTGTGGGCGGTGGCCAGCATCGGCTTGGACCAGCGGCGGGCGGCGTCCTGCAGGATGGCCAGGCTCGACTCCCCCAGCCCGCGCTTGGGCACCTGGGCGGCCCGGAGGAAGGCTTCGTCGTCCGCCGGGTTGGCCACCAGCCGGAGGTAGGCGAGCAGGTCCTTCACCTCCCGGCGATCGTAGAAGCTGATGGCCCCGATGATCCGGTACGGGACCCCGGCCCGGCGGAAGGCCTCTTCCAGGGCGCGGGACTGGGCGTTGGTGCGGTAGAGCACCGCCATCTCGGTCCAGAGCCAGTCGCCCGCGGCCTGCCGGGTGCGGAACTCCCGCACGATCCACTCCGCTTCATCCCGCTCGTCGGCCGCGGCCAGCACGACCACCGTCTCCCCGGTGGCCCGGTTGGCGCGGAGGGTCTTCCCGATGCGGCCCTTGTTGTCGGCGATGACGGCGTTGGCGGCATCCAGGACCATCCCGGTGGAGCGGTAGTTGTCCTCCAGCCGCACCAGGGTGGTGGCTTTGAACTCCTCCCGGAAGGTCTGCATGTTCCGGACGTCGGCGCCGCGCCAGCCGTAGATGGACTGGTCGTCGTCTCCCACCGCGCAGACGTTGCCATGCTCCCCCAGCAGCCGCACCAGCCGGTACTGGGCGGCGTTGGTGTCCTGGAACTCATCCACCAGCAGGAAGGCGAAGCGGTCCTGGTAGAAGGCCAGCCGGTCGGGCCGCTCCCGGAACAGGGTGAGCGGGTGGAGCATGAGGTCGTCGAAGTCCATCGCGTTGGCCGCCTTGAGCGCCGGCCCGAGGGCGCGGTAGACCTGGGCGGCCACCTGGGTGACCCGGTCGAACGGCGAGGCGGTGGCCAGCTCGTCGGGGCCGGTCATCCGGTTCTTGGCGCCGGAGATGAGCGACTGCACCAGCTTGGGCGGAAACAGCTTGGTGGGATGGCCCTGCTGCTCCATGAGCCGCCGGATGAGGCCGAGGCGGTCGTCCTCGTCGTAGATGGTGAACTGGCGGGTGAAGCCCAGCGCTTCAGCCTCCCGCCGGAGCAGGCGGGCCGACAGCGAGTGGAACGTGCCGATCCAGAGGCCGGACGGGTCCCGGCCGAGGAGGCGGCCGACCCGGTCCTTCATTTCTCCCGCGGCCTTGTTGGTGAAGGTGACCGCGAAGATCCGGTGGGGCGGCACGCCGGTCTCGTCGATCAGGCGGGCGATCCGCATGGTGAGCACCCGGGTCTTGCCCGAGCCCGCGCCGGCCACCACCAGCAGCGGCCCGTGGACGTGCTCGACCGCGGCCCGCTGGGCGGGGTTGAGGCTGGCCATTCCGGCGAGGGTGGTGGGGCTACCGCTCATGCATGGGGATCCGGATCATGAAGGTGGCGCCGGGCTCGATGTGTTCCAGCATCAAATCCCCGCCATGAGAGTCCTCGATCACGCGGCGCGCCAGGGCCAGGCCGATACCCCAGCCGCCGGTCTTGGTGGTGATGCCGGGGTCAAAGATGGTGCGGCGCAGCTCCCCTGGGACGCCGGGGCCGGTGTCCACCACCCGGATGACCGCGGCTTCCTGCTCAGCGCTCACCCGGATGGTAATGGTGCCCTCCTGGCCCTGCAGGGCGTCAATGGCATTCTTGACCAGCGACTCCAGTGCCCACTCCAGCAGGATAGGGTCGCCCAGCACCACGGGGGCGGTGGCCGGCAGCTCCACGCGGAGGTCAATCCGGTTGACCCGGGTGGGCAGCCGGGGCTGGAAGTAGGCCGCCACCTTCTGCACCAGCGCCACGGTGTCGATCGGCTCGCGGCGGATGGGATGGCCGATCCGCTCGAACCGCTGGGCCACCCGCTCCAGCCGCTCGGCGTCGGCGGCGAGGTGGGTGGCCAGGTGGGGCGGCGGGGTGGCCCGGGAACGGAGCTGCTCGATCCAGCCCTGCAGGCTCATCAGCGGTGTGCCCATCTGGTGGGCGGCCTCGCGGGCCATCGCCACCCAGAGGCGGTCCCGCTGCGCCGCCATGGCGTTGCGGTAGGCGGCGAACCCCACCGACACGATGATCACCAGGATCAGCGCCTGCAGCACGGTGAGCAGGGTCAGCTGGCGCTTGGCCGGCACCGGCCCGTAATGCAGCGTGCCGAGGGCCGGCTCGGTAATGGGCGGGTTCTCGCGATCGAGGAAGGCGGCGTAGGCCAGGACCCGCGGGTCGTCCACGGCGGCCTCGAACGGGAGGTTGGCCGCGGCGGTCACCCGGCCGGCGGTGTCGGTGACAATGAGCGGGATGCCTGCCCGCCGGACCTGCTCCCCGAGGCGGAGCAGCGCATCGGCCTGGCCCCCCGGCTGCGGGTCGTTCAGCCCCGCGAAGACGCCGGCATAGAGCCGGCTGAGGGAGACCGCATCCCGGCGGAAGTGCTGCAGCACCACCCAGCCGGAGCCGGCGGAGAGGCCCGCCAGGAGCACCACCAGCAGGACCACCAGCGCCGGCGCGTACCGGCGCAGGTCGCGTTTACGCACGCGCGGCGAGCCGGTCGGTGCCCAGGTACGGCGCCAGCGCCGGCGGTACCCGGACCGACCCGTCGGCCTGCTGGTTGTGCTCCAGCAGGGCGATGATCGTCCGGGGGAAGGCCAGCCCCGAGGCGTTGAGCGTATGGACGAACTCCGGCTTGGCGCCCGGCTCCCGCCGGAAGCGGATGCTGGCGCGCCGGGCCTGGAAGTCGGTGAAGGTGCTCGAGCTGGACACCTCCAGCCAGGCGCCGACGCCCGGCGCCCAGGCCTCGAGGTCGAAGGTGCAGGCGCTGGCGAAGCCGGTGTCGCCGGCCGCGAGCGCCACCCGCCGGTAGGGCAGCTCCAGCCGCTCCAGCACGGTCTCCGCCGCCCGGGTGAGCCGCTCGTGCTCGGCCGGGCTGTCCTCGGGCCGGCAGTAGCGCACCATCTCCACCTTGTCGAACTGGTGCACCCGGATCAGGCCGCGGGTGTCCTTCCCCGCCGCGCCCGCCTCCCGCCGGAAGCAGGGCGTCCAGCCGACGTAGCCGAGCGGCAGCGCGGCGCCGTCGAGGATCTCGTCGCGGTGGATGTTGGTGATCGGCACTTCGGCGGTGGGGATCAGGAACAGGTCGTCCGACCCGACGAGGTAGAGCTCTTCCTCGAACTTGGGCAGCTGGCCGGTGCCGGTCATCGAGGCCCGGTTGACCAGGTACGGGGCCGCGATCTCCTGGTAGCCGTGCTCGGTGGTGTGCAGGTCCAGCATGAAGTTGGCGAGCGCCCGGACCAGGCGGGCACCCCGGCCGGTGAAGAGCGGGAAGCCGGACCCCGTGAGCTTCGCGCCGCGGGGGAGGTCGAACAGGCCGAGCGCCTCGCCCAGCTCCCAGTGGGGCTTCGGCTCGAAGGCGAAGGCCGGCCGCTGGCCCACCTCCTTGACCACCGCATTGGCGGCGGCATCCCCGTCAGGCACCGTGGCCAGCGGGAGGTTGGGCACGGTGAGCAGGTCCCGGTCGAGGGCGGCGTCAATGTCGCGCACCTCGCCGTCGAGCAGCTTGACCTCCTCGCCGGAACGCTTGAGCGCGGCCAGCAGGTCGTCGGCCGGCTCGCCCGCCTTCTTGCGCCGGGCCACCTCGGCGTTGGCGCTGTTCCGCTCGGCCTTGAGCCCCTCGACCCGGGTCAGGGCCTCGCGGCGGCGGCGGTCGAGGTCGGCCAGCCGGCCCAGCGTGGCGTCGAGGGCCGGGTCGAGCCGGCGGGCGAGCGCAGCACGGACGGCGGCGGCGTCCTGGCGGAGCAGTTTGATGTCAATCACGGCCGGTCGGGATTACGGGAGGCCGAGGTTCAGGCTGCGATAGGTGCAGTTCTGGTTGGTGAGGGCCTGGAAGGTCACGGTGCCGGCGGCGCTGTCAATGTCGAGCACCTCGAGCTTGCCGTACAGTGGCACGCCGAACAGGGCGCAGGTGCTGACCGTGGTCCGGACGAAGAACAGGTCCCCCTCGGCGATCAGGATGCTGTCCTGGGTGATGTAGCCGTTGAGCGGGGCCCGCCGCATCTGGTCGAAGCCGACGTCCGAGCGCTTCAGGCCGGGGCGGAGCGAACTGCCCGGCGACAGCCCCAGCACCTCCAGCGGCAGGAACCGGCTCCGGCCATCGTCGCCGATGTCGTACGCGAACTCGAACCCCGATCCGGCCTCCCAGGTCCGCACGCCGTCCCGCTGGTTGACCGAATACGCCGTGGGCTGGGTCAGCGGGCCATCGGTGAGCGACCACAGGGTCACGGTGTCAATGGCGTTGGGAATGGTCGGGTCGGGAATCCCGCTGTCCTGGCTGCAGGCCGCCATGATGACAAGCGCGGCCACGCCCAGGGTCCGGATCGGTGATGGCATGGGGGGGAACCTATCGGAGGGCTCCGAGGGGGTCAACCCACAGTGATTCCTTGACTTCGCCCCTCCTGCCCCGGTACAATGCGCACTGCTCTCCCCCTCCGCTGCGGAGTCCCCAATGGCTGGCTTGCGCGACGTTGTGCAGGGCCTCGCGGCCCGTCCGGACGTGGATGCCGTAGTGGTGCTGTCCAGCGACGGGCTGCCGATCGACAGCGCCGGACGCGCCCAGGTGGACGCCGATGCGGTGTCGGCCCTCGCGGCCACCTTCGCGACCGGGGCGCGGCGGCTGGGGCAGGCAGCCCAGTGCGACACGCTCTCTGCCACGGTGCTGGAATTCCAGGACCGGCTGGCGGTGGTGCGGCCGCTGGGGAACGAGGGCCAGCTCTTCATCCTCGCCCCCCGGTCCACCAACATCGGCGCGCTGCTCTTCGAGCTCCGGCGCCAGGCGCCGGACCTCGCCACGCTCCTCTAGCCTCATCCCATTCGATGCGCTGGGCGGTCATCCTGGCGGGAGGCTCGGGGAGCCGGTTCTGGCCCTTGAGCACTCCCGCCTCCCCGAAGCAATTGCTGCCCCTGGCCGGGCCCCAGTCCACCGCCGAGCAGGCGATCGCCCGGCTGGAGGGCCTGGTGCCGAAGGAGCGTGTGCTGGTGGTGACGGGCAAGGCCCTCGCCCCGACGATGCAGCGGGTCCTCGGCCTGGCGGCGGAAAACGTCCTGGTGGAGCCCCGCGCGGCATCCACCGGGCCGGCACTGGTCTGGGCCACCCACGAGGCCCGGCGCCGCGACCCTGACGCCGAGGTGCTCTCGCTCCACGCCGACTGGTCCATCCGCGAAGCCGAGTCCTTCCGCCACAGCGCGGCCCAGGCGCTGTCCACGGCGGTCCGTCACCGCCGGCTGGTCACCGTGGGCATCGTGCCGACGCGCCCGGACACGGGATTCGGCTACATCGTCCCGGGGAATGCCCTGGATGAGGTGGCCAGGAGCGTGTCCCGCTTCGCCGAGAAGCCGGACGCGGCCACGGCGCTCGACCTCATGGCCTCCGGCGCCCTGTGGAACAGCGGGCTGTTCGCCTGGACGGCGCAGTGCCTGCTGGATGAGGTGGAGCGGCACACCCCGGAGATGGCGCCCCACCTGGGCCGGCTCGATGCCGGCGACGTGGCCGGGTTCTTCGCGGGGCTCACGCCCGTCTCGATTGACGTGGGCGTGCTGGAACGGAGCCGGGCGGTGGCGATGGTTCCGGGCCGGTTCACCTGGGACGATGTCGGCACCTGGGATGCCCTGCCGCGGGTGCGGCGGCGCGACAGCCACGGCAATGTCGCTGTCGGCCCGGCGTACCTCTCCGAGACCGAGGACTGCGTGGTGTGGTCGGCGGGGGACCCGGTGGTGGTCAGCGGCGTCAAGGACGTCGTGGTGGTCCACGCCAACGGCCGCATCCTGGTGATGTCGCGGCGCCGCGCCGCCGAGCTCAAGGCCATTCTCGACCAGCTGCCACCGGAGGTTCGGGACATTCCGTAGCGGGCGGCACGCGCCCCCGGCGGCAGACCCCGCCCCATGACCACCCCGCCACTCTTCCTGCTCGAGCCCTCCGACCCCGGCCCCGCCTGGGCGCCGTTCACCGGCGTGCGCCCACTTTCGGAACTCAGCGCCGGGGTCTGGAAGATCCGCGAGCGGTGGGAGGCCGGCCTAGACGCGGAGACCAGCGCGATCCTGGGCCGGCACGTGGAGGGATTCCACGAGGGGGAGGAACCGCCGGTCCGGGCCGAGCCGGCGGTCACCGGCCCGGCGGTGGTGGCCGCGGCGTGGTTCGCCCCGACCGGGGCGCCGATCATCCTCGCGCCCGGCACCCGGCGCCTGGTGCATCAGGGGGTCACCGTCGGCTGGGTGGTCCGGCCGGGCGAGCGGTGGGAGGCCCCGCACGACTCCGGCGAGGCGCTGGAGGTGGACGGCCTGCTGCTCCGCGGCTGCTTCGACCTGCTCACCGCGCTGGAGCGGTTCCTCGCCGCCGACTGCCTCGGCTTCGCCGCGGGCACCGTGGATCCGGTGCCTACCGGCAGCATCGTCCTGGGCGACCCGGCGCTGGTGCTGTGCCGGGGGGCGCAGGTGGAGCCCGGGGTGGTGTTCGACACCCGGCCCGGCGCCATCGTCCTCGAGAGCGGAGTCGAGGTGCGCCACGGCACCCGGCTCGAGGGTCCGCTGTTCGCCGGGGAGCGCACGCGGCTGCTGGGTGAGCACCTGCGGGCCTCGGCCTTCGGCCCCCGCTGCAGCGTGAAGGGAGAGGTCTCCTCCACGGTGATGCTGGGATACGCCAACAAGAGCCACGACGGCTTCGTGGGCCACAGCGTGCTTGGTCACTGGGTGAATCTCGGCGCCGGCACCACGACATCGAATCTCAAGAACACCTACGGGGAGGTCGCGCTCGAGGTCGAGGGCCACCGGCTGCCCACCGGGCGCCAGCTGCTGGGCAGCCTCATCGGGGACCATGCCAAGACCGCCATCGGAACTCTGCTCCCCACCGGGACGGTGATCGGCGCCGGGGCCAATGTCTTCGGCCCCTCTGCCCTCCCCAAGCACGTCCGGCCCTTCGCCTGGGGGAGCGACGGCCGCGAGCTGATGTCCGAGGAGGGGTTCCTCCGGGTGGCCGAACGGGTGCTGCCCCGCCGCCAGGTGACCCTGACGCCGGAGCGGCGCGCCGCCCTGGTGGCCAGCTATCGCCGCCTCACGGGGCGATGAACACCACGCTGTTCGTGCTGGGCTCGGGCTCGGGCGGCAACGCCTTCGCCATCCGGTCGGGTGGCGAGGCCCTGCTGGTGGACGCCGGTTTCAGTGCCCGGGAGATCACCCGGCGCGCCGCCAAGGGCGGGCTCGACCTGCGGTGCCTCAAGGGGATCGTGATCACCCACGAGCACAACGACCACACCGCCGGCGCCGCCCGCCTGGCGGCCACGCTGGGCATCCCGGTGATCACCGCGCCGGGGACCTGGGACCGGGTCCGGGCCCGGATGTCCGGGGTGGAGTTCCGGCCGCTGGCCCTGATGGGCGCAATCACCGTGGGCGGCTTCCAGATCGAGGCCTGCCCCACCTCGCACGATGCGGCGGAGCCGGTGGCGGTCTCGATCCGCACCGCCAGCGGGCACCGGGTGGGGCTGGCCTACGACCTGGGCCGTCCCACCACCGCGGTCCGGTTCCTCCTGCGGGAGTCCCACGCCATCGTCCTCGAGGCCAATCACGACGACGTGCGCCTCCGCACCAGCACCTACCCGCCGGTGGTCCAGGAGCGGATCGCCGGCTCGGCCGGGCACCTCTCCAACCGGGCGGCGGCCGAATTGCTGGGGGAACTGCTGCACGCCGAGCTCCGGCGGGTCGTCCTGGCCCACCTGAGCGAGCGCTGCAACAGCGAGGCGGAGGCCCGCGCGGCGGTCGAGCCCGTGCTCAGGCGCGACGGTCACGCCACCACCCTGCACGTGGCGCGGCAGGCAGAGCCGCTCGAGCCGATCCTGGTGGGCTGACGCCGGCCCGGCACGACAATGGGGGACGTCCAGGCGGACGTCCCCCATTTGCTGTGCCCGATCTCGGCCGCGGCCTACTCGGTGTCGGGGTCCGGCGGCACCGCGATGCTGTCCGGCCGTGCCGTGGGCGGGCCGATCCGGGTCAGGCTCACCGGCTTGGTGAGGTCCCCGCCGGAGAGGGTCAGGCGATTGCTCCGGATCTGCAGGCGGTAGGTCACCCACTCGCCACCCAGCGCCAGCATGATGCTGTCGGGCTTGAGGCGCCACCGGACGGTCTCGGTGCCATAACTGGCGCTGGAGTCGGGCCGGACCACCACCGTGCGGGGGGCATCCTTGCGGTCCTCCTTGAGGTCCGCCTGCCAGGTGCCGAGCACCGGCGCGGGCGCCTGCCCCGCCAGCGGGGCCGACGCCAGCAGCAGCCCGGAGAGCATCAGAACCGGTACGCGCATGACCACCTTCTCCTCCGTGAGACGTTGCCGTGGGCGTCCCGCCCACGGCTCCAAAGATAAGCGGGCTGCCCCGCCCGAAAAACAGGAGGTCCCGGGAGACCCCGGGACCTCCTGCCGGCCGCCGCCGGGCGCAAGGCGCCCCGGTGCCGTGGGCTAGTACATCCCGCCCATGCCGCCGCCGCCCGGGGCGGCGGGCGCCGGCTTCTCTTCCTTCCGCTCCACCACCACGCACTCGGTGGTGAGCAGCAGGCCGGCGATGGACGCCGCGTTCTGGAGCGCGGTGCGGGTGACCTTGGTCGGGTCAATGACGCCGGCCTTGACCAGGTCCTCGTACTCGTCGGTGGCCGCGTTGTAGCCGAAGTTCTTGTCCTTCGACTCCTTGACCTTGGCCACGATGATGGAGCCCTCGACGCCCGCGTTCTGGGCGATCATGCGGATGGGCTCCTCCAGCGCCCGGCGGATGATCTCGGTGCCGATCTTCTCGTCCTCGGTGCCCTTGATCTTGTCCATCACGGCCTGGCAGCGCAGCAGGGCGACACCGCCGCCCGGCACGATGCCTTCCTCGACCGCGGCGCGGGTGGCGTGCAGCGCGTCCTCGACCCGGGCCTTCTTTTCCTTCATCTCGGTCTCGGTGGCCGCGCCGACGTGGATCACCGCGACACCGCCGGAGAGCTTGGCCAGCCGCTCCTGGAGCTTCTCGCGGTCGTAGTCGCTGGTGGACTTGTCAATGGCGACCTTGATCTCGGCGATCCGGCCCTGGATGTCGTCGTCCTTGCCCTTGCCGTCCACCACGGTGGTGTTGTCCTTGTCCACCACGACCC
>CAZCVG010000030.1:0-21945 GCA_964501735.1 uncultured Gemmatimonadaceae bacterium | reverse complement strand
CGGTGCGGTTCTCGCTGGGAGAGCGCCTGACCCTCCTGTGCGGGCACTACAAGGACGTGGACCAGCGGGTGGCGGAGGGCCTGGCCACCGAGGAGCTGTCGCTCGGTGACTTCATCCTCTCCGGCGGCGAGCCGGCGGCCCTCTGCCTCATTGATGCGGTAGTGCGGCTCCTCCCCGGCGCGCTGGGGGACCATGAGTCGGCCAGCGGCGACTCGCACTACGACGGGCTGCTGAGCCCGCCCAGTTACACCCGGCCCGCGACGTTCGGGGGCCGGTCGGTGCCGGAAGTGCTGCTGTCGGGGAACCACGCCGAGATCGCCGCCTGGCGGCAGGCCGAGGCCGAGCGCCTCACCCGGGAACGGCGGCCGGATTTGTGGGCAGACTTCGAAGCGCGCCACCACTAGGCGCGGGGATTCTTGAGGAGGAAGTAATGGAACGCATGGCGGCGGTGGCCCGAGAGGGCCTGCGGACGGACCTCCCGGCTTTCGCGCCGGGCGACACGATCCGGGTGATGGTGCGGGTGCGCGAGGGAGACAAGGAACGCCTGCAGGCCTTCGAGGGCATGTGCATGGGCAAGCGGGGCGGGGGCGTGAGCGAGACCTTCCGGGTCCGGAAGGTGTCCGCCGGCGTCGGGGTCGAGCGGGTCTTCCCGCTCCACAGCCCGAGCATCGCCACCATCGACGTGGTGCGCCGAGGCCGGGTCCGCCGGGCCAAGCTGTACTACCTGCGGAAGGTCAGCGGCAAGGCCGCCCGCATCCGGGAAAAGCGCGAGAGCGTCTAGCGGCGAGGCGGCCGTGCCCCCGGCACCGTCGCTCCACTGGGAAGAGGCGGCGTGGTCGCGCCACGCCTTCCTGCTCGGCGTGGATGAAGTCGGCCGCGGCCCCCTGGCTGGTCCAGTGGTGGTCGCGGCCGCCGTCTTTCCCCTCCATGCCCGCCGGGTGCGCGGGGTGCGGGACAGCAAGGCCCTCACGGCCCGGCAGCGGGCCCGGCTGGTGCCCCGCATCCTGGCCAGCGCGGCCCGGGTGAGCGTGGCCGCCGCCTCGGTGCGGGAGATCGACCGGCTCAACATCCGCCAGGCCACCGCCCTCGCCATGCGGCGCGCCATTCACCGGGCCAAGGCGGCCCTGGGCCCGTCGGCGGAGGTGTCGGTGATCATCGACGGGCTGCCGCTGCCGGAGTGCGGCCACCCGCACGAGGCGCTGGTCCAGGGCGACGCCCGGTGTTATTCGATCGCCGCGGCCGGCATCGTGGCCAAGGAGGTGCGCGACCGCCTCATGCGCCGGCTCTCGGGCCGCTATCCCGGCTACGGCTGGGACCACAATGCCGGCTACTGCACCGAGGCCCACGTGATGGCGCTCGGGCGACTCGGAACCACTCCCCACCACCGCCAGAGCTTCGCGCCCGTCGCCCAGCTCACCCTCGAACTCATCACCCGCTGAGGCCGCGGCCGCCCGCGGGTCGGCTACGGCAGGATCCACCCCGCCACTTCCTTGAGCGCTTCCGCCGCCTGCCGGTCGTCGGCCAGGCGCGGCACCGACACGACCGGCACCTGCTCGGCCAGGCGCAGCAGGGCGCCGGCGTTGGTCCGGGTGCTGTCGTCGGCCTCGCCCGGCTGGTTGAGCACCACCCCCAGCACCGGCACCCGCTCGGCGGCCAGCACGCGCAGCGCCATCAGGGTGTGGCTCAGCGTGCCCAGGCGGTCGGCCGCCACCAGCAGGACCTTCGCGCTCAGGCTGTGGGCCAGGTCGAGGTGATTGTCGCTCCAGGTCAGCGGCGACATGACGCCCCCCGTTCCCTCCACCAGCAGGACGGTGCCTGGGACGGCCAGGCTCCTGGTCCGGGCCACCAGGTCCTCGTAGTCGATCTGCAGGCCCGCCTGGTCGGCGGCGATCGCCGGCGCCAGCGCGCCGGGCAGCCGCACGAGCGCCCGGAGCGGGCCGGTCTGGCCGGTCGCGGCGGCCAGCCGCATCCCATCCTCGTTCGGGCCGGGCTCCCCGTCGCAGCCGGTCTCGATCGGCTTGACCGCCACCACCGCCTGCCCGGCGGCCCGGATCGCGCGGGCCAGGGCGGCGGTGACGAAGGTCTTGCCCACGCCGGTGTCGGTGCCGACGATGAGCGTCACCGTGGGCTGCGGCACCTCGGTGACCGCCTCGGCCGTCGGCTGCGGCCGGGAGGTTCGGCTTGGCGTGGTGCGCCGGGGCTTCGGGGGACGGGGGGCGGTCATTGGCCCATCTCCTGGCGGCCCGCCCGGATGGCAGCACTCAGCATGGTCAGTTTCGTCCTCGAGATGGTCGGCATCGGCTCAGCGGGCGGCCACGCGGGCAGGAATCCGCCGCCGTTCCGCCGGGCCCCGGCTGGCGAGGTTACTCCTGTCAGGCATGGCGCGCGGGCAGCGGCGCCGCCCCGGCGGCAGCGTTCTCCCGGCGGGTGGCGGCGGGGGGTTACCTCGGCGGATGCACCAGGAGGATCTGCTGGATGGTCCGGATGCGTGCCGCGAAGTCCAGCGTCTGCATCTCGTAGATCTCGTCGTCGCTGCCGGTGAGGGCATTGATGGCGCCACCCGCGCCGGCGCCCTCGCCGATGCGCATCACCGATTTCCGGATCAGCCGGAGTTCGCGGATCTGCTGCACGCTCACGCTCGCCGTGTCGCCCTGCCGCCGGTACATCAGGGCGTCACCCGCCAGCCGGACCAGGCGGATGTCCCAGACGTACTCGCCGTTTTCCAGGGTGATCTGCCAGCGGTCGTCGTCCCGGTCCTGGGCCGCCACCGGGGTGGCGGCGCCGGCCAGCAGCCCGGCGCACAGCAGCATGCGGATGACGCGCATGGGTCCTCCCTGGTCCGCCGGCCTTGAGTTTCCCCGCCGGTCCCCCCACGTTTGGCCACCGCGGGGGCGTAGCTCAACAGGTAGAGCAAGAGACTTTTAATCTCTAGGTAGTGGGTTCGAGTCCCACCGCCCTCATGTACAGCGCCCGCGCCGGGCCCCCGGTTCCCGGTCTGCGGTTCCCACCTCCGGCCATCCGCGCCGGGTGCCATCACGGACCTGCCGGTATCTACACCAGATCCCCGATTGCCGATAGTGGGCGGGCGCCCGGGCGCCGCGCCCGCCCCTTCCAATCGCCACTCCCGCCCGCGACATTCCCCGGTTCCAGCGAAGCGACTCGCCGCCGGCGCACCGATACGACAAGGACAGGCTCGTGACCCTCATCTACCTCGACGGACAGTGGCTCGACAAGGACTCGGCCCG
The DNA here is from genome assembly GCA_964501735.1 of uncultured Gemmatimonadaceae bacterium. Lineage (GTDB taxonomy): Bacteria > Gemmatimonadota > Gemmatimonadetes > Gemmatimonadales > GWC2-71-9 > JADJOM01. Next base: position 18,700 of record CAZCVG010000030.1, on the reverse strand, counting down.
GATCTCGGTGTTCGATCATGGGCTTCTCTATGGAGACGGCGTCTTCGAGGGGATGCGGGTCTATGGCGGCCGGACCTTCCGCCTGCACGAGCACGTGGAGCGGCTGTACGACTCGGCCCAGGCGATCATGCTCACCGTGCCGATGTCGCGCGAGGAGATGATCGCGGCGACCGAGGAGGGGGTGCGGCGCTCGGGGCTCAAGGACGGCTACCTGCGCCACATCATCACCCGCGGGGTCGGGGACCTCGGCCTCGATCCCCGCAAGTGTCCCAAGGCCACGGTGATCATCATCTTCGATGTCATCGCCATCTGGCCCCCCGAGCGCTACGAGCAGGGGCTCACCCTGATCACGGCGGGCACCCCGATCAACCAGCGCGAAGCCCTGTCCCCCAGGGTCAAGTCGCTCAACTACCTCAACCACATCCTGGCCAAGGTCGAAGCCACCAACGCCGGCGCCGATGACGCCATCATGCTGGATGCCGGCGGGTTCATCGCCGAGGCCACCGGCATGAACCTCTTCGTGTGGAAGCACGACGTGCTCTACACCCCCGCGGTCTATGCCGGCCTGCTCAAGGGCGTGACCCGGGACGTGATCATCGAGATCGCCCAGGAGGCAGGGTACCGGGTCGTGGAGACCATGCTCAACCGCTACGACCTCTACACGGCGGAGGAGGCGTTCCTCACCGGCACTGCGGCGGAGGTGGCCCCCATCCGGCTGGTGGACGGCCGCCTGATTGGCGCCGGCAAGGCCGGGCCGGTCACCCGCGACCTCCGCGCCCGGTTCCAGAAACTGGTGCGGGGAGCGTGACGCGCATCACGCGCGGGGCCAGCTGCCATTCCGGGGTGTCCGGCCTCCTTGACAGCGCCGGGACCGGGGGGCACATTCGCGACCCCTTGCCGACTCGCTGAGACCTGGTCATGCCGTGGAAGGAAGTTACCGTGGGCGATACCACCTGGTCGGTGGCGCCCGTTGCCGAACGAGTGGGTGATGCGCACGCCTGGCGGCTCATGCTGAGCTGCCGCTGCGCCGGGTCGGCCCGCCGGAGCGTGTGGGCCAGCACCGGACTCCACTCCACGTCACGCTCCGACCTGTACGCCCAGGCCGATCGCCTGAGCGACGCCCGGGTGGCCGCGGTCCTCGCCAGTCAGCTGGAACCTCCCGCCTCCGACCGGTAGCACCGCTGGCCCCCCCTGGCGGGGTGGTGCCGCCGCGGTCGCGATGGGCCCACTGGCCAGGGATCACACCCGCGCCGGTCAAGACCGACAGGGCCATGCGAGGCACAAGATTCGCATTTCCTGCGGCACGCTGACCCGGCACCTTCGTCCCTATTCCCCTGAGCATGGCCGCCTCCCGACTTCCTGACCGCGTGAAGTTCACCGACTTTGTGCTCGACCGGCTGCCCAACGGCCGGTGCCGGGCCAAGGTGGTCCTCGCATGGCTGGATGCCGAGGAGTACCAGGGCGAGTCGGAAGGACTCGGCTCCCAGGCTGGCGAACTCCGCTGTGCCGCCGAGGCCTGCGTCCATGCCCTCGACAAGGCGGTCAAGGGAGAGCTCAAGTTCGAGCTGCTGGGCGTCAAGGCGGTGCGGGCGTTCGACTCCAACGTGGTCATCGTCTCCCTGGCGATCCCGCAGGAGAGCGCCGGGCAGCGCCTGGTCGGCTGCTACCTCACCCCCGATGCCGACCCCTCTCGGGGTGCGGCCCTCGCGGTCCTCAACGCCACCAACCGTATCCTCGGTAACCGTTTCTTCATGCGCTGACGCGGCGTTGCCCGCCCTCGGCGCATCTGGAGAAAGTCCCGGTTCATTTCACTTCGCCCGGGCGGCCACCCCCCGGTTCCTGCTACCCCCGAACGAGCGCCGAAGCGGGGTTCCTTTTTTCGCGGCTCGCAGGTTTCTTGCACGCTATCCCGGATGGAACCTCCGGCCGGCTGGCACGTCCGGCCTGGTCTCGATCCTGAACACTGAGCGATAGCCCCTCCGGGCGATCGCCACCTCGCCTCGAAAGGCAGACCGGACCATGAAGCTCTCTGGCCTGGCCACTCTGCTCCTGCTGGCCGCCTGCGCCGGTAGCGCGCCCCCGGCCACCCCGGCTCCCGCGGCGAGCGGCGCGCCGGCGGCCGACCCCTCGGCCCGTGCCGAGCCCCGGCCGGAGTCGGTTCAGGCCCAGCCTGCCCCGGCAGACACCCGGCTGGCCCCGCCCGCCGCTCCTGCCTCGGAGGCCGCCGACTCGGCGGCGGACGCGGTGATCCTCGAGCAGCTGGCAGACGCCCATCCCGCAGCCCAGGACTCTGGGCTCGAGGGCGGCGACAGCGAGTCGGTTCCCGGCGGGGCCAATGCGGTGGCGGCCGAGGTCACCTACGACATTGACGTGTCCACCTACGGGTCGCACGCCCGGGTCCAGTATTACCTGGACTTCTTCCAGGGCCCCGCGCGGGAGCGGTTCAGCATCTGGCTGCAGCGCCTGCCGCGCTATGAGCCGATGATCCGGGCCAAGCTGCGCGAGTACAACGTCCCGGAGGACATGGTCTATCTGGCCCTGATCGAGAGCGGGTACTCGAACACCGCGGTGAGCCGGGCCCGGGCCACCGGGATGTGGCAGTTCATGCGGGGCACCGCCAAGCTCTACGGGCTCAAGATCGATACCTGGGTGGACGAGCGGCGGGACCCGATGCGCGCCACCGACGCGGCGGCCCGGCATCTCGCCGACCTGCGCGACCGGTTCGGCTCGATGTACCTCGCGGCGGCGGCCTACAATGCCGGCGCCGGCAAGGTGGGCCGGGGGCTCCGGCGGCTGCCCGGCGACGAGGAGGAAGAGGACAACGTGGACGCCACCTTCTTCCGGCTCTACGACACCCGCTACCTCCGCCGCGAAACCAAGGACTACGTCCCCAAGCTGATCGCCGCCGCGCTCATCGCCAAGCAGCCCGAGAAGTACGGCTTCGAGCGGGCCACCGGCATCGAGCCGATGAGCTACGATTCGATCATCGTGCCCGACGCCACCGGCCTCGACGTCCTGGCCCGCCTCGCCGACACCTCGGTGGCGGCCCTGCGCGAGCTCAATCCCCATTTCCTCCGGCTGGTCACCCCGCCGAAGCAGGCCAGCGTGGTCCGGCTGCCGGTTGGCACCGGCGAGCGCGCCACGGTGCGCTTTGCGGACCTGCCGGAGAAGGAACGGGTGCACTTCGTCGAGCATGTCGTCACGAAGGGCCAGACCGGCGGCGGCATCGCCCGGATGTACCGGGTCTCGCTCACGCTGCTGAGCCAGGCCAATCCCGGGGTCCGGATGAACCGGCTCCGGATCGGGACCCGCCTGGTGATACCCACCAGCTACGTCCCCAACGCCGCGGAGCCCGCCACGCCGGCGGTGCGGGCCAACACGGCCACCTCGACCACCATCCGCTACAAGGTCCGCAGCGGCGAGACCCTCTCGGGGATTGCCGAGAAGTACGCCACCAGCGTCACCCGGCTGCGGAGCCTCAACGCCATGTCCCGGAGCGACATCCTCCGGGCCGGGCAGGTGATCCGCGTGCCCGCCCCGGCCGCCGCCGTGGCCGTCGAGGGGACCGGGGCGACGGCCGACGCGGGCGGATCGGCCGGGCGCCCCGCCAGCCACCTGGTCCGCCGGGGAGAGACGCTGTCCGGCATCGCCCAGAAGTACGGCGTCACCGTGGCGGCGCTTCGGGAGGCCAACGACATGTCCTCGCGGTCGGTCCTCAAGGCCGGCGCCCGGATCGCGATTCCGCCGCAGTAACGACCTGCTGCCCGGTGAAAAAGAGGGTGGGATCCTCGCCGGATCCCACCCTCTTCTTGCTGCTGCTTGCTGGACCGCCGGGTTACTGCGCGGCCGGCTGGTGCTTCGTGCCCTTCAGGACGGCCTCGGCGTAGCCGTTGGACGGATCCCCGCCCTGCAGCAGGATTTCCTCGACCCGGCCCGGCCCGCGGTTGTAGGCCACCAGCGCCAGCTCCATGTCGCCGCCGTAGCGCCGGAGCAGATCCTTGAGGAACCGGAACCCGATGCGGAGGTTGACGTCCCGCTGGTAGAGCTGCTCCTCCGACAGCCCGGGCTCGTAGAACCGTGCCGTGGCGAGCTGCACCTGGGCGAAGCCGATCGCGGCCTTGGGCGAGAGCGCCTTGGGCTTGAAGTTGCTCTCCACCTTGATGAGCCGGAACGCGATCTCGGGGTCAATCCCCTCGCTCAGCGCGATGTCATAGATGTCCGCCGCGAGGTCCGCCGGGATCTGGTAGCGGGACGAATAGCGGATGACCGCGTTGGCCCGGTCCACCTGGACCCGGGTGATGGCCAGCTCGCTCTTGGTGGACTCCAGCCGCCGGGCCACGGCCCGGACCTCGTCGGCGACCATGCCGAGCGTGGGGGGCACCGCCTCGTCGGCCGCGCGCACCCGGGCGCTCGAACCGGCCAGGGCGCTGACCAGAAGGGTGGCGCCCAGCAGGGCCGCGCCACGGGCCAGCAGCCGGCGAGTCCAGCGGGTCCGTCCGTACGGATCAGGCTCTTCGATACTCATATACCTCCTGAATGAGGGCGCCAGGCGCCGGGTTCCACGCGGGGAGCGCCCCGCTAGGGCCGGTGCCAGTCGCCACGGGTTCCGCCGGTCTTCTCGAGCAGGCGGATGCCTTCGATTGTCATCCCGCGGTCAACCGCCTTGACCATGTCGTAGACGGTCAGGCAGGCGACAGACACCGCGGTCAGTGCCTCCATTTCCACTCCGGTGCGGCCGGTGGCCACCGCCGTGGCCCGCACCCGGACGCCCGGCAGCCCGGCGTCCGCTTCGCACTCCACCGCCAGCTGGTCCAGCGGGAGCGGATGGCAGAGGGGGATCAGTCCCCCCGTCTGCTTCCCGCCCATCGTGCCAGCCACCTCCGCGATCCGGAGCACATCCCCCTTGGCGATCGCGTTCTCCCGGACCAGCGCGAACGCCTCCTCGCTCATCCGGACCGCCCCCTCGGCCAGGGCCGTGCGCCGGGAGACGGGCTTTTCGCCCACGTCCACCATCCGGGCCCGGCCGGTGTTGTCCACGTGACTCAGACTCACAGCACCTCGGCCAGGTCGTCCGCCAGTACCATGAGGAGCAGCTGGGGGTTCACGTTCCCCTGAGCCGCCTCCCGGGCCCGCGCCACCCGCTCCTGCGCCGCCACCAGCGCCGCCACCGGCCTGGGCTTGAGCAGCGGCTCCGGCAAGGGCTGCCGCGGCCGTCCGCCCGTGGCCGCCCGCGCCGCCTCACCCAGGGTGTCCGCCAGAGCATCCAGCATCGCGGTAAAGTCGCCTCGCGCCGCCCAGGGCCCCTGCTTCAGCGCCCGCTCGGCCCGCGCCGCACCCCCGGTGGTGACCGCCCGGAGGAGCTCGTCCACCGCCCGCTGGGCCTTGGCGGCCTCGTCTCCCAGCCCCAGCGCCCTTCCGGGAGACCCTTCGGCCACTGCGGCCATCCGTTTCACATCCGCCCCGGCCGGCTTCCCTCCGGAGACCAGGACCTCCTCAACCTCCGTGGCGCTCAGCCGGCCCAGCCGGAGCGGCACCAGCCGCGAGCGCACGGTCGCGAGGAGCCGGCTCGGGTCGGCCACCGTCAGGATGAACTGGCTGTCCGCGGGCGGCTCCTCCAGGAGCTTGAGGAGGGCATTGGCCGCCTCCTGGCTCGATTCCTGGGGGACCAGCCGGTCCGCCTCGGCCACGATGAACACCTTCCGTCGGGCCATGACGGGGGTCAGGGCGGCCCGGCGCTGCAGCAGCCGAGCCGTGGCCACGAAATGCCCGGCCAGGCCGTCCGCCGCCTGGTAGAGCGGGGTTTCCCTTCGCTCAGCCACGATCTCCCCGATCAGCTCCGCCAGCTCGTCCACCGCCTTGTCCGGATCCTGGGCCTTGGGCCTGGGCACTGGCATGAACCAGTGGACATCCGGGTGCGTCAGGCCGGCCACGTGCCGGCAGGGCCCGCAAGCCCCGCAGGGGGCCGCGCCGGGGCCCTCGCAGAGGAGCCCCTGCGCCATCCATAGCGCAAAGCGCTGCTTGCCGACTCCCGGGGCCCCGGTCAGCAGGACCATCTGGGGGAACCGCGACTCCTGAATCGCCCTCCGAACCTGATCCCGGGCGACATGGTGACCGACCAGCGGGTGGATCGACATGGGCTCAAAGGTAGAGGGGGACCGGTTGTACGGTACTGGCTGACGATGTAAAGGCGTTTTCAACAAGGACTTAGACGCCAAACCGGCAGCGGCGGATTCGGGCGAAACCGGGCTTGCGCTATCGGTTTGTAGTTGTGAGCGCTCGCTCGCTAATAGATAATGCGAGTACCTGCTCACTGTATTCGTATTTTACTGTGAAATAATCACTTGCAAGGTGACCCAAGAAGACGCCGCTGCGACGGTTTTCGACCTGCCCAGATCCCCAGCGCGACCAGGATGAGCCGGAAAGGCATGCGAGTGTCGCTATAGTTATTTGTAAGTGTCGCATTAGTGTCGCTTGTACTACGAGCTCCCGAGCCGCCTTGATCTCTGCGGGCGGTGTTGGTATTCTCTCGCGCGCCTTCCCGAGTAGCTCAGTTGGTAGAGCAGCTGACTGTTAATCAGCGGGTCGCAGGTTCGAGTCCTGCCTCGGGAGCTCCTTCGGCACCATACAAAACCTCAGCAAGACAACGGCTTAGGCAAGTTTGCCTAAGCCGTTATTGCTTTCTCCCCCGGCTCCCTGGGAACGGCCACCCCTGGGAGGTGGTCCGGCGACGGACAACGCCAACGAGGATGGTGGGAGGGCCCGCGCCGCACCTCGAACCGGCAGACGGGGTCGGGCGGGGAACGACGACCCAGTGCTTCGCAGTCTGTTCGGTTGCTCGAGTCGTCCCTTCAGGGAAGCACCCCAACGGGTGCCGGACGCCTGCTGCTACGGCCGCCCCCTCGATAAATGGGTGAGCTCGGTAGGACGGGCGGGTTGGTGAGCTCGGGTAGGACGGAAGGGAAGTTGGTGAGCTCTGGTAGGACGGGAGGGGGCTGACGAGCGGCCGGCTACTCGTGCCGGATCGCGTCTATGGGGGAGAGCCGGGAGGCCCGGAGGGCGGGGTAGAGCCCGAAGGTGAGGCCCACGGCCAGGGCGGCGAGCGCACAGATCAGGACGGTCCCCCAGGTGAATGCGGCGAAGACCTGGGCCTCGGTCTCGTGGCGCATGAACGCGGTGATGGCGAATGCCCCCGCCAGGCCGAGCGCGGCGCCCAGGGCGCTCCCCAGGCCCGAGATGGTCACCGACTCGGCCAGGAACTGCACCAGGATGTCCCCCCTGCTCGCGCCGACGGCCTTGCGTACCCCGATCTCCCGGGTGCGCTCGGTGACGGAGGCCAGCAGGACGTTCATGATGCCGATCCCGCCCACCAGCAGCGAGATCCCGGTGATGGCCCCCATGAACACCCGAAAGAGGGCCATCCCCTGCTGAACCTGCTCCAGGCGGGCCTGATTGGTCTCCACCCGGGCCACTTTCTTCCAGTCGCCATAGCGCCCCGCGAGCCACCGCTCGGCGGACTCCTTGACCGGGGTGATGTCCTCCAGGGTGCGCGCCTGGAGCACGATCACCGGCGCCCGCGGGGTCGGGGTGGGGGCAAGGGCCCTACCCGCGCCCTGGATCGGGACGAACGCTGTGCCGACTTGCTCCCCATCCACCTCTTCCAGTACGCCCACGATCCGCCACTCCGTGTCCCGGATCCTCACGGTCGTGCCCACGGCCTCGCGGGCGGGCTTGCCGGAGAGGCGCCCGGCGAGGGCGTGGCTGAGGATCACCACGGTGCTGCCGCTGTCCGCTTCGGCCGGGGTGAAGAACCGTCCGGCAGCGAACTCCATCCCCATGGCGGCCGCGAGCCCGGGGAGCGTCGCTGCGATCCCGACCTCATTCGCGCTGCCGCCCGGGCCGCTGATGCCGGACCGGCCCATGACGGTCAAGGTGGCGAGATCCGCTCCAGGAGTGACGGAGACCAGCTCCTCGAGATCGCGAGGGGTGAAGACCGGATAACCTTCCACCGGGAAGGTCTGGCCATCCACGGTAACCGAGGTCTTCGCGGCCACCAGGACAGACTGGACGTCGGTGGACTGGGCGATCTGCTCCCGCACGAACTTCTCCATCCCATCGCTGAGGGACAGCACCGCGACCAGCGACGCGGCGCCGATCACGACGCCGAGGGTGGAAAGGGTGGTGCGAAGGGGGTTGGCGCGAAGGGTGGCGAAGCCGACGACGACCGAAGCCGGGAGGGGGATCTTCATCTCGGGGAGAACGGGGCGGAGCGCCTGGATGTTTCGAAACGAATCGCGGCCCCGCGGACTTCCATTATTCACCGTTCCCGGCGACCGGGCCCGTGCCGGGCGGGCGCCGCCTGGTCCAGAGCCAGTTCACCAGCCCCAGCGCCAGGGTGGCGACCAGGACCACCGACTCCTTCTCCGTCATGCGAGTGGCCATGAGCAGGGAGAATCCGATGCCGAGCGCGGCCCAGAGAAGCCCGACCGGGAGAACGAAGCCGGCGGACTGGACCTTGGGCGCGGTCCTGGCCCGGTCCCTGGCACGGAACACCGGCAGCGCGGCGCATACCATGCCGTAGGTCAGCAGCCTGGAGACGGCGGAGAGGGTGAGATTCTGCAGGAAGGTGCTGGAGGAGGCGAGGAGGAAGACGAGCGCCGCGAACAGGACAATCGAAACATGGGGCGTGCGGAACCTCGAGTGCACCCGGCCCAAGGCAGACGGAAGATCACCGCGCTCGGCCATGGCATAGGTGAGCCGGGGGACATTGACCATCGCGCCGGCGAGATAGCCGTAGACCGAGACGAGGGCCGCCACCGCCATCAGTGTGCCGCCGAAGGGGCCGAGAAAGGCCGCCGCCGCCGTGGCGAGCGGCCGGTCGGTGGCGGCAGGATCGGGGAGGGCGCTGTTGACCACGACCTGGACCAGGAAGTAGAGCACGGCGCAGACCCCGAGGTTCAGGAACAGGGCGAACGGCGCATCCCGGCGCGGCTGCCGCGCCTCCCCCAGGGGCACCAGCGCGGCCTCGAAGCCGCCATAGGCGAAGACCAGCAGCAGAATGACGTCGAGCCAGTCGCGCAGGAGCGGCGCCGCGGCGCCGGCGGGCTCGGCGGGATGGGGTACTGCCAGGATCAATCCGGCAATCACGAACGCGGCCAGCGGGAGGAGCTTGAGGACGATCACCCAGTTGCTCAGCCGGCTTCCCTGCCGGACCCCGCGGTAGTTGAGGATGGCCAGGGGGACCACGACCGCGGCGAGCACCAGCCGGTTGGCGAGCGGCTCGGCGGCACCGGGCCAGAATTCCCGCAGGTAGATGACGAACAGGTTCGCGTTGGTGGCGGACGCGGTGAGCCGGGTGAGGTAGGCAAACCAGGCCATCTCGATCCCGGCCAGCCGGCCGAAGGCGGCGTGGGCGTAGAGGTATGGCCCCCCGGCCTCATCGAAACGCGAGGCCACCTCGGCAAAGCAGGCGATGATGACCGCGATGCCGAGTGCCGCGACCAGCCAGGCGTAGGGGCTGGCCGGGCCGACTCGCCCGGTGATGACGGAGGGCAGCCCGAACACGCTGCTGCCGATCACGCCGTTGAGCACCAGGGCCGCGAGGCTCCAGCGGCCGATGTCGCGGACGAGCGCCGGCCTCACGGGCGCGGGCTCCGGAGTTCCTCGAGTTCCTCGACCGTCCTGGGCCAGTCCTCCCGCAGGAGGCGGCTCAGGGCCCGGTCGGCGAGGAGCCGTCCCTCGGTCTGGCAGGCGGGGCAGTAGTTGGTCTCGTTGGCGGCGTAGCGGATCCGCTGCACCGGCCCGCCGCAGGCCGGGCAGGGGAGGCGGTAGCGGCCATGCACTGCCATGCCCTCCCGGAAGGCGGTGACCTTCTCCGGAAAGCGGCCGCCGGCCTGCTCGATCAGCCGGGCGGACCACTCGGCCAGCACGGTTCGCGCCGCCGCGTGGAGGCGGTCGCATTGCGCCGGCGTCAGGCGGGAGGTGAGGATGAACGGGGAGAGCCGGGCCCGGTGGAGGATCTCATCGGAATAGGCGTTGCCGATGCCGTCGAGGATCGAGGGATCGGTGAGCGCGCGCTTGAGGGTGTGGTTCTCCCGCCGGAGCGCGGCGGCGAACTCCTCCGCCGAGGCGCGCTCCGGGTCCAGGCCACCGCGGTCGAACCGGGCCAGCGCTCCGGCGCCCGCGGCGACGTGGAGCGAGGCCCGCCGCTGGGAGCCGGCCTCGGTGAGGGCCAGGGTTCCGTCCGGGAAATCGAAACAGGCCAGGCCCAGCTTCCCGGGAGGCTTGCCCCCGGGTTTGAGCCACCGCAGCCGGCCCGCGATCATCAGGTGGATGACCAGGAACAGCTGGCCCTCGAGGCCCAGCACGATGCGCTTCCCGATCCGCCCGAGGGAGACGACGCGGCGCCCCCCGGCCGCCTCCAGGGGCGGCTCGACGCTCCGCAGCAGGAAGGGATTCAGGAGCCGGATCCCGGCCAGCGGGCGGTCCAGGATCCGGGGCTCCAGCGCGTGGAGGTAGAGCCGGATGTCAGGCAGTTCGGGCATGGGAGAGATGAAGGTACGGCCGGCCGGGCTCTGGCGCGACCAGTCTGCCAGCTGCATGTTTATGCTCCCTTGTGACCGCCATGCATAGAGCCATGTCGCCGAAGCAGCCGTTCGTTCCTGAAACCAGCAACCTCCACGTCACCCGGTTCGAGCCGCTGGTGGCGCCCAGGACCCTGCTCGCCGAGCTGCCGCTGACCCGGCGGGCGGCCACCACCGTGCTCGAGGGCCGGCGCGAGGTGGGGGGTATCCTCGGCGGGAGCGACTCCCGGCTGCTGGTCGTGGTGGGGCCATGCTCGATCCACGACCCCCGGGCCGCGCTGGAGTACGCCCAGCGGCTGGCCGGGCTCCGGACCGAACTCTCGGCGACGCTGTGCCTGGTGATGCGAGTGTACTTCGAGAAGCCCCGGACCACCATCGGCTGGAAGGGGCTGATCAACGACCCTCACCTCGACGGGACCCGGGACATGGCCACCGGGCTCCGGGTGGCGCGCTCGCTGCTGCTCGAGGTGACCGAGCTGGGGCTCCCGGCCGCCACCGAGCTGCTCGGCCCGGTGGTGCCGCAGTACATCGCCGACCTGGTGAGCTGGACCGCCATCGGCGCCCGGACCGCCGAATCCCAGACCCACCGGGAGATGGCCAGCGGGCTGTCCATGCCGGTCGGCTTCAAGAACACCACCGACGGGAACCTGCAGATCGCGCTGGACGCCCTTGAGGCGGCGGGCTCCCCCCACACCTTCCTCGGCATGGACGACGACGGCCGGGGCGCGGTGGTTCACACCACCGGCAACCCGGAGCGCCACCTGGTGCTGCGGGGCGGCGGCGGCCGGACCAACTACGATGCCGCTTCGGTGGCCGAGGCGTCACTGCTGTGCGCGCGCCGGGGGCAGCCCTCCCGGGTCATGGTGGATTGCAGCCACGGCAACTCCAACAAGGACCACACCCGTCAGCCCGGGGTGCTGCAGGAAGTCGTGGCCCAGGTGGCCACGGGCGGTTCCCCGATCATGGGCGCGATGGTCGAGAGCCACCTGCATGGGGGCAGCCAGAAGCTGGGGGCCTCAGTGGACTCGCTGGCCTATGGCGTCTCGATCACCGACGCCTGCCTCGACTGGGACGCCACGGAGGCGATGCTGCGGGAGGCTGATGCGGTCCTCCGGCGGGCCGGCATGGGCCACGCGGCCGCGGCCCGGCGGGCCTCGGCGTCCTAGGCGCTCCCTCCGCCTGGGGCCCGGCCCGAGACCGGTCCACCGCCGGACGTTCCCGCGAGCCACAGCATCGGCTCTGCAACCCGTCGGGCGCAACGCTGCGGCGCTCCGACCGCCACGTTTCCTCTCCCGAACAGACAACGCCGTGCCACCTCGCGCCCGCCGGCCGGCCTCCTGACTCTTCTCTTGGGTGGGGGGAGCCGGCCGGGCGCAGCTAGGCCGGCGCACGCCGCTGCAGGCGGGTCAGTTCCGGCAGCAGGCTTCCCGCCACGATCAAGGCCCCTCCCGCCCACTGCAGCGCCACCAGCCGATCGCCGGTCAGGAGATAGCTCAACGCACTGGCGATGACCGGCTCCAGCGTGAAGACCAGGGCGCTGTAGGTGGGCGACAGCACCCGCTGGGCCGCCAGCTGCAACCGGATCGCCACGAGGCTCGCCAGCACCGCCTCGAAGACGACGACGCCGAGCAGGAGCGGGGTGAAGGAGAGCCTGGGGGTCTCGATGAGCGGGGTGGCCAGGGTGGTCAGCACCGCGGCGACGATCACCTGCGCCGCCATCAGGCGCTCTCCCCGGCCCCGCTGGGCGGCGCTGCTGGTCACCACCATGTGGGCCGCGAACGCGACGGCGCAGATCACGGTGAGCAGGTCCCCCCGGTTGAAGCCGCCCCCGAACGCCGCGGGCCCGGTGAGCAGGACCATCCCCGACATGGCCAGCACCAGCCCGGCGCCGGCGGCCAGTCCCGGGAGGGTCCGGAAGACCAGCAGGACGATGAGCGGGGTGAAGGGGATGTACAGCGCGGTCAGGAATCCCGACCGGCTGGCGGTGGTGTAGTCGAGGCCGATGGTCTGGGTGGCGAACCCCACCGCGAGCAGGGCGCCCAGCGCCCCGCCCCAGCGCCACTCCTCCGGCGTGATGTCCCGGAGCACCGGCAGGAGCAGCAGGGCGGCCAGGAGGAACCGGGCCGAGGTGAACGCCATCGGGCTGGCATCGGCGAGGGCGAGCTTGGCGAGCGGGAAGGCCGCGCCCCAGATGAGGCAGGCCCCCCACAGCGCATAGATGGCGTGACGGCGGGTCACGACGCGACGGCCGGCTCGGCGAGGACCTCGCGGAGGTAGCGCCCGGTGTGAGAGGCGGGGACGGCAGCCACCTGTTCCGGGCTGCCCTGGGCCACGATGCGGCCGCCCCCGTCACCGGCTTCGGGGCCGAGGTCAATGACCCAGTCGGCCCGCTTGATGACGTCGAGGTGGTGCTCGATGACGAGCACGGTGTTGCCGGCGTCCACGAGGCGCTCCAGCACGTGGATCAGGACCCGGACATCCTCGAGGTGGAGACCGGTCGTGGGCTCGTCGAGGATGTAGAGGCGGCGGCCTCCGCGCTTGCCGGCCCGGGCCAGCTCCCGGGCGATCTTGAGCCGCTGGGCCTCCCCGCCGGACAGCGTGGTCGCGGGCTGGCCGAGGCGGAGGTAGCCGAGGCCCACCTGCTGGAGGTGCCAGAGCGCCTGGCCCAGCCTGGGCTGGTGGTGGAAGCGGCGCATGGCTTCCTCGACCGTGAGCTGCAGCACGTCGGCGATCGAGGCGCCCCGCAGGGTCACGTCGAGGATTTCCTTGCGGTAGCGGGTCCCGCCGCAGGCGTCGCAGGGGACGTAGACGTCGGCCAGGAAGACCATTTCCACCAGCACCGCGCCGGCGCCTTCGCAGCTCTCGCAACGGCCCCCGGCCATGTTGAAGGAGAACGAGGCCGGCGTGAGCCGGCGCCGCCGGGCTTCGGGCAGCGCGGCGAACAGCTCGCGGATCTCGTCGAATCCCTTCACGTAGGTGATGGGGTTGGACCGCGGGGTCCGGCCGATCGGGGCCTGGTCAATCAGCAGCACGTCCTCCAGGTGCTCGGCCCCGCGGAGTTCGCGCAGCGCGCCGACCACCTCGCCGAGGTGCTCCTTGGCCGAGTGGCCACCGTGCATGCGCGCCTCGAGCTGGCGGTAGAGGACGTCGTGGACCAGCGTGCTCTTGCCCGACCCGGAGACCCCGGTGACGGCGGTGAGGGCCCCGAGGGGGATGTCGGCATCCACGCCGCGGAGGTTGTGCAGGGTGGCGCCGCGCAGGCCGAGCCAGGGGCCCAGCCGCCGGCGGGCGCTGGGGACGCCGATGCGCTTGCGGCCGGCGAGGTACTGCCCGGTGAGCGAGTCGCCGGCGCCGGCCAGCGGGCCGGCGTACACGATCCGTCCGCCATGTTCCCCGGCGCCGGGGCCGAGTTCGAGCATGAAGTCGGCCCGGCGGATCGCGGCGGGATCGTGCTCCACCACGATGACGGTGTTGCCCTGGTCCCGCAGGCGCTCGAGCAGCGCCAGCAGGCGGTCAATGTCCCGCGGGTGGAGGCCGATGGACGGCTCGTCCAGGACATAGAGCGCGTCCACCAGGCGGGAGCCGATGGCGTTGGAGAGGGCGATGCGCTGGGCCTCGCCGCCGGAGAGGGTGCGGGTGAGGCGGTCGAGGGTGAGGTAGCCCAGCCCGACATCACGGAGGTAGGTGACCCGCTGGCCCAGCTGCGAGAGGATCAGGGCCGCGATGTCGCGCTCGAACTCGCTCAGCGCCAGCTGGTCCAGCCAGGCCGCCAGCGCGTCCACCGGCCGGGCCGCCACGGCGGCGATGGTCTCCCCCGCCACCCGCACGGCAAGGGCCTGGGGGTTGAGCCGGGTGCCGTGGCAGGCGGTGCAGGGACGGGCCAGCTGGTACTGCCGCAGGAAGACCCGGATGTACTGCTTGTAGCGCTTGACCTCGAGGCCCTTGAGGAACGGGAAGATGCCGACGTAGCGGCCCACCTTGCCGAAGAGCAATTCGCGCCGCTGCCCGGCGGTGAGCTTCGACCAGGGGCGGTCGGGATCGGCGCCCAGCTGCCGGGCGGCGTTGAGGAGCATCCGCCGCCGGCTCTCGTAGCGGGGCTTGGTCCACGGATCAATAGCGCCGTCGGCCAGGCTCCGGCCGGGATCGGGGACGATCAGCGACTCGTCGTACTCCAGGACCGCGCCGAAGCCGTTGCAGGTCTGGCAGGCGCCGCGCGGGTTGTTGAAGGAGAACAGGGCCGGTGTCACCGTGGCGGCGGGCGTGTCGCACTGGCTGCAGGCGGGCCGCTCGGTGAAGCGGAGCCGGCCGCCATCGTGGAGCACCACGGCGATGCCTTCCCCCTCCGCGAAGGCAGTGCCGATGGCCTCGGCCAGCCGGCCGGGCCCGTCGGCAAGGAGCAGCCGGTCCACCACCACCAGCAGGTCGGTGGTGGTGGCGAGGTCGGCGCCGGGGGGAAGATCCTCGAGGTGCCGGGGCTCCCCGTCGGCGATGACCCGCACGAAGCCCAGGGCCGAGAGGCTGTCCACGATGGCGGCGTGACTGAGCCGGGCGGTGGCGGGGAGGGGAAAGGCGACCTGGGCACGGCTACCGCCCGCGGCGAGCACGTCGCCGGCGGCGGACTGGGGGGTGTCCCTGCGCACCGGGGCGCCGCAGGCCTGGCAAAACTGGCGCCCGACGCGGGCCCACAGGAGCCGGAGGTGGTCGTAGATCTCGGTGGCGGTGCCCACGGTGGAGCGGCTGGAGACCACGGGGTTTCGCTGTTCGATGGCCACCGCGGGGGCCAGGCCCTCCAGCCGGTCCACCACGGGCTTGGGCATCCGCTCGAGGAACTGCTTGGCGTAGGTCGAGAGCGACTCGATGTAGCGGCGCTGGCCCTCGGCGTAGAGGGTGTCGAAGGCCAGCGAGCTCTTGCCCGAGCCGGAGGGGCCGGTGATGACGATCAGCGCCCGGCGGGGGAGATCCACCGTGATTCCGCGGAGGTTGTGCTCCCTCGCGTTGACGATCCTGATGACGTTGCCGGGCATCCCGGGGAAGATAAGGTGGCGGGAGAGGCCCCGGCGGGCCGGCCCGGCCGCGGGCGGGACCGTTCCGCCGGTTCCCCGGCCCGTCTAGATTCCGGCCCACATGGCTTCCGTCCTCACCCCGCGTTTCCTGCTGCGCGGCTTTGCGGTCTTCGTGGGCATCTCCGTGCTGGGGTATGCCGGCGTCCTCCTGTACGGCAACAACCTCCCGGCCTTCCTGCACGCGGTCACCCGGATTCACTGGGGGTGGGTGGTGGTGGGGGTGGGTCTCGCCTCGATGGACTGGTTTGGCGGCGGGCTCAGGAACTGGGTGCTGGTCCGGCACGTGCACCCCAACCCGCCGATCGGGGGGATGATCCTCTCGGGCGGCATGGGGGCGTGGGCGGCGTACCTCACGCCGCTCAATTCCGGCGCCGGGCCGATGATGATCTACGCCATGCGCCGGGCCGGGGTGCCGCTGCCGATGGCGGTCACCACCACCCTGATGTCGTTCATTGCCACGGTGCTGTTCTTCGCCCTGGCGGGCCCGCTGGCCATCGCGCTGGGCGCCGGCCGGTCGCTCGGCTCCCATGGCAACGTGCTCGGCCTGACCCTCTACGACCTGTTCCTGGGGAGCCTGGGGCTGTTCGTGGGGATCGGGGTGATCCTGGTGGCGGTGATCGTGTTCCCCGCGCTGGTGCGGGACTGGATGCACAAGCTGGCGGAGCTGATCTCCCGGCGGAGCCGGCGGGTGGCGGCGCGGATCGAGGCGCTCCGGGCGGGCATTGACGACGCCCACCATAGCGTCCTCGCCTTCAACAGCCCGCGCGGCTGGCTGAGCCTGTTCTGGGCCACGCTGCTCTCGGGCCCCTCCCACGCCAACAAGCTGCTGGCCGGGTATGTGGCGCTCCGGGCGGTGGGGATCGAAGCCCACTTCGTGGACGTGCTCCTGGTGCAGACCCTGATCACCTTCCTGCTCTACTTCGCCCCCACGCCGGGGGCTTCGGGATTCGCCGAGATCCTCTCGACCACGGTCATGGCCTCGGTGTACCTGCCCAAGGAGCTGGGCCCGCTGTACACCCTCATCTGGCGCTCGATCCTCTCCTACTTCACCCTCGCCTTCGGCTTCCTGGTGTTCTCCCGCTGGGTGCACGGCCGGTTCAAGGAGTCGCGCGCCATTGACGAGGAGGAGCCGGCGGTGGACCCGGCACCGGCTGCCCACCCGGCCGGCTGATCCCCGATGGCGGAACCTGAGGCCGAACTCGAGCCGGAAGGGCGGCAGTACGATGCCCGCCTGATGCGGCGGCTGCTGGGCTACCTGCGGCCGTATGTCTGGACCGCGGTGCTGGCGCTGGTGCTCCTGCTGGCCACCGCGGGGCTGGCCCTGGTGGGCCCGTTCCTCACCCAGCGGGCGCTGGACGTGGCGGTCCCGGCCGGCGACCAGGCCATGCTGCTCCGGCTGGCGCTGCTGGCGCTGGCCGCGCTGGTCCTGGAGTTCGGCTGCGACTACGGCCAGGCCTACCTGACGTCGTGGATGGGCCAGCGGGTCATGGGTGACCTCCGGCTGGCGCTGTTCCGGCACCTGCAGCGGCTGAGCGTGCCGTTCTTCGACCGTAATCCGGTGGGCCGGCTGATGACCCGGGTCACCAACGACGTCGAGACCCTGAACGAGCTGTTCTCCTCGGGCGTGGTGACGGTGTTCGGGGACGTGTTCACCCTGGTGGCCATCGTGGCCATGATGCTGGCGGTGGACTGGCGGCTGGCGCTGGTCGCCTTCGCCGTGATCCCGCTGATGGCGCTCGCCGTGGCCACCTTCCGCCGGCATGTCCGGTCCTCGTTCCGGGCCATCCGGACCCGGGTCGCCCGGCTCAACGCGACGCTCCAGGAGCACCTGGCCGGGATGCGGGTGATCCAGCTGTTCGGGCGGGAAAAGGCCATGGCGGGAAGCTTCGGCCGGGTCAACCGGGAGCACCTCGATGCCCACCTCCGGTCCATCACGGTCTACGCAGTATTCTTCCCGGTGGTGGAGTTCCTCGCGGCGGTGGCCCTGGCGCTCCTGCTCTGGTACGGCGGGCTCCGGGCGCTGGAGGGGACGCTGACGGTGGGGGTGCTGGCGGCGTTCATCCAGCTGACCCGGCGGTTCTTCCAGCCGCTGCAGGACCTGTCCGAGAAGTACAACCTGCTGCAGAGCGCCATGGCCTCATCGGAGCGGATCTTCCAGCTGCTGGATACCGAGCCGACGGTGCCGGCCCCCCGGGAGCCCCGGCGGCTGGCCCAGCCGGTGCGGGGGGAGATCCGGTTCGAGGACGTCTGGTTCCGGTACCAGAGCGGGCCCGCCTCCCCCTGGGTGCTTCGGGGGGTGAGTTTCACGGCCCGGCCCGGCCAGACGATCGCGCTGGTGGGCCACACCGGCGCGGGGAAGACCACGATCGTCAGCCTGTTGCTGCGGTTCTACGATGTGGAGCGGGGGCGCATCACGATTGACGGGGTGGATATCCGGGACCTGGACCTGGCGGACCTGCGCGGGCTGATGGGGTTCGTGCAGCAGGACCTGTTCCTGTTCAGCGGCGACATCGAGCGGAACCTGGTGCTCGATGCCGCCATTACCCCCGAGGCGGCCCGGGCGGCCGCGGACCGGATCGGGGCTGGCCGGTTCATCGAGCGGCTGCCGGAGGGGTACCATCATGTCCTGGGGGAGCGGGGCCGGTCGCTGAGTGTCGGGGAGCGCCAGCTGCTCTCCTTTGCCCGGGCGCTGGCCCGCGCGCCCCGGATCCTGCTGCTGGACGAGGCCACCAGCTCGGTGGACGCCGAGGCGGAAGGGCTGATCCAGCGGGCGGTGGCCGAGCTGATGCGGGGCCGGACCAGCGTGGTGGTGGCCCACCGGCTGAGCACCATCCTGCACGCCGACGAGATCCTGGTGCTCCACCACGGGGAAATACGGGAACGGGGCACGCACCGTGCGTTACTCCAGGAGGGGGGGCTGTACCACCGGCTCTACCAGCTGCAGCTCCAGGGCCAGGACCGGCACCACCCCCTGAGCGCGTAAGCTGCTATCGCTTGCATGCTTAGACACCTTCGGGTACGTTTTCATTTCCCGACCACGAGAGAGCGCGGGCGATG
>CAZCVG010000029.1:17056-22254 GCA_964501735.1 uncultured Gemmatimonadaceae bacterium | reverse complement strand
GCGGCAGCCTGGCCGGCGGCATGCGGCCCAAGGTGGAGGCGTGCATCCGCGCCGCAACCGGCGGCGTGGAACGAACCCACATCATTGATGGCCGGGCGCCCGACTCGATCCTCCTCGAGGTGTTCACCGGGGCGGGATGCGGGACGATGATCGTCGGCCGGAAGGAAAAGGCCACCTATCTTGGCGTGGACCTCGCGACCTGAGATCGCCCTGCTCCACGACCTGGTCGCGACCCACTCGGTGAGCGGCACCGAGGAGGGCATCGCCCGCCAGGTGGAGCAGTGGGCCGCCGCCGCCGGTCTCGCGGTGCACCGCGACGATGCGTCGGTGGCCATCACGGTGCCCGGCCGGCGGCCTGGGCCGACGCTGGCGCTTGTCTCCCACCTCGACACCGTCCCGGCCGGCGAGGGCTGGACCCGGCCGCCCTTCGAGCCCACCCTGGAGGGGGACCGCCTCTACGGCAGGGGCTCCGGCGACGCCAAGGCCTCGGTGGCGGCGATGCTGACCGCCGCCCGGGATGTGGCCGAGTCGGGCGGCCCCGCCACCGGGCGCCTGCTGGTGATCCTGGGGTACGAGGAGGAGACCAAGCTCACTACCATGGGCACCGCGGTGGAGCGGCTGGGCCCGATTGACGCGGCGGTGGTGGGCGAGCCGACCAACCTGGAGTTCGCCATTGCCCAGCGCGGCCTGATGATGGTGGACCTGCTGGCCCGCGGGGTCCAGCGCCACGCCGGCTACGCCGCCGACACCTCGGACTTCCGGAACGCCATCGTCGAGCTGGCCCGGAACGTGGCCCTGCTCCCGGCGCTGCTCCAGGAGCGGCTGCACCCGGTGCTCGGGGTGGCCACCGCCACTCCCACCGTGATCGAGGGCGGCATCAGCCGCAACGTGACCCCGCCAGCCGCCCGGGCGGTGCTCGACGTGCGGAGCACGCCGGCGTGGACCCACGCCGAGATCGCCGATGCGCTCCGGGCGGCGCTCGACTGCGAGGTGATCGTGACCTCCGACCGCCTGGTGCCCTGCGAGACGCCCGTTGGGTCGCGGCTCCTGCCGCTGGCGCGGTCGCTCCGGCCGGCGGGAAAGGCGTTTGGTTCACCCACGTGTTCCGATTGGGTATTCTTACGCGAGCGCGACGCCATCAAGTGCGGGCCCGGCACCAGCCGGCGGTCGCACACCCCGGATGAGTACGTGGACCTGCCAGAGGTCACGGAGGCCCGGGGCTTCTATGCCAACCTCGCCAAGGCCTACCTCGCATGAGCAAACAGCCTGCCCGCCGGTCCGCCAGGCCGCGCCGGGCCAAGCCGCGCACCACGACGCTCTGGCTGGCCGGCGCCTCCTTGGACCGCCAGATGCTGGACTATACCGCCGCGGAAGACCGGCTCTGGGATGCCCGGCTGATCGCTTGGGACATCCTCGGCAGCCTGGGGCACATCGAGGGCCTGCGGGCTTCCCGGCTGCTCAGCCAGGCCGAGTACCAGAAGCTCCGCGCCGGGCTCCGGCTGGCCCTGGGCCACGTCAGCAAGGGGCTGCTGGCCGTGGGTCCCGAGCATGAGGATGTCCACACCGCGGTGGAGGACTGGCTGACCCAGCAGGTGGGCCCGGTGGGGGAACGGCTCCACACCGGCCGGTCGCGGAACGACCAGGTGGCCTGCGACCTCCGCCTCTACCTCAAGGACCGGCTGCTGCTGCTCTCCGCCGAGGCGCTGGACCTGGTCGAGAGCCTGCTGATCTTTGCCCAGAAGCACCAGCGGGACCTCTGGCCCGGCTACACTCACACCCGCCGGGCCATGCCCTCCTCGGCCGGGCTGTGGGCGGCGGCGTTTGCCGAGGGGATCCTCGACACGGTGGAAGCCATGCCGGCGGTCTGGTCGCAGGTGGACCGCTCGCCGCTGGGCAGCGCCGCGGGCTACGGCGTGCCCCTGCCGCTCAAGCGCGAGGTCGCGGCCCGGGCCCTGGGGTTCAAGAGTGTCGAGCACAACGTGGCCCAGGTCCAGAACGGCCGGGGCAAGCTGGAGGCGGCGGCGCTCTTCTGGTGCGTGCAGGTTGCCCACGAGCTGGCCAAGCTGTCCACCGACATCATTCACTTCAGCGCCGACGAGTTCGGCTTCCTGATTCTCCCGGCCGACCTCGCCACCGGCTCGAGCATCATGCCGCACAAGCGCAATCCCGATCTCTTCGAGCTCACCCGGAGCCGGGCCGCGGCCCTCGAGGCCGACCTGGTCACCGTGCTGCAGATCAAGGGGAAGCTGGGCAGCGGCTATCACCGCGACTTCCAGCTGCTCAAGGAGCCGCTGATGCGCGGGGTGGACCGGCTCGAGGGCATGCTCTCCATGATGACGGTGGCGGTTCCCCGGCTGGGCGTGGATGCCGCGGTCGGGCGGGACATCCTGCGGGGCGGCCCGCTGGCCACCGACGAGGTGATGCGGCGGGTGGAGCGGGGCAGCGCCTTCCGCTCGGCCTACCGGGAGGTGGCGGCCGCCATCCGGGAGGGGGACTTCTGGCGCGAGCCCGCCACCCGGGAGATTATCGCCCGCCGCCAGAGCACCGGCAGCCTCGGCAACCTCGGGCTGCCGGCCGCACGCGCCCGGCTCCGGGCGTGCCGGCGCTGGAACCAGCGGGAACAGCGCCGGTTCGAGGCCGCCATCGACGCCCTCGCCGGGCGCTAGTCCGTGCCGGCCCAATGAGCGGCGAGCGGCGCAAACGGCAGCTCCGCATCCTCGAGCTGATCAGCACCCGCCCCATCCGGACCCAGGAGGAACTGGCCGACGCCCTGCGCGCCGACGGCTGGCCGGTCACCCAGAGCTCGGTGAGCCGGGACATCACCGCCCTCAAGCTGGTCAAGGTGGACGGCGCCTACCGGCGGCCCGCGCGCATCAGCCCCGAGCCGGAGCATCCTGACGAGCGGCGCATCGCCGAGGGCGTCCTGGTCATCGAGCCCGCCGGGGACGCCCTGCTGGTCCTCCACACGCCCGCCGGCGAAGCCAATCGCGTGGCCGTGGCCATTGACCGCCTGGCGTGGCCCGACGTCGCCGGCACCATCGCCGGGGACGACACCATCTTCCTCGCGGTCCGCAGCGGCGCCGCCCAGCGCAACGTTGCCCGGATCATCCGGAAGCTGATGGCGACGCGGTAGGCGGAACCGGCATGACCTCCCCCGAACTGCTGCTTCGTGACCTGGCCGTCGTCCTCATGGCGGCGGGCGTGGCGGCGGTGCTGTTCCGGCAGCTGCGCCGCCCGATCGTCATCGGGTACCTCCTCGCCGGGCTGATCGTCGGCCCCAACCTCACGCCCCAGCTGGTCTCCGACGAGAGCACCATCCGGCTGCTCTCCGAGCTTGGCGTCATCCTCCTGATGTTCAGCATCGGGCTCGACTTCCGGCTCCGGCTCATCGCCAAGACCGCCAGCACGGCCGGGACGGCCGCCGCCGTCGAGCTGAGCCTCATGCTGGCCCTCGGCTACGCCGCCGGCCACCTGCTCGGCTGGTCGCCGCTGGCCAGCCTGTTCACCGGGGCCACCGTCGCCATCTCCAGCACCATGATCGTGGCCCGCACCTTCATGGAGGAAGGGATCGCCGGCCGGGTGAAGGAGATGGTGTTCGGCACCCTGATCTTCGAGGACCTGGCCGCCATGCTGCTCATCGCCCTGCTGACCGCGGCGGCGAGCGGGGCCCAGATCTCCGGCGCCACCATGGGGCTGCTGCTGGCCAGGCTGGCCGTGGTGCTGGCCCTCTTCCTCATCTTCGGGATGCTGGTGGTGCCGCGGGCCGTGCGGCTGGTGGTGGCGCTCCGCCACCAGGAGATGCTCGTTGTCGGCGCGGTGGGGCTCTGCTTCGGGCTGGCCTGGATGGCCCACCTCGGCGGGTTTTCCGTGGCGCTGGGCGCCTTCCTGGCCGGCGCGCTGGCCGCCGAATCCGGGCTCGGCAAGGTCCTGGAGGAGGAGATCCGCCCGCTGCGGGACGTCTTCGCCGCCGTGTTCTTCGTCGCCGTGGGCATGCAGCTCAACCCCGTGATGATCCTCGAGTCCTGGTGGATCATCCTCGGCTTCACCGTGCTGGTGCTGGTGGGCAAGACGGTGGGGGTCACTCTCGGTGTCTTCCTGGCGGGGCGGGGCACCCGGGAGGCGATCCAGTCGGGACTCTCCCTGGCCCAGATCGGCGAGTTCTCGTTCATCATTGCCGGGGTCGGGCTGCAGCTGGAGGCGGTGCCGCCACTGCTCGGCACCATCGCGGTCTCGGTCTCGGTGGTCACCGCCTTTCTCTCCCCGCTCCTCATCCGCAACGCCACCGCGATCTCCGCCTGGGTGGATCGCCGGCTGCCGCACCCCGTGCAGACCGTCGCCTCGCTGTACGGGTCATGGGTGGAATCGCTCAGGTCCGCGCCGGCGGGTGGCAAGACACCGTGGCGCCGGGTGCGGGCGGCGCTCCCCTGGCTGCTGCTGGACGTGCTGGCGATCGCCGGGCTCACCTGGCTGGGTTCGGTGATGCGGGAGCCCCTCGCCGAGATCGCCCGACAGCTTGGCGTCCCCGCCAGGGCCGCCTTCCTGGCGGTGGGCCTGATGATGGCGGCCGCCGCCGTGCCGTTCATCTTCGGGATCGTGCGGGTGGCGCGCCGGCTGGGGCAGGAGCTCTCCACCATCGCCATCCCGCTGCCGCCGCAGGGCAAGGTGGACAACGGCCGCGCCCCGCGGCGGACCCTCGCCGCGGCCCTGCAGATCGGGATCGTCCTCGTCACCGGGGCTCCGCTGGTGGCCATCACCCAGCCGTTCATCCCTGGCCTGGCCGGCCTGGCGCTGCTGCTCCTGGTCCTGCTGGTGCTCGGCGTGGCCTTCTGGCGCTCGGCCAACGACCTCCTCGGCCACCTGCGGGCCGGCGCCGAGGTGGTGGTGGCCTCGCTGGCCAAGCAGTCGCGGGCCACCGGCCAGTTCGAGGTCGTGCGCCAGATCCTGCCCGGCCTGGGAGACTTCGCGCCGGTGCTGATCTCCGAGGCCTGCGGCAGCCGGGGCATGTCCCTGGGGGAGCTCAATCTCCGCGGCCACACCGGGGCCACGGTGGTGGGCCTGCTCCGCGGGGAGGAGCGCATCGCCTTCCCCGAGGCCAGCACCCGGCTTCGCCCGGGGGACCTGGTGGCGCTGACGGGCAGTCACGAGGCGATCGAGGCGGCCCGGCGGATCCTGGCCGGCACCGGAACGGAGGAGCCGCC
>CAZCVG010000029.1:0-16956 GCA_964501735.1 uncultured Gemmatimonadaceae bacterium | reverse complement strand
AACGACATCGGGTTGGCGTTGATCATGCCGCCGGCCTGGAAGTTCCAGAGCGGGCGGCCGCTCCTCGCGTCCAGCGCGAAGACCTGACCCTCGTTGCTGCCCCCGAAGACCAGCCCGCCCCCGGTCGAGAGCAGCCCGGCCCACGGCGGGGAAAACAGCGGAAAGCTCCAGCGCTCCACCCCGGAGACGGGGTCCAGCGCCTTGACCGCGCCCTGGGCCGAGTCGCCCCCGAACTCCGCCTCCCCGCCGCCAAGGAAGTAGCGCCCCGGCGTGTAGCTGACGGGGTACTTGTAGTACCGGGACCCCATCTGGCGGGCCGCCACGTAGAACAGGCCGGTGGCCGGGCTGTAGCTCGGGCTGAGCCAGTTGCTGGCCCCGTGGAGGTTGGGCGTGATGGCCGTCCCGGCCTCGGTCGGCTCGGTGTCCTGCCGCAGGATGGGCCGGCCCTTCGGGTCCAGCCCCTCGGCCCAGTCCTGGTGGATGTAGGCCCGGCCGGCGAGGAACTCGCCCGAGCGCCGATCGAGCACGTAGTAGAAGCCGTTCCGGTTGGCCATCGCCACCAGCGGCCGCGACACGCCCGCCACCCGGCCGTCGAACAGCACCGGGATCTGGGCGGCATCCCAGTCATGGGTGTCGTGCGGCGTGTACTGGAAGTGCCAGCGCAGCGCGCCGGTCTTCAGCTCCAAAGCGATGAGCGAGCAGGTGTAGAGGTTGTCGCCCGGGCGGCTGTCACCGTTCCAGAGCGGGCCCGGATTGCCCACGCCCCAGTACAGCAGGCCCAGCGCGGGATCGTAGCTGCCGGTTACCCAGGTGGAGCCGCCGCCGGTCCGCCAGCTGTCCCCGCCCCAGGTGTCGTTGCCGGGCTCCCCGGGGGCGGGAATGGTGTGGAACCGCCAGCGCCGCTCCCCGGTGCGGGCATCGTAGGCATCGAGGAATCCGCGAATCCCCGCCTCCGCTCCGCTCACGCCCACCACGACCAGGTCCCCGACGGCGAGCGGCGCGCCGGTCATGGCGTAGCCCAGGGCGTTGTCGGCCACGGTGACGATCCAGCGCACCGCCCCCGAGCGGGCGTCGAGCGCGATGAGCCGGGCGTCCGGGGCGCCCACGAAGACCGTGCTGTCGAGTACGGCGATGCCCCGGTTGGTGGGCGCGAACCCGAGCGCCAGCAGGGTGGGCGGCAGGGTCTGCTGGTACCGCCACAGCACCCGGCCGGAGCGGGCGTCGAGCGCCACCACGTGGCCGCGAAACTCGGTCAGGTACATGACCCCGTCCACCACGATCGGGCTGGTCTGCAGGATGCCCGGCTCGACCGCCTGGTAGATCCACGCGGGCCTGAGTGTGCTCACGTTGCCGGGCGTGATCTGGCTGAGGGGCGAGAACCGCTGGCCGCCGAGGTCGCCGGAGTAGGTGAGCCAGTTGGCGGGCTCGCGCCGGGCGGCGCGGATCCGGGCGTCGGTCACCTGGGCGTGGAGGCCGGTGACGGCTGCGACTCCCAGGACGAGGAGCAGGCGCGTCCTCACGGCTCCCCCCGGAGGCTGGCCAGGTAGGCCACGAGGTCATCGAGCTCTGCCGGGCTGAAGGCGTCGGCATAGGATGGCATGGGACTCTCCGTGAACACCTTGCGCAGCCGGCGGAGGCCGGTCTTGTCGAGGGAACGGAGCCGCCCGTCCGGCTGCCGCACCACCAGGGTGAAATCGTCCTCGGTCACCCGGGTACCGCGGATCACCGTGCCGCCGGGAAGCGTGGCCTCCACCACCAGGTACGCCGGGTAGGGGCCATGGACCGAGGGGAGCGGGATCGCCGGCTGCCGGGCGGCGGGCCGGACCAGCGACTCACGAAGCTGGGCACCGGGGAGCCGAAGCCCGACCTCGCTCAGGTCCGGGGCCCAGCCGCTGCCCTCGCCCGCGAGGACGTGACAGTCGCCGCAGCGTCCCCGGTCCCGGTACAACCGCCGGCCCGCGACCGGGTCGCCCGGCAGCACCTCCGGCGGGCGCCGGCCCAGCGACCGGATGTACGCGGCGACCTGCTGCGCTTCCTCCTCCGAAAGGTTCCAGAACCCGATCATCGCCGTGCCGGGCACGCCCCCCAGGATGACCTGGACCAGCGCGGCATCGGTGGGGGCCCGCCGAAGCCGGGGCTGGGTGAGCGCCGGGCCCACTCCGCCCGTGCCCCCGACGCCGTGGCAGCGGGCGCACTGGCTCTCGAACAGCCGCTCGCCGGCGCGCAGGTCTGCTGGGGATGGCGGGGTGGGTTGAGCGGGGTCCTGGGCCAGGGCGGGAACGGCCACGGCCAGGAGCGTGGCCACGATCAACGGAATGCGCATCCGGGAGAGGTTACCGTTCGCCGGAAGGGATGTAAAGCGCGGGCCCGGCAGGGGTGGACGCGGCCGCGTACCGCACCTGGGTCATCTCGGCCAAGATCGCGAGCGCCGTCTCGGCCGGCGCCCGTCCGCCCAGCGGCAGCCCGATCGGGCCGTGCAGCCGGGCCAGGTCCTGCTCCGTGAACCCCAGGCCGAGCAGCCGCTCCCGGCGTGACGCCTGGGTCTTCCGGGATCCGATGGCGCCGATGTACCGTGCCGGTGAGCGGAGCGCCAGCTCCATGGCCGGGTCGTCGAACTTCGGGTCGTGGGACAGGAGGCAGACGAAGGTGGCGGGGCCCAGCCCCACCTTCCCGAATGCCTCCTCGGGCCAGGCCAGGATCAGCTCGTCGGCCTCGGGGAAGCGCTCCCGGGTCAGGAACGCCTGGCGGCCATCCGCCACCACCGTGCGGTACCCCAGCATCCGGGCCATCGGGACCAGCGCCATGGCGATGTGGACGCCGCCGAAGATCACCAGCACCGGCCGGCGGGGAAACACCTCGAGGAACACCGTGGCGATGGTCCCTTCCGGGCCGCCGATTTCCACGATCCGGCTGGCTTCCTGCTGGAGCGCCTCGCGGGCCAGCCGGCCCACGCCGTCGCGGAGCCAGGCCTCGTGCGGTGTGCCGTCGTCGGTGCCGTCCTCGCGGAACGTGATGCTCTGTCCGGTGGCCACGCCCTCCACCGCCGTGGCCACCACCACGCCGCCCTCGCCGCGGGCCGCGGCCACCACCCGGGACGAGACCGAGGGCTCCACGTAGACCTTGATGGTCCCACCGCAGGCCAGGCCCACTTCCCACGCCTGTTCATGGCTCACGCCATAGGTGACGTGGGCCGGCCGGTGATGCTCCTGGGCGCTGAGGACCTCCTGCGCCGCCGCCGCCTCCACGCACCCTCCCGAGACGGACCCGGCGATCTTCCCACGGGCGGTGGCCAGGAGGCAGGCCCCCTCGGCGCGGGGCGCAGAGCCCCAGACGCTGGTGACTACCGCCCGGCCCACCCGGTCGCCGGCCGCGATGAACGCATCGTAGTCCCTGAGCAGGTCCCGCATGGCCCCTTGGTCGGAGAAGTCCCGGTGCGGCCGCTGGCGTTGGCGCGGCCCTGAGGCTCAATATATGAAGAGGCTACGGCGCCGCTACCGCGCCGATTACATTGGGGCACCCGAAATCCGGAGCGGATCGTGACAGACATGGCCACGGACCAGCTGGTCCAGGCGATCGCCAGGGCAGTTGACGCCGACCGCGACCGGATCGTCGCCCTGCACCAGGCCTTCGTCCGGACTCGCTCCGTCACCGGCTCGGAAGGCGCCATGAGCGCGGTGGTGGCCGACGCGTTTCGCGCCCGCGGGCTGGCCACCGAGGCCTGGGCCGCCACCCCCGCCGAGATGCGGGACCATCTCGAGCACGTCGGGGACCAGGCCGTCTGGGAGGGCCGGCTCAACGTGGTTGGCCGGCGGGCCGGGGCCGGCGGCGGCCGCTCGATCCTCCTCAACGCTCACATTGACACCGTGCCGGAGGGCGATCACGCCCTGTGGACCCACCCGCCGTTCGCCGCCCGTGAGGTGGACGGCAGCATCTACGGCCGGGGCAGCTGTGACATGAAGGGCGGCTTGGTGACCCACCTCGCTGCGCTGGATGCGCTGGCCAGGCTGGGCGTGAAGCTCAAGGGCGACGTTACCGTGGCCGCCACGGTGGGGGAGGAAGACGGCGGGCTGGGCGCGCTGAGCGTGGTGCTGCGGGGGTACCGGGCCGACGCCGCGCTGGTCACCGAGCCCACCGAGCTCAAGCTGGTGACGGCCTGCGAGGGATCGCTGGTCTTCCGGATCCGGATCACCGGGCGCTCCGCCCACGCCGCCACCCGGGACGAGGGGGTGTCCGCCCTCGAGAAGTTCATCCCGATCTTCGCCGACCTGCAGCACTTCGAGCAGGAGCGCAACGCCCTGCTGCGCCATCCCCTCTACGACGTGTTCGCCAACAAGGTCCCGATCAACGTGGGCGTGGTGCGGGCCGGAAACTGGGCCTCCACCGTCCCGGAGCAGCTCGAGGCCGAGGTCCGGATCGGCTTCCTGCCCGGGGAGGAGCTGGAGCCGTTCAAGCGCCACGTGGTCAGCCGCATCATGGCCGTGGCCACCCGCGATGCCTGGCTGCGGGACCACCCGCCCGAGATCAGCTTCTTCGGCGGGCAGTTCATCGCGGCTGAGACTCCGGCCGATTCCCCCATCTGCGGGGTCATCCGTGCCGCCCACCAGGCGGTGACCGGCCAGCACACACCCACCGAGGCGGCCACCTACGGGGCGGACATGCGCCACTTCATCGAGTTTGGCGGCATGCCCTGCGTGATGTACGGCGCGGGCGATATTCGCCTGGCCCATGCGCCGGATGAGCATCTCCCCGTCGCCGACTTGCTGACCGCCACCAAGGTGGTGGCGACCGCCCTGGCCGAGTGGTGCGGGGTGGCCGCCTAGCCGCTCACTCGGCGAGGACCCGCAGGGAGCGGCCCAGCCGCTCCAGCGACGCCACCGAGGCGCACGGCAGCAGGTCATCCACGAACGGCAGGGCCGCCACCATGCCCTGGGTGACCGGCTCGAAGCCCGCCCGGCTGGCCAGTGGATTGAGCCACACCAGGCGGTGGCAGGCCCGGCGCAGCCGGGCCATTTCCTCCCCCAGCACCGCGGGATCCCCGCGCTCCCACCCGTCAGACACCAGCAGGACCACGGCACCGCTGCGGACGGTGCGGCGGACCCAGGTGCGGTTGAGCTGCCGCAGCGACTCGCCGATGCGGGTGCCGCCACTCCAGTCCACCACGCTGTGCGCCACCCGCCGGAGCGCCTCGTCGGCGCTCCGGATCCGCAGCTGCCGGGTGATCCGGGTCAGCCGGGTGCCGAACACGAACACCTCGACCGGCGCCCCCGAGCGCGCCAGCGCGTGGGCGAAGCGGAGCATGAACCGGCTGTAGCGTTCCATGGAGCCGCTGATGTCGCACAGCAGGATGATCGGCCGGGGCCGCCGGGTGCGGACCCGCCACCGCCAGGCCAGCGGCTGCCCGCCCGTCGCCAGCGACTTCCGCAGCATGTGCCGGAGCGCCGGGCGGCGCCCCCGGCGCGAGATCCGGGGACGCCGCGCCGGACGGAGCGGCAGCGCCGGCGCCAGTGTCGCCAGCATCCGCAGGGCATCGCGCGCCTCGGCGCCGCTCAGCTCGCCGAAGTCTGCTGTCCGGATCACCTCCTGGGCCGAGGCCTTCGGGATCTCGAAGGTGACGGGTTCGGTGCGGGGCTCAGCCAGCGACCCGTCCTCGCCCAGGTCCAGCGCCCCGGGCCAGCGGCTGCCCTGGCGGATCCGGGGGAGGTGCCGCCCCAGCGTGCCCTCCGGCCCCCGCCGGCGCCAGAACAGCTCGAAGGCCTGGTCGAAGATGGGCCGGTCCTCGCGCCGCCTGACATAGACGACCCGGCCCGCCGCCCGCACGTCCGCCTTGCGGTCCAGCCCGAGCAACCCCGCCACCTGGACGAACAGCCTGGTCTGCTCCGGGTCCACCGCCAGCCCGGCGCGCCGAAGCAACCGGCCGAACAGCACGCAGTTGGCGACCAGGGCCTCCCCCGCGACCCCCGGGGTGTCGGGGGTGGTCACCCGGCCCGGAGCTCGGCGAGGAGAGTGCGGGCTCCGCCCTGCTTCATGGCCGCCACGTCCTCCTGGTACTTGAGCAGGACCCCCAGGGTCTCCTCGACCTGCCCGGCCTCGAGCCGATCGGCGCCAAGGGCCATGAGGGCCGCCGCCCAGTCGAGCGTCTCGGCGACGCCGGGCAGCTTGGTCAGGTCGGCCCCCCGCAGGCGCTGCACGAACCCCACCACTTCGCGGGCCAGCCGCTCGGGCACGCCGGGCTGCCGGGCCAGCAGGATCCGCAGCTCGCGCTCGGCGCCGGGATAGTCAATCCAGTGGTACAGGCAGCGGCGCTTGAGGGCGTCGTGCACCTCGCGGGTGCGGTTGGAGGTGAGGATCACCAGCGGCGGGCGCTCGGCGCGCAGGGTGCCGATCTCGGGGACGGTGACGGCGAAGTCGCTGAGCAGCTCCAGCAGGAAGGCCTCGAACTCCTCGTCGGCCCGGTCCACCTCGTCAATCAGCAGCACCGGAGCCACCGCCCGCCGGTGGTCAATCGCCTGCAGCAGCGGCCTCCGGATCAGGAACTGCTCGCTGAAGATGTCCCGCATGGCCGCGTCACGGGCCTCGCCGCGGGCCTCCAGCAGCCGGATCTCCAGCATCTGCCGGGGATAGTCCCACTCGTACACCGCCGTGCTGACATCAATGCCCTCGTAGCACTGGAGCCGGATCAAATCCGTCCCCTGCACCCTGGCCAGCACCCGCGCGACCTCGGTCTTGCCCACCCCCGCCTCGCCCTCGAGCAGCAGCGGCCGCCCCAGCGACAGCGCCAGGAACACGGCCGTGGCCAGTTCGCGGTCGGCCACGTAGCCCTCCGCGGCGAATCGCGCCTGGAGCTCGTCAATGCCCGGTCCGCTCACGTGGCCTGGCCTCGCTTGGGTGTCACCGGTGAATGCCGCTGAGTCATCCGCCGCCTACTCGGGGCTTTCGAGGTCGCGGGCGTAGTCGGGAAAGCGGAACCGCATCTCCGCCCCGAGCAATCCCCCGTGGCCCAGGTCGGCCAGCGCGGCCGGGGTGACCCGCTCCCCGGTCATCAGCCGCGGCAGCACCAGGTCGGCCGCGGTCGCCTTGCTGAACATGCCGCACTGGGGCAGGCCAAGAATGGTCGTGTCTCCCAGCGCGGCCAGCCAGATCATGGAGCCGGGGTGCGCGGGCACGCCACGGCGGAGCACCCGGCCACCCAGGCCGTCCAGGGCGGCATAGAAAGGAGAGAGCGGATCGCCCGCGGACACCCCGCCGACCAGGATGATGGCAACCCGCCGCTCCAGCGCCAGGGCACGGAGGACCGCGCCCAGCCGGGCCGCGGCGCTGGCGGGGCCGGCCTCCAGTCCCCCCTCGGTTCCCAGGAAGCGGCCCCTCAGGCCTTCGACTTTCATGCGGGCGGCCCGGTCGAACTTCTCCAGGCCACCCGGCTGGAGCGGCTCCGCCGCGATCGCCGCCACCTCGAGGCTGAGGTAGGGCGCCAGCGAGATCACGGGACTCGCCGCGGCGGACGCGACCGCTTCCGCCTGCGCCACCACCTCCTCGGCCACGATGTGTGGGGCCACCTTGACGGCGGCCGCCACCTGTCCGGCCCGTACCGCCTGGCCATGGAAGAGGGTGAAAACCTCCAGCGGGTCGATGCGGTTGATCAGGGCGAGCGCCTGGACCTCCACCCGCAGGACTCCATCGGTCGCGGCGCGGAGGTCCACCCGGCTCTGGCGCGGCGCCGTGACGGTCAGGTTGGCGCCGGCCACGGCCTGCGCCAGGCGCAGGGCCGCGTCGTCCTCGTGCAATTCACCGGGATCGGGCCAGCCGATCCGGAGCGGCGCCGAGAGGTGGCCGGCTCGGGCCGCGTCGAGCAGGCGGCCTGCCAGCGCCGAGTCCACCCGGGCCCCCTTGGGAATCCGTTCCCCCGGCGTGATCACCGGGGCCAGGAGCACCGCCCCGACCAGCGGGGCCGGGCCGTCGAGGGAGGACGGCTCGCGCAGCTCAGCCCGCATCGCTGGCCGCCGGCGCGCGCCGCCCCCGGCCGGAACCCTCGGCCTCGAGCCGGGCCATGGCGTACTCCGCCAGGGCGGTGATGGTGAGGCTTGGGTTCACCCCGGGATTGCCCGGCATGATCGAGCCGTCCACGACATAGAGCCCGGGGTACCCGTGCACCTGGCAGTCGGTGCCGATGACTCCGCTCCGCGCATCGGCGCCGATAGGGCAGCCACCCAGGATGTGGGCCGTAATCGGGATGTTGAACAGCCCCTCGTTGATCGAGCCCATCGGGATTCCGCCGGTGCGCTGGGCGAAGGCCCGGGTCACCTCGTGCCCGATCTCGATCTTTCCCGGCACGGCCTGTCCCGCCACCGGCCGGGAGACCAGGTCACGCCGGAAGCCGGTGAGCAGGCTCCGCCCCGGCTCGAGCCGCATGTGGTTGTCCTCGTACTGCATGGCGAGGATGATCGTGGTGCGCTCGGCCCAGCCGGGGAGCACGTGGGTGCGGAGGAAGTCGCCGGGACGGCGGACCACCTCGGCCACCGACTGGCCCAGCCGGGAGAGGAGACCACCCGTCTCCAGCATCGGGCCACCCAGCAGCCGCATGGTCGAGGAACCGGCCGGGTACCGGACCGGCTCGATGGTCGTCACCCGGTCGGCGTGGAAAATCGAGGTGATGGCCAGCCCGGTGGAGTAGTCCACGTCCTTGACCCTGGCCACGCTACCCAGCAGCGCCTCGTTGTTGGTGCGGACCTGGGTCCCGAGGGTGGGCGACAGCCCGGCCAGGGACCGGGTGACGTCGCGACACCGGAACAGGAGGCGCAGGGTACCCAGGGGACCGGCGGAGACGATCACGTTGCGGGCCCGGATGGCCGGGAGCCGCCGGGGGCCGAAGCCGCGGGTGCGGCGGGCGTGCACCTCGTAGCGGGCGCCGTCGGCACCCGACACCGGCCGGATGTCGCGAACCGTGGTGAACGGCTGGATCACCGCGCCGGCCCGCTCCGCCAGCCAGAGGTAGTTCTTGGGCAGGGTGTTCTTGGCGCCATGGCGGCACCCCACCATGCAGGCCCCGCAATGCAGGCAGCCCCGCCGCGCCGGGCCCGCACCGCCGAAGTAGGGGTCGGGAACCTCCTCGCCCTCGCGGCCCGGCTCCCCGAAGAACGTCCCCACCGGCACCGGGCGGAAGCTGTCGGCTGTGCCCAGCTCGGTGGCGATCTCCCGCAGGACCCGGTCCGCGGCGCCCAGCCGCGGGTTGTCGGCGACGCCCAGCATCCGGCGCGCCGTGACATAGTGGGGCCGCAGGGCCTGGCCCCAGTTGAGCCCGCGCTGCCAGGCGGGGGTGTCGAAGGCTTCATCGTCAGGCTGCATCAGCACATTGGCGTAGCCGAGGCTCCCGCCGCCCACCCCGGCCCCGTGGAGCACGAACACGTTGCGGAACAGGCTGATCTGCAGGATCCCGTAGCAGCCGACGCCGGGGGCCCAGAGGTAGCGCGGCAGGTTCCAGGTGCTGGTGGCGAAGTCGGTGTCCTCGAACCGGCGCCCGCGTTCGAGGACCAGCACCCGGTGGCCCTGCTCGGCCAGGCGCAGCGCCGATACGCTGCCGCCGAAGCCCGAGCCGACGATGACGAAATCAAAGGTGTCTTGCACGCCCAAGCCTAGCGTGTCGGGATCGGCTGCCGCAAGCGAGGCCGGCGCAAGCTTGAACGCGAGGGTTGGCCGGGAGTTCGCGGTGATGTAGAATGGCCCAGCCTCCGGATGAGTCGCACTTCATGAAGCTTTTCGAGGAACTCTCGCACCGGCAGCTGGTGGTGGTGACCGGCAAGGGCGGGGTCGGGAAGACCACGCTCGCCGCCGCCATCGCGCGCCTGCTGGCGGCCGCCGGCCGGCGGACGCTGCTGCTGGAAACCGATCCGCGCGAGAGCCTCCACCAGCTGCTGGGGACCGAGCCCTCGGGTGGCCGTATCGTGGGCGCCGGCACCCGGCTGAGCATCCAGAACCTCCAGCCCATGGCGGTGGTAGACGCCCTTGTGCGCGAGAAGGTGAAGCTGGCGCCACTGGCGGACCTGGTCCTCAAGAGCGTGGTGTTCCAGCAGTTCGCCCAGGGTGCGCCAGGCCTCAAGGAGATGGCGGTGCTGGGCTACGCCCTCCGCACCGTGCGCGGCGACTACCGGCACAAGGCCGACGTGGTGGTGCTGGACGCGCCGGCCACAGGGCATGGCGCCTCGATGCTGGCTGCCCCGCTGGTGCTGGCGGAGGCCGTCGGTGGCGGGCAGATCGGGGATATGGCCAAGGACCTCGCCGGGTTCATCGCCGACCCGCAGCGGTGCGGCGTGGTGCTCGCCACCCTGGCGGAGGAGATGCCCGTCCAGGAGACCATCGAGCTGATCACCATGCTGACTGAGCGGATGGGCCGCTCACCGGAGTGGCTCATCGCCAACGCGCTGTACCCCCCGGTGGGCCGGATGCCGCCAGGGGCCGGCCTCAGCGGCGAGGTGGCCAGCCTGTGGCGCCAGCGCCGGGCCGTGAACGACCGGGAACTCCGCCGCCTGCGCAAGGCGTGGACGGGGCCGCTCGCGGAGCTGCCGCTCCTGCCGCTTGACCGCGGGCCGGCGCTGCTGGATGAGGTCGCCGGCCGGCTGGGGGACCAGCTCGCATGACCCTGGGCCATTTCGACGCGCCACTCGTGGTGGTCGTGGGGGCGGGGGGTGTAGGCAAGACCACCCTGGCCGCCGCGCTGGGACTGGAATCGGGCCGGTCGGGCGCACGCACCCTGGTCATGACCTTCGATCCCTCGCACCGGCTCAAGGATGCGCTGGGGGTCGGCGACCAGGCCCGCGAGCAGGCCGTCCGGGTCAAGGGGGCGGCCGGCCGGCTCGACGTGGCCCTCCTCGACGCGCGGTCCACCTTCGACCGCCTCATCCACCGCTACGCCCCCGACGAGGCGGCGGCCGAGCGCATCTTCTCCAACCGCTTCTACCGGGACCTGGCCGGCAGCCTCGCCGGCATCCTCGAGTACATGGCGGTGGAGCGGCTGTTCGAGGCCTCGGCGGGCCGCGCCTACGACCGCATCATCCTCGACACCCCGCCGACCCGCCAGGCCCTGGACTTCCTGGAAGCGCCCGACCGCATCGTGAGCTTCCTGGAGAGCGGCGCGGTCAAGCTCGCCCTCAAACCCTGGTGGGAGACCGGCGGGCTCACCCGGCTGCCCCTCAAGGTGGCGGCGAAAGGCCTCGAGGATGTAGCCGACCGGATCATGGGGAAGCGGCTGCTCCGGGACATGGTGGAGTTCTTCCGGGCCTTCCAGCCGCTGTACGACGGGTTCCAGGAGCGGGCCGCGGAAGTGCGGACCCTGCTCCGGGCCCGGGGCACCCTGTTCACCCTGGTGGCCGGCCCCGGACCGGACCGCATCCCGGATGCGATGTTCTTCGCCCGGAAGCTGACCGAAGCCGGCCATCGTCTCGGCCCGGTGGTGGTCAACGGGGTGAGCCCGCCCGCCGGCCGCGGGACCGGCCGGGGTCCGGCGGCCGAGGCGCTGGCGCTGTTCCGCTACCTCGGGGAGCGCGACCAGCGGGGCCTGGCCCAGATGAAGCAGTTGCTGGCCGGGGCGCATCCCCTGGTGGTGGTCCCGCTCCACCCCACGCCGCCCACCGACCTCGCCGGGCTGGGGGAGATCGGCGCCGGGCTGGCCGGCGCCGGCTGAGGGCGGCCGCCTGCCGGAACCGGCCCCGATGCCGCAGCGCGGCATCGGGGCTTGCGTTTTTTGCCGCAGTGCGGTAAGTTGCGGGCGTCCCACACGGGCGTGGGCGCCACCGGGGAGATCCGATGATCCGTCACATCAAGCGCTACGGCGGCGGCAGCCGCAAGCTCTACGACACCGAGGAGAGCCGCTATGTCTCCCTCGAGGAGGTCGCGGAGTGGGTGCGGCGCGGGCAGGAGCTGCAGGTGGTGGACAGCGGCACCGGGGAGGACGTGACCGGCCAGACCCTGGCCCAGATCATCTACGAGGACCAGAAACGCGGCACCGCCTTCCTGCCCAGCCAGTTCCTGCACGCCGTGATCCGCCGGGGCAGCCGGGCGCTGGCGGAAGGGGTCGGCCAGGTCCAGCATGGCATGGACCGGCTGGTCCGGGCCTCGGTGGACAAGCTGGCCCCGGCCGGCGGGATGCAGCAGGAACTGGCACTCCTGCGGGCGCGGCTGGCGGAGCTGGAGGAGTCGCTGGAGGACCTGGAACCCGCCCGCCCCAAGCGGCGGGCCCGGCAGGGCAGCAAGCGGCGCACGGCGGGCCGCTAGACATACAACGGCGTTCACTGATCACGGCTTGGACACTCCGGCCCGTGGGCCGGCAACCAGGAGGGAACCATGGCAGCAAGGAAGAATGGCAAGAAGCCCCGCGCGCTCCCGATGCTGAAGGAGTCGGCGCAGGAGATCTGGCTGGCGGGCCTGGGCGCGTTCGCGATGGCGGGTGAGGAGGGCGGCAAGCTCTTCAAGCAGCTCGTCAAGCGCGGCGAAGGGGTGGAGAAGGTCAACAAGACCCGGATCCACAAGCTCACCGCGCGGGCCGAGAGCCTGCGGGGCGATGCCCGCTCGGCGGTCAGCCGGATCACTACCCCGATCGAGAACGGCATGACCGGCGCGATGCACCGGCTCGGCGTGCCGACCCGGGGCGAGATCCAGAACCTGACCCGGAAGGTTGAGGAGCTGACCCGGGTGGTGGCCAAGTCCAAGACCCGCACCCGGACCCGGCGGCCGAAGACGGCGGACGTGGCCTGAGGTCCGCCATGCCCGCTGCCGCACGCGGTCGCAGCAACCGCCGGCTGGGGCTCGCCCTGGCCGGCGGCGGCCCCGAGGGCGCGGTCTATGAACTCGGCGCGCTCCGCGCGCTGGAGGAATCCATTGAAGGCCTCGACTTCACCCACTGCGATGTCTACGTGGGGGTGAGCGCCGGGGCCTTCATTGCGTCCGCCCTGGCCAACGGGATGGGGACCGCCGAGCTGGTGCGGGGCCTGGTGGTGGACGAGCCCGGCGCGGCCCCGTTCGATCCGGCGCGGTTCTTCCGGCCGGCCTACGGTGAGTGGGCCCGCCGGGGCGTCCAGCTGCCCAAGTTGCTGGCCGAGGCGCTGTGGCAGTTCACCAGGGCTCGGCAGGACCAGCGGCTGATGGACTCGCTGATCCGCCTCAGCCGGGCGCTGCCACCCAGCCTGTTCGACAATGACCCGATCCGCCGCTACCTCGAGGCGGCGTTCCGCCAGTCCGGGCGCACCAACGACTTCCGCCGCCTTCACCGGCGCCTGTTCGTGGTCGCGGCGGACCTGGAGGCCGGCGTTCCCATGGTGTTCGGGAGCAAGGGGCTGGACCACGTCCCCATTTCCCTGGCGGTGCAGGCCAGCACGGCGCTGCCGGGGCTCTATCCGCCGGTGGAAGTCGAGGGGCGGCTCTGCGTGGACGGGGTGCTGCTCAAGACGGTGCACGCCTCCGTGGCGCTGGAGCAGGGGGTGCGCATGCTGTTCTGCGTCAACCCGCTCGTCCCGGTGGACGTCGCCAAGGGGGAGGCCGAGGGTGCGCTGCGCGACGGGGCCCTGCTCCGGGGCGGGCTGCCGGCGGTGATGTCCCAGACCTTCCGCACCCTGATCCACTCGCGGATGGTCGTGGGGATGGCCCGGTACGAGGCCGACTACCCTGACGCGGACGTGGCGCTGTTCGAGCCGGAACGGAGCGAGTACCGGCTGTTCTTCCGGAACATCTTCACCTTCGCGGCCCGCCGGGAGGTCTGCGAGATCGCCTACGCCGCCACCCGGCGCGACCTGCTGGCGCGACAGAAGGAGCTGGCGCCGGTGCTGAGGCGGCACGGCCTGACGCTGAAGCTGGACGTGCTGGAGGACGACTCGCGCGACGTGTGGGAGGGCGTGGGGCTGCCGGGCGGCCCGCGCGAGCCCGCGAAGGGCGTCACCGACCGGCTGTCACGCGCGCTCGAGCGGCTGGAGGCCGTGGTGCCGCGGCGGCGCCGGGGGCGGCGGGCCTCCTAGGGATGGGCCACGGCGCCCCGGGCTACATCGCCCGGAGCGCCGCGAACTCCTGCTCGAAGGCAGCCGCGAGCTGCCCGGCGTCCTCCACCAGCTCGCGGTCGGCAATGACCCCCACCTGCACCTTGCCGGCGTAGCTCAGGATCGAGATTCCCACGCCGATGTCCGCGCGCTGGGGCACCCAGAACACCAGGCCCCGCACCGCCCGTCCCGCCAGCCGGAGGTCCCGCTGGGGGCCGGGCACGTTGGTCACCACCGCGGTGCACTTGTTGGCCAGGAAGTCAATCAGCATGCGGCTTACCGCCTGGGGGAGCAGGGTGAGCAGCGCGCCCTGGATGCCGTACACCACGATCGGCTCGACCGAGGTCTTGAGCGCGTCCATCCGCGCCTTCACCGCCCGCACCCGGGCCGGAAGGTCGGGAATGCCGGCCGGCAGCACCAGCGGGACCGCCGCGAAGCGGTTCTCCAGCGTGAGCGGGGCGTCCGGCGGACGGATGTTGACCGGCATGGAGACGTGGAACTTGCGCACCACCTCGCCGGCATGCTCGTGGAGGTAGCGGCTCAGGGCGCCTGACACACAGGCCATGAGGACGTCGTTCACCGTGGCCCCGATCCGGTTCTTGGCCGTCTTGAAGAGCGCCAGGTCGGCCGGGGCGGTCCACGCCACCGTCTTGACCCCCGAGACCTTCGGGCCATGGAGCGCGTGGTCGTCGCGGGGCCAGAGCAGGCGCCGGATCAGCACCCCGGGCGCGGCCAGCGGCAGGGCCGCCATCCGGAGCAGGCTCCGGCCGAGGTGGCCCGCCGCCGGCCGCACCGCCTTGGGGACGCCGGTCTCGGCGGTGGTCGCCTCGTCGTCCATCAGCGAGAAGATCACGTCCAGCAGGGCCATGCCGTCGCCGATGCTGTGATGGATCCGGACCACCAGGGCGCTCGACCCCGGCTCGAACTCCTCGACCACCTCGATCTGCCAGCGGGGCCGGTCGTCCGGCAGCGGGCGCGACGCCTGGTCCGCGACGTGCTGCCTGAGCGCGCGGGTGTTCGTCAGGCCGGGGGCGGCCGCCGGGACGATCTGCCGGGCGAGGTCGAAGCCGGGATCGGCTTCCCAGTAGGGCGTGGCGCCACTCCAGGTCACCCGGTGGGTGAACCGGGCGAACCGCCGGCCGCCGTCCACCGCCAGCACCCGCTCCCGGAAGGCGTCCCGGAAGGTGCCGACGTCAATGCGGTCGGTGATCAGCACCCCGTTGATCACCATCAGGTTGGTGGCGGAGTCCTGCAGCCAGACGGCGTCCCGCCCCGCGACCCGCACCCGCATGGGCTTCTCTCCCGGGGCGCTCACCTAGTCCCTCCGCAGGGCCAGGAAGAAGGCGATCGCGAACAACCCGCCCCACACTGGCCATGGCGCCGCGAACCCCATGGAGATCGCCGCGGCCACCAGGCAGGAGCCCGCGATGAGCGTCCCGCGCAGCCCCTTGAGCGGATTCTGCTGCGGCTGGCGCGCCACCTTCTCCAGCACCCGCAGCCCGTCGGTGACCAGCAACGGCATCTTGGCCAGCGCATCCACCATGTCGGGCGCCCCGCGCATCCCCTCCGCCAGGAGCCTGAGCGGGTTGAACTGGTGGATGAACAGGCTCCGGATGTGCTTCTTGCTCACTTCCGCGACGTCGAAGCCCGGCAGCAGCACGTGGCCGACGCCCTCGAACGTCACCAGCGCCTTGACCATCAGCACCAGCTCCACCGGGAAGTACATGCCGTACTGCGCCCCGCGGGAGAGCGAGTCGAGGATCAGCTGCCCCAGGGAGTACTCGTCGAAGCTCGAGGCCCGCCCCCAGCGGCTGGCGATCTCGGCCGCCTCCCGGCGGAAGCCGTTGGGATTGGCGTCGGGCCCCGGGGTCGCGATGGCGGCGAGGTAGCGGGCAGAGTTCTCCGCGTCCCCCATGACCAGGGCGAAGTAGTAGTAGAGCAGGGTCCGGCGGAGCTCCTCGTCCAGCCGGCCGACCATCCCCAGGTCAATGAACCCGACCTTGGGGCCGGGCAGGATGATGAGGTTGCCCGGATGGAGGTCGGCGTGGAAGAAGCCGTCCTTGTAGAGCATCCGGATGATGGAGGCGGCGCCCAGGTCGGTCAGGTGGCGGCGTTCCTCCTCCGGCAGGGCCTGGGCTTCCTCCGAGTCGGGCGCGATGCCGTCGAAGAACTCCATGCACAGGACGCTCCGCCCGCTGAACTCCCGGTAGATCTCGGGGAAGACCACGTCGGGCACGTCGGCGAAGTTGGCCGCGAACGTCTCGGCGTTGTCCGCCTCACGGCGGAGATCCACCTCCCGCAAGGTGTAATCGCAGAACTCGTTGACCAGCTGCCTGGGCTGGAACCGGGGGATGATGCCCTGCAGGACGGCGCCCAGCATCCGGAGCAGCCTGGCGTCCCGCTCCAGCATCTCCCGGATGCCCGGCTTGACCACCTTGAGGATGACCGGCGTACCATCCATGGTGGTGGCCCGGTGGATCTGGCCGATGGAGGCCGACCCCAGCGGAATGACCTCGATGTCGAGGAACAGCTCGTCAATGGGGCGCTTGAGGTCCTTCTCGACGATCTGGGCCAGGACCGGCAGCGGCACCACCGGCAGCCGGTTGAGCAGGTGCTTGAGTTCCCGGGTGATGTGGCGGGGGAGCAGGTCCTCACGCAGGCTGAGGATCTGGCCCAGCTTGATGTAGGTCGGCCCCAGGCGCTCCAGCCGGCGCCGGAGCTGCACCGGGAAGGGCTGGCGCCGGAGGTCGCGGTCCACGAAGGGCGTGACCAGCCCGGCCAGGAGGCGGAGGCCCAGCCACTTGAGGCCCCGGCCGGTGCCCTCCTCGCGGGTCTCCCGGACATGGGCCACCAGGGCCCCGCCGAGCAGCCCGAGAAAGTGCCGCCAGGTGGTGAACAGGCGCCGCACCAGCCCCTGGGGGCGGGTGACGCGCATGATCTCGAA
>CAZCVG010000028.1:15729-22353 GCA_964501735.1 uncultured Gemmatimonadaceae bacterium | reverse complement strand
ACCAAGCCGGCGGAGCCCAAGGATCCGTTCAAGCCCTGGGACTCGGTGCTCAAGGACACCCGGCCCATCGAGGGGATGGTCCGGACCCACCTGGGCAAGGACCTCTCGCTCTACTTCGAGCTCAAGCCGGACCAGCTCGACCGGGACCTCGGCCTGGTGCTGCACATCAGCCGGGGCGTGGGGGACCTGGAACTGCACCAGGGGCTGCCGCTCTCGGATGGGCAGCTGATCCGCTTCCACCGCTCGGGCACCCAGGTCCACCTGCTGCGGCTCAACCCGCGGTTCCGGGCCGACTCGGGGACCCCGATGCAGCGCTCGATCGAGGGCAACCAGGCGCCGGCGGTGGTGGCGGTGTTCAAGATCGAGAGCGAGCACAAGGAGACCAAGGCGCTGCTGATCAACGCCACCCCGTTCCTGCTCTCCGATTATCCCGACCTGGCCGAATACATGAAGTTCTTCTACCGGGGCAAGACGCCGTCCTTCAACAAGGAGCGGAGCCTGGTGGGCCGGGTGCAGGGTTTCCCCCGCAATATCGAGATCGATGCCGAGCTGACCTATGTGTCGCCCGGCTATCCGGCCTTCGGTAACGATGCGGCGCTGGCGGACTACCGTACCATCCCGGTGTCGGTCCGGTACTCGTTCTACGCCCTGCCGGACCAGCCGATGCGGGCGCGCCAGGGCGATGACCGGGTGGGCTACTTCCTCGACGCGGTGTACGACTTCTCCCGCGACCGAAAGGCCGTGCCGTACCGCACCATGGTGAACCGCTGGCGGCTGGAGAAGCAGGACCCCGCCGCCGCGGTTTCCGAGCCGGTCCAGCCGATCGTGTATTACATCGACCGCACAGTGCCGGTGGAGTACCGCCAGTACGTGAAGGAAGGGATCGAGGCGTGGAACAAGGGCTTCGAGGCCGCCGGGTTCCGGAACGCCATCGTGGCCCGGGAGGCGCCTGACGACAGTACCTGGAGCGCCGAGGACGTGCGGTATTCCACGGTGCGGTGGAGCGCGGCCTACCGGATGGGCTACGCCATCGGCCCGTCGCAGACCGACCCCCGCACCGGCGAGATCCTCAACGCCGACATCCTGATCTCGGCCATCTTCCCGCGGGGCTGGCTGTTCGACTGGCAGGAGCTGGCGTCGCCCGAGGCGATGCGGGCCCAGGCCCTCCGGCTCAGCCGGCCCGAACTGGTCAGCCGACCGGGACTGGCGGGACGGGCCTGCCTGCAGGCGGCGGGGCTGGCGCACCAGCTCGGCGTCCAGCACGCGCTGCTGGCGGGGCTGGGCATCCTGGGCGACGCCGACTCGGTGCCCATGCGCTACGTGGGCGAGGCCCTGCGCGAGCTGATCATGCACGAGGTCGGCCACACCCTCGGCCTGCGGCACAACTTCAAGGGTTCCTCGGGGGTGCCCAACGCCCGGCTCGCCGACACGGCCTTCACCCGGCGGAATGGGGTCGCGGTGTCGGTCATGGACTATGCGCCCGCCAACATCGCCTCGGACCCGGCCCGCCAGGGGCACTTCTACAACAACGAGGTCGGCTCCTACGACGTGTGGGCCATCAAGTACGGCTACATCCCGATCCCGGGCGCCACCTCGTCCGACGCCGAGCTGCCCGAACTGGCACGGATCGCCGGACAGAGCGCCGAGCCGCTGCTGACCTACGGCACCGATGAGGACAACTGGCTGGGGCCCTACGCGGTGGATCCGCAGACCAGCGCGTGGGAGCTGGGCGAGGACCCGGTGAAGTGGGCGGCCGACCGGGTGGCCCTGGTGAAGCGGGTGGAGCCGGCGCTGGAGCGGCGGCTCATCCGCCCGGGCGACGGTTACCAGCGGCTGCGCGGCGCGATCACCAGCCTGCTTTTCGAGCGCTACTCGGCGCTCTATCCGGTGACCAAGACGGTGGGCGGGCTGGCGTTTACCCGCGATCACAAGGGAGCGGCCAATGCCCGGCCCCCCTTCACGCCGGTGCCGGCGGAGCGGCAGCGCGCGGCGGTGGCCCTGATCACCGAATCCATGCTCTCGGAGCAGGCCATCCGCTACGAGCCGGAGCTGCTGAACCGGCTGGCGCCTAACCGGTTGAGCCACTGGGGCACCGGCTTTGGCGCTACGCCGGTCGAGTTCCCCGCCAACGAGATGGTGGGGAGCCTGCAGGAGCTGCTGCTGACCGACCTGCTCGAGCCGATCCGGGTGGCCCGGATGATCAACAACGAGTCCCGGGTGGCCGCGGGCCAGGCCTACACGGCGGCGGAGATGTTCCGGACGCTCACGGACGCCATCTGGAGCGAGCTGGACACCCCGGCCCGGCCGAGGCCGGTGCACGCCGTCCGCCGGAACCTGCAGCGGAACCACATCGGCGCCCTCGGCCGGATGCTCCTCCCCGGTCCGGTGGGCCCGGTGCTGAGCGAGGATGCGCGGTCGCTGGCCCGGCTGGAGCTGGAGCAGGTCGCGGCGCGGATCCGGCGTGCCGACCAGGGCGCCATGCCCGATGCGATGACCCGGGCCCACCTGGCGGAGAACCTGGCTCAGATCACGCGCCTGCTGGAGGCGACGGTCGCGCTGCCCGGGACGCGCTGAGCGTAGTCGCAGCCTTCACACGAACCCGGAAGGGCGGGCCGAGGAATCGGCGCCGCCTCGCCGGGAACGTGGCTGTCGCACCAGCGTACTCCACCGAGGCACCAGCTTCGCTCCTCCCACCGGGCCACTCCCATGGCATCCCTGACGCACCGCGCGCCGCCAACCCCCATGGCCGGCCGCAACCAGCCGGTCACCTGGATGTTCGCGTACAAGTTCAACTCCGCCTCGTTCCCGGGGTGTACCGACGCGGGCACCGTGCCGGCGGTCGGCACCCGCGGCATCTTCGGCGGGGTGGTGCAGGCCTATCCGCACGGCCACAGCCAGCAGTATGTCTTCGCCTCCAGTGACAACCCCACCCTGGCCAAGGGCAACGAGTGCCTCGGCGCCACCTTGGCGGACCCGCTGGGCGCCACCTTCGCCCAGGTGTTCGACAACCCCGATTGCTACTACGTCCTGTGGAACGACCAGTTCTACGGTGATCCCATCCCGACCCAGGTGGACACCTGGGGCCACAGCAAGGGCCTGGTGGCATGGAACGAGGACGGCGAAGGGCTGGTGCTGCAGGTCTCGACTCCGTCCTGGCCTGGCTCGGGCAGCCGGGCCCACCCCCGGCGGGCGGGGAACACCCTCGGCTGCATCGGGGATGATGACGACATCGAGTTCGCGCAGCACTTCTTCGCGCTGAAGCTGGGCAAGACCGACCTGGTGGCGGTCCTCCAGGGGCTCGGCAACGCCAGCGTCTGCACCGCCAGCGCCCGGGAGCCCCAGCCGCAGATCGTGCGCAACGGCGGGCCACCCGATGTCCAGGCGCTGGTCAACCGGCTGGGGGAGCTGTCAGGCAGCACCGAGGCCACCATGGTCACGCTGTCCACCGGCGTGCGGCTGATCTCCAAGCCCACCCGGCTGGCGGTGCCGCCGTGGCAGCTGGTGTCGGCGAAGCTCGGCGGCCTGGGTTTGCGGGTGGCCAGCTGGTGGGCGGCGCCGGCCATCTACTCCACCACGGCCGGCGTCATCCCGGGCTGCTGGGCCCCGGGGCTGGGCTCGCCGGGGGCGGTGGAGATCGCCCTCACGGGGAGCTGGCAGGGCACCGCGCTCGGGTTTCGCGGTGACG
This sequence comes from uncultured Gemmatimonadaceae bacterium, assembly GCA_964501735.1. Classification (GTDB taxonomy): domain Bacteria; phylum Gemmatimonadota; class Gemmatimonadetes; order Gemmatimonadales; family GWC2-71-9; genus JADJOM01. The sequence continues at coordinate 18,668 of CAZCVG010000028.1, read as the reverse complement.
ATGGCCAGCAGTCCAACCACGGGAAGCTGGGGGTGTCGCTGGATCCGTCGCAGCCGCTCTGTGTCTTCGGGGACATGAACCAGATGGGCGCGTTCGCCCCGGGCGCCGGCCCGGACCAGGCCTGCACCATCCACCAGAACGGCCGCGGCGGGATGTTCTTCGTGCTGCGCGACGCCAGGCTGTTCCGGAGCCTGGGCCGGATGCTGGCGGGCGATACCGCGCCGAAGCAGGCGGGGCCGAATGGAGCTGGCGGAACCGGCGCCAGCCGGCCGCGGAAGAAGCGCCCCGCCACGAGAAAGACCGCGTCAGGGTCCAGGCCCGCCCGGAAGAAGAAGGCGACGTCCCGGGCCAGGACGGCCGGCCGAAAGAAGGCCGCGCGGAAGACCAGGCCCAAGCCCCGCCGCCACAAGTGAGACTCCCCGGCGGCGACGGTCCGCCGGAAACTCCAGGGGGGCACCGGTCCGTAGGAAACCGCAGCGCTGCGCTTCCCACCCGGACCCGGTGATCGCGATGCTCCACTGGCAGGATATCCGCTACGCCTTCCGGCTGCTCACCCGTGCCCCCGGGTTCACGATCCTCACCGTGCTGGTGCTGGCCGGGGGTCTGGGGCTCAGCATCTTCACCTTCTCGTTCCTCCATAGCGCGATGCTCCGGCCGATTCCGGTGGCCGAGGGCGACCGGATCGTCCGGGTGCTCACCACCGCCGGGGGACTCACCCAGGGGGGGATAGACGCCGCCGATTTCGCGGCGATCCGCGGGCGGATCACGACCCTCACCGATCTCGGCGCCTACAGCGACCGGGAGCTGGTGGCCGGGTCGGGCGAGGGGACCCGGTCCATCGACGCGACAGCGGTCGAGTGGAACATCTTCCAGGTTACCCGCACGCCGGCCGCGCTGGGCCGGGGCTTCACGCCGGAAGACCAGATCGCCGGCGCGGAGCCGGTGGTGGTGCTCTCGGACGCCACCTGGCAGTCGGCGTTCGGCGGCGATGCGGGCGTGGTCAACTCGGTCATTCAGCTCAGCGGGGTGTCCACCCGGGTGGTCGGCGTGATGCCTCCCGGCTACGGCTTTCCGGTGGCCTCCGAGGCCTGGATCCCGATCCGGCCGGAGCTGCTCACCCAGGCCGAGCCCGACCGGGAGCGGATCATGGCCTTCGCCCGGCTGGCCCCGGGGCGGACGGAGGCGGATGCCGGTGCCGAGCTGACCGCACTCCTCCTCGGAGTGCGGGCCGGCCGGACGGTGCCCGAACCCGCCCGTATGCCGCCGCCTGACGGGATGCGGGTGCAGTCCTACCCGCTGGCCCAGATCGGTGACGAGGCGCCCCTCGCCTTCACCGTGCTCAACCTGCTGGCTACCCTGATCCTCCTGCTGGCCTGCATCAACGTGACCAACCTGCTCCTGGCCCGCGCCAACGAGCGCGCCCGGGAGACCGCGGTGCGGCTGGCCCTCGGGGCGCCGCGGGGACGGCTGGTGATGCAGAGCCTGTGGGAAGTGCTCATCCTCTGCGGGCTGGGCGGGGCGCTGGCAACGGGATTCGCGGTGTGGCTGCTCGAGGCCGTCAATGGCTGGGCCACCACCCGGCTCGAGGGAAACCTTGCGTTCTGGTGGACCTGGGGCTTCGACCGCTCGGTGCTGGTGGGGGCGGGCGCCTTCGCCACCCTGGCGGTGGTGGTGCTCGGCGTGATCGCGAGCCGGCGGGCGGTGAACACCGAGATCACGGCGGTGCTCAAGGACAGCGCGACGGGGGCCGGAGGATCGGCCCAGGGGCGGGTTGCCCGGCTGCTGGTGGTGGTGCAGGTGGCCACGGTGTCGCTGCTGATGTTCTTCGGCGCCATGTCGGCCATCGTGGCCTGGCGGGTGGTGAACGTGGACCTGGGGTATGACACCCGGAACCTCCTGAGCAGCGCGGTGGAGCCGTCCGCCGAACGCTACCCCGACCCCGACGCGCGGGGCCGGTTCTACCAGGGACTGTACGACGGGCTCGCCGCCCAGCCCGAGCTGGAGGGTGCGGTGCTGCGGACGCCGCTCGCGGACATCACCAGCGAGTCGGGGACGTTCCTCCTGGCCGGCGCGGCGGCAGACACGCCGCCGCTGAGGACCCACGTGCAGGCGCTGCTGGGGCCGCTCACCCCGCTGGGTATCGGGTTGCTGGAGGGCCGGTTCTTCGATTCCCGCGATGCCGGGAGTGCCGAGCCGGTCGCGCTGGTGAGCCGCGCCATGGCGGCCAGGTCCTGGCCGGGGCGTTCCCCCATCGGGGCCCAGCTCCGCCTCACTGGGCTGGGTGAAGACCAGCCGCTCCGCACCGTGGTGGGCGTGGTGGACGACGTGCTGCTTGGCAACCCGCTCGGCCGGGACCGAAGCGCCGTCGCGGTCTATGTCCCGCTCCGGCAGGCGGACGTGCCGAGCGCGGGGATCGCCTTACGGCACCGGGGGAGCGCCCCGGCCGCCCAGGCGGCCTTCCACGAGACCCTTTGGTCCCTCGATCCGCTCCAGGTCGCCGCCGGCATCCAGAACTTCGAGGAGGTGCTGGCCAAGATGACGGTGATCGCGCGGTCGGTCACCCAGCTGTTTGGTGCGGCCTTCGCCTTTGCGCTGCTCCTGGCCGTGAGCGGGACCTACGGACTTATGGCGTGGTCCATCGGGCGCCGGACCCGGGAGATCGGGGTGCGGCGGGCCCTGGGCGCCACGGACGGCAACATCCGTCGCCTGCTGCTGGGGCAAGGCGCCCGGCAACTGGGTGTCGGGGCGCTGGTGGCGCTGCCGCTGACGCTGCTGGTGGGGATCGGTTTCTCGCGGTTCTTCCCCATCGGGGCCGGGGTGCCGGTGCTGGTGGCGGTCCTGGTGTCGGCCACGGTGATCGGGGTGGTGCTCCTCGCGACCCTGGTGCCGACCCGCCGGGCGGTGCGCATGGAGGTGCGGGACGCGCTGTGGCGGGAGTA
>CAZCVG010000028.1:0-15629 GCA_964501735.1 uncultured Gemmatimonadaceae bacterium | reverse complement strand
TGCCGACCCGCCGGGCGGTGCGCATGGAGGTGCGGGACGCGCTGTGGCGGGAGTAAGACCACGGCCCGTGCCGTCAGAGCGCTTTCCCCCGCGGCCCCGTCCCGCCGCTATATTCCCTCACACAGCCCCAATTCACGACACCAGGCCCACCGGCCCCGGCGACGGCCCCATGCCCGCCGGCGTCGACGCGTGGTCTCTCGCCGGGCGGGATGGCGCTCCCGCCCCGTCGGCACCTCGATTCGGGATGGCTCCATGCCGGATCAGCCCCTGAAGAAAATCCTGGACCCGGAACGGCTGGCCGCGCTCCAGCGCATCGGGCTGCTGGATACCCCGCCCGAGGAGGCCTACGACCAGCTGGCCCAGCTCGCGGCGGCCACGCTGGACACTCCGGTGGCGCTGGTAAACCTGGTGGACCGGGACCGGCAGTTCTTCAAGAGCGCCGTCGGCGTGCCTGAGCCCATCGCGTCGGCTCGGCAGACCCCCCTCACCCACAGTATCTGCCAGCACGTTGTCGAGACGGACTCGGCGCTGGTCATCGAGGACACCCGCAAGCACCCGCTGGTGAAGGACAACCCGGCCATTCGCGACCTCGGCGTCCTGGCCTACGCCGGGATTCCCCTGCGCACCGAGGAGGGGCAGGTCCTGGGGACCCTGTGCGTCATGGACCACCAGCCGAGGAAGTGGCGCGAGACCGAGCTCACCCTGCTCGGTTACATCGCGGGGTGCGTGATGAGCCGGATCGAGTTGGGAACGGCGATGCGGGCGGTGGGGCGCGACGCCGAGCGGCTCTCCATGTCGGAGAAGCGTTTGGCCGCGGTTCTCGATTCCACCCTCGACGCGGTGGTGACGATTGATGGCGATGGGACGATCACCAGCTGGAACCGCCAGGCCACCGGCGCCTTCGGGTGGACGGCCGATGAGGTGGTGGGCCGCCCGCTGGTGGAGACGATCATCCCACCGCAGTATCGCCAGGCCCATGTGGACGGCATGGCCCGGTTTCAGGCCACGGGAGAGGGTCCCATCCTGCGGACCCGAATCGAGATCAGCGCACTCAGCAAGGACGGCCGGGAGTTCCCGGTGGAGCTCACGGTCACCCCCTTCCACGTGGACGGTGGATGGCAGTTCAGCGCCTTCATCCGGGATATCACCGAGCGGCGGCAGGTTGACCAGGCTCTGCGGGTGGCGCAGGAGCGCTTCGAGCTGGTGGCCCGGGCCACCAATGACGCCGTGTGGGACTGGGACCTGATCAGCAACACCAACTGGCAGAACGAGGGCTTCGAGGTCCTGTTCGGGTACACGCGGGCCGCCGGCGAGCTGGAGGACGCACCCTGGCGGACCCGGCTGCACCCGGAGGACCGGGACCGGGTGCTGGCCCGGCTGGACGCGATGCTGGCGGGGACCGAGAGCATCTGGTCGGACGAGTACCGATTCCGCCGGGCCGACGGGACCTATGCCGCGGTCTATGACCGCGGGTACATCATCCGCAACACCCAGGGTCAGGCCGTCCGCATGGTGGGCGCTATGTCGGACGTCACGGCGCTTCGGCGGGCCGAGCAGCTGCAGCGGGCCATCTACCGGATCGCCCAGGCCACCACCACGGTGGCGGGCCTGCCCAAGGTGCTGGAAGCCGTGCACGAGACGGTGAGCGAGCTGCTGCCGGCGCGGAATTTCTACATCGCCCTGTACGACCCCGCCCAGGACCTGATCACCTTTCCCTACTTCGTGGATGAACGGGACCCGCCCCCCGACCCGCGCCCCCGGCGGCACGGCCTCACCGAGCGGGTGCTGGAGACCGGCGAGTCGCTGCTGGTGACACCAGGAGTGTTCGAGGACCTGCGGCAGGAAGGGCTGGCGGACCTAGTGGGGGCGCCCTCGGTGGACTGGCTGGGAGTGCCGCTCAAGACCCGGGACCGCACCATCGGCGTGCTGGCGGTGCAGAGCTACGCCGAGGGCGTGCGCTACACCGCCCGGGAGCAGGAGATCCTCGAGTTCGTTTCCACGCAGGTGGCCGTGGCGATCGAGCGCAAGGAGGTGGAGCAGTCGCTGGTGGAGCGGGAGACCCGCTACCGGCTCCTGTTCGAGGCCAACCCCGAGGCGATGTTCGTCTACGACCGGGAGACGCTGCGCTTCCTGGCGGCCAACGAGGCGGCGGTCCGTCGCTACGGTTACAGCGTGGCGGAGTTCCTCGCCATGACGATCCGGGAGCTCCGGCAGCCCTCCGAGCAGGAGCGGCTGGAGGCGGTGCTGGCGCAGCCGGTGGCGGGGGCCCGCTTCATTGACAACGTCCGCCACATGCGGAAGGGTGGCGAGAGCATCGATGTGGAGATCCTCTCGGACGGCCTGGTGTTCGCCGGCCGGCCCGCCCGGCTGGTGCTGGCGCGCGATGTGAGCGAGCGGAAGCGGCTGGAGAGCCAGCTGCGGCAGTCCCAGAAGATGGAGGCGGTGGGCCGCCTGGCGGGGGGCATTGCCCACGACTTCAACAACCTGCTCACCGCCATCACCGGGTACAGCGACCTGCTGCTGCACGACCTGTCGCCCGACGATCCCCGGCGTCAGGACGTGGAGGAGATCGGCAAGGCCACCGCCCGCGCGGCCGCGCTCACCCAGCAGCTCCTGGCCTTCAGCCGGAAGCAGGTGCTCCAGCCCCGGGTGATCGACCTCAACATGGTGGTCAACAATGCCCGGAACCTGCTGCAGCGCCTGATCGGCGAGCACATCACCCTGGTGACTTCCTGCGCCCCGGACCTGGGGGCGGTCCGGGCCGACCTGGCGCAGTTCGAGCAGGTCATCGTGAACCTGGCGGTGAACGCCCGGGACGCGATGCCCCAGGGCGGCAAGCTGCTGATCGAGACCCGGAACGTGAGCCTCGAGGAAGCCCACCTCACCGAGGACAGCGTGATCAGCCCGGACGGCTACGTGCAGCTCACGGTCACCGACACCGGGATCGGCATGGACGACCAGACCAAGGCGCGCCTGTTCGAGCCCTTCTTCACCACCAAGGGGCTCGGCAAGGGGACGGGCCTCGGGCTGTCCACCGTGTATGGCATCGTGAAGCAGAGCGGGGGGACCATCTGGGTCTACAGCGAGCCCGGAACGGGCACCACCTTCAAGATCTACCTGCCCAGGGTCAATGCCGAGGCCGAGCCGCTGGGCCCGTCCACCGTGAGCCTGGCGGCGCCACGGGGCGATGAGACCATCCTGTTCGTGGAGGATGAGCCGGCCCTCCGGGCGGTGGCCTGCCGGAGCCTGGCCATGCAGGGCTACCGGGTGATGGATGCCCCCGACGCCGAGGCGGCGCTGGCCCTGGCCGCCGGCTTCCCCGGCACCATCCACCTGCTGGTCACCGACGTGATCATGCCCGGGCTCAGCGGGCACGAACTGGCCGGGCGCCTGGCCGCGGCCCGGCACGACCTGCGGGTGCTGTACATCTCGGGGTACACCGACGAGGCGATCGTCAGCCACGGGGTCCTGGCCCCGGGGGTCTCCTACCTGCAGAAGCCGTTCTCGCCCGACACCCTGGCCCGAAGGGTCCGCGAGGTCCTGGACGCACCGCGCCCCCGCCCCCGCGCCTGACGCGGGAACGGGGGCGCGACGGCGGTCCGGCTCAGACCGCTTCGGGGACCGCGCTGGCCGGCACCGGCTCCGGCCGGACGGCGACCGGGCTCGGGTTGGCCTCCTCCCGGGCGATGGTTTCCCGGATCTGTCCCGCCACATACTTCGCAAACGGACCGAAGTGCACGTACAGGCCCACCAGCGCCCCGGTGTACCGGATGGAGCGGGGGTTGCGGAGCATGGTGTCCGCGAAGGTCCGCCAGAACTCCCACCGGGTCTCGCCGGGGAGCCCCAGCCGGGCGGCCAGCCGGGTGAAACCGCGCAGCTCCCGGTACCAGCGGACCAGGCTGGGCTTGTACTTGCGGTGGGAGGAATCGAGCTGCCGGCCCACCCGCCGCACCCGCGCGAAGTAGTTCTTCGGGGCGTAGACCGTCTCGATCACGGTGAGGTAGTCCTGCAGGATCTCGGCCCGGGAGCGGTAGGGAACGAAGTTGATCCCTGCCGTGCACTGGTCTCCCACGCCGGCGGGCTGGACCTCGGAGTCCTTGTGCAGCCGGCCCTCGGCCGCGAGCCGCCGGGTGAGCTGGGTGTTGGGCAGGGCGTAGAGCAGCCCCACCATGGCCGCCGGGATCGAGGTGTCCTCGATGCAGCTGATCACCCCGCGCGCCACGCCGCTCCGCTCGGTGTCGAACCCGATGATGAACCCGGCGTTCACGAAGAACCCGTGGGCGTACAGCTTCTCGATGCTCTCCGAGATCACCCGCCGGGTGTTCTGCTTCTTCTGCATGGCCTTGAGGGTGTCCTCGTCGGGGCTCTCGATGCCCACGAACACCGCGAAGAACCCCACGTCCCGCATCAGGCGCATCAGGTCGGCGTCGTCGGCCAGGTTGATGGAGGCCTCGGTGGTGAACTCGAACGGCCACTTCCGTTCCGCCAGCCAGGTCTTGAGCTGCGGCAGGAACTGCTTCGCCAGCTTCTTGTTGCCGATGAAGTTGTCGTCCACCAGGTCCACGTGGCCGCGGTAGCCGAGGTCGTACAGCGTCTGCAGCTCCTTGAGGATCTGGTCGGGGGTCTTGGCCCGCGGCACCCGGCCAAACAACTCGATGATGTCGCAGAACTCGCAGTTGAAGGGGCAGCCGCGGCACCACTGGATGCCGATGTGGTTGTAGCGCTCCAGCTTCAGGAGGTCGAACCTGGGCGTGGGCGAGGCGGCCACGTCGGCCTTGCGGGGATCCTGGTACACCTGCCGGGCGCCCGCCCCATGGAGGTCCGCCAGGAAGAGGGGCAGGGTCACCTCGGCCTCCCCCAGCACCAGGTGGCTGGCCTCCATGTAGAGCTGCGGGCTGGACGTGGCGTCCGGGCCGCCCACGACCACCACCTTGCCGAGGGCACGGGCCCGGCGGATCAGCTCCAGGCAGTCCAGCTGCTGCGGCAGCATGCCGCCGGTGAAGACGAAGTCGGCCCAGTCGAGGTCGGCCTGGTGCAGCTCCTCGATGTTGCGATCCACCAGGCGCACCTCCCACTCCGGCGGGAGCAGCGCCGCCACGGTGCAGAGGCCGAGGGGAGACGCGGGATAATTCGCGTCCATGAGACGGCATGTATCCCGGTAGTTCCAGAATGAGGCAGACCGAAACTCCGGGTGCACGAACAGGACGCGCGTCATGAGGGAAGCCCTGCCAGAGGGGAGGGAGGGTGAGGCTGTTGAATGAACGTACCCCTCTGGCGGGGAAGGTCAAGCTCGGGTGCTTCGAATTCCTCCGGGCGGGGGTCAGCGCCGGGCGGCCTGGGCCGTCCCTTCCGTGAGGTAGGTCACGAGCGCGTCAATCTCGGCCGGTGCGAGACCGAGGTCTGGCATCTCGAAGTACTCGCTGGTGCGGACCCGGTTGAGCGCCGGATTGGCCAGCTTGCCGGCCACGTACGCCGCCGTCAGGCGGGTGCCGGTGAGGTCGGGCCCGACCCGGACGGTGAGCCGCCCGCGCAGGTCGCGGTCATCCGCCTTGAGGTGGCAGGTGACGCAGCCCTTGGCCACGAACAGCTGCTGGCCGAGGGCGGCCGGAGCCTGCGGTCCCGGGGTGCTGCCCGGGGCCACGACCCGGATCGGCAGCAGGGTGGTCTCGGCCGAATGCCAGTTGGCGTCAATCGTGACCGACACCTCGCCGGTGTCGGCCAGGGTGAACTGGGCCAGGTAGCCGCCCTGCTGGCCGTTGCTCCGGGCCCGCACCCGGGCCGGGGGCGAGAACCACCCGGCCCCCTTCCGGCGGGCCACCACCCGCGGCGACAGGCCATTCATCAGGGCCTGGCCGTGCTGGCGGACGGTGAATTCGATGGTCGTGACGCGGCCGGCCTCGATGCGGGCCGGCAGCTCCCTGACCGTGATGACCGCCCATCCGCCCATCGTGGTGGGCAGGGCGCCTGACAACAGCAGCGCCGCGCCGGCTATGACGATCGTCCGCATGGCTTCCTCCCGGTTCAGCTCATGGCCAGTACCCAGAGCCGGCGACCCAGCCGGACCCACCAGGGGCCCGGTTCCTCGGCCCACATCGGGCTCAGCTCCCGCCGCCAGCGCTCGAGCATTGGACGCTGCAGGGCCAGGATTCCTTCCCGGGTGACCCCGGCGGGGGGCGGCGCCAGGGCCGCCAGGGCCTCATACACCGCCAGCCGCTGGGCGCCTTCCACCCGCTGCAGCAAGTGCCAGAGGGTCACCGCGCTCCGCAGGCGCAGGGTCACGAAGTGCCGGGGCTGGTACTGGGCCGAGAGCACCAGGGCGAGGTCCGCCTCGCTCCGGGATCCTGCGTCGAGACGCCCGAGGGCCTCCCGGGCGGCGGGTGGCAGTTCCACCGGATAGGGGGTTCCGGGCCGCCCGTCAGCGCGCACCTCCGCCACCAGGCCGGCAGGGACCAGGACCCGCCGTCCGTCCCGCGACAGTTCCACCCAGCCGGCGGTTACCTCCAGGCGGCTGGCGCCGTCCTCGGCCACCTCGAGGGAATAGGCGCATCCCAGGTCCGTGGCGAGGGCCGTGGGGGTGCGCACGAAGAACAACCTTGGCGGCGCGGTGATCACCGCATCCAGCCGGCCGCGGAGCAGGGTGAGGCGGTGCTCGGTGACCCCACCCCGGTCCACCCGCACCCGGCTGCCGGGTCCGATCTCCGCCACGCCGATCCGTCCCACCTGGAGTACCGCTTGGGACACCGAATCGGTGGCCAGCCACTCCCCCGCGGGCAGGCCGTGGCTGGGCGCGAGGGCGGTCCCGCCGACCTCCGGACGGCCGGCCACTGCCAGTACCTGCCAGGCCCGTGGCGCGGCGTAATGGTGAAGCATGCCGGCGGCGACCCCGATGGCCACGGCAAGGAGCAGCACCGCGGCGGCCAGCCACGGGTGCACCGGGAGCCGATACAGCGGCACCCTGACCGGCCCGGCCTCGCGGGCAAGCCCGGCCCGGATGGCGGGCCAGATCTCGGCCGGCGCCCGCGCGACCGGGAGCTGGCGGAGCAGGCTTTCCATGCCGGGATCAGTGGGCTCGGGCATCGGGAGGCTCCGTGGCGGACGAGGGCCGGGGCTGGAGGTGACCCAGCGCCCGCGCCAGGATGGCGTGGGCGCGGTTCAGGCGGGACGCCACCGTGCCCGGCGTGCACTCCAGGGCCGAGGCGATCTCGGCGTAGGAAAGGTCGTCGTAGTAGCGCAGCAGCACGGTGAGCCGCAGGTGCGCCGGGAGGCCCTCCACCGCCGCCAGGACCTCGGGCTGGGACGAGGCCTCGGCGGGCTGGGTGGCCGGGTGCAGGCTGGCCGGCAGGTCACCGAACAGCCGGAAGCGCCGGCGCCGCCGCAGCTCGTCCAGGCAGGTATTGGCCACGATCCGGTACAGCCAGGTGCCCAGCCGAGCCTCCCGCCGGAAGCGGGGCGCGGCCCGGAAGGCCTTGATGAAGGCCTGCTGCGTGACATCGCTGGCCGCCGCGGCGTCCCCCCTGAGGAACCGCAGGGCAATCGAATAGACCCGGTCCTGGTAGCGCTCATAGACCCGCCGCTGTGCCTCCGGCTCCCCCCGCTGGCAGCCGGTGAGCAGGTCAGCGTCGGACTCGGCTGAGTCCATGCCGGGGGCCTCCATGCACGGGATTGGACGGCGGGGAGGGGGAGATTCTTCCCTTCGTCCGGGATCGGGCCGGCCGGCCGGATGGTAGCGGCCGGCCGGGGTGGGCGCCAGCGAGTTTTGAGGCTAGTCTTTGCGACCATGTTCCTGCCATTGGCCTTCCTCCTGGCGGTCACCCCGGCCGCCGCGCCGGCCGCCCCGGCTCCGGTGGCGGTGGAACTGGAGCGCCTGCTGGGGACCAGCTGGCACCCCGACCTGCGCTGGCCGAACCTGGGCGACGTGCAGGCTGAGCTGACGGCGCTCTACCGCCAGCGGGAGTGGCAACCCCTCTGGCTGGGCCGTGGGGGGTTCACCCCGCCGGCGCGGGCCCTGCTCCGTGTCCTGGGCGAGGCGGCCAACCGGGGGCTCGATCCGGCCGACTACGATGTGGCCTGGCTGCAGGCGCAGGGCCCCGGGCTGGAAACCAGCGACACCCCCGCCCGGGCCCGGGTCGAGCTGGGCCTCAGCACGGCCGCGGCCCGGTTCGCCACGGCGCTCCGGCGTGGGCGGGTGAGCCCCAAGGCGGTGCACGCGACCTACCTGCTGCCGCCCGATTCGTTCGACGTGGCGGCCACGGTGGCGGCGCTCGCCGGCAGCACCCGCCCCAACGACCTGCTGCAGGCGCTGGAGCCGCCCTTCGTCCACTACTGGCTGCTGATGGCCGCGCTGGTGCGCTACCGCGAGCTGGCGCGCGACTCGTCGCTGGTGGTCCTCCCGCCGATGCCCGGAAAGCTCCGCCCCGGCGACGCCTACACCGGGGTGCCGACGCTCCGCCGCCTGCTGCGGCTCCTGGGCGACTATCGCGACAGCACCGCCGCTCCCATCCTCGACACCGTGTACGCCGGCCCGCTGGTCGAGGCGGTGAAGCTGTTCCAGATGCGCCAGGGCTTCCTCCCCGACGGGGTCATCGGCGATTCCACCCGGGCCCGGATGCAGCACCCCTTCGAGCTGCGCATCCGGCAGATGGAGCTGGCCCTGGAGCGCTGGCGCTGGATGCCGCGCCAGTTCGCCCAGCCGCCCATCATCGTCAACATCCCCGCCTTCCGGCTGTACGCCTTCGGCGACCGCGACCTGAGCGAGCGGGAGATGCTGGCCATGAACGTCGTGGTGGGAACGGCCTTCAAGACCGAGACCCCGGTGTTCCTCGGGGACCTCGAGTACCTGGTCTTCTCGCCCTACTGGGATGTCACCCCGACCATCGCGCGGAACGAGATCAAGCCGGCGGCGCTGGAGAATCCGGAGTTCCTCACCCGCAACCGCTACGAGCTGGTCGAGGGCACCACCCCGGTCCAGCCCTGGATCGAGAACATCCAGCGGATCGGCCAGGGGGTCCGGGTCCGGCAGACGCCTGGCCCCCACAACGCCCTCGGCGCCGTGAAGTTCATCATGCCGAACGACTACCAGATCTACCTCCACGACACCCCGGCCAAGGCGCTCTTCGAGCGCACCCGCCGGGATGCCAGTCACGGATGCATCCGCCTCAGCGATCCCCTCGGGCTCGCCCGCTTCCTGCTCCGCGACCAGCTGGACTGGACCGAGGCCCGGATCCGCTCGGCCGCCCAGGCGGGGGTTCCCACCACGGTCCGCCTCCGTCATCGGATTCCCGTCGTCATCACCTATGCCACGGCGGTGGCGCGGCAGAACGGCGATGTCTTCTTCTACCAGGACATCTACGGGCATGACCGCACCCTCGACCGGCTGCTCCGGGCGGGGTACCCCTACCCGAGATAGCGCCGGGACCCGGGACAGGCGGTGAGTCGGAGTCGGAGGTCCGCCAGTTTCCCGGGGGTGGTGGCCGGACCGCCGGCGGGGGTACTTTAGTGCCCCAACTGCAACACGAGCAGGAAGGCAGCGAGGCGACATGCGGCGGTGGTACGCGCGGGTGGCAGGCTATGCGGGAGTGTCGCTGCTTTTCCTGGCGGCCTTGGCTGGTACGCTGGCCGTGGCGGCGCCTGCCGAAGGTTGGGACGACCCGGCTCCCTCGCGCTCGGAGCCCGACCTGCGACCGCTGCTCGGCCTCTCCGGACAGCTGCGGGTGATTCCTTTTCACCAGGAGTCGCTGTTCCCGCCACTGGCCGGGCACCTGCCCGGCCTCTCCGCGCTCGGGCCCGGGCTGCATCCCACCGGCCTCATCGCCCCGGACGGTGGCCCGATCCACGCCCTGTGGCTCACCCCGTTCAGCGCCAAGCGCGGGGCGCGCTGGCAGGGCTACCGGGTGGGGTTCTGGCCCGGGGAGGGCGGGTCGAAGCGGCAGCCGCGGTATCCGCTCCCGCCGGGATTCCTCGAGGTGACCGAGGCCACCCAGGACCTGCCGCTGTCGGCCCATTTCCAGGTGCGTGACTTTCTCACCAAGGACCAAGCCGCGGTGTGGCCCAAGCTGCTGGTGATCGAGCTGCCCTTGCTGGACAAGCTCGAGCTGATCGCCCTCGAGCTTGGCCTCCACGGCAAGCCAGCCGCGCTGCGCGTCATGTCGGGGTTCCGCACCCCCCAGTACAACGCCCTGGGCGTGGGCCGGGGACGGGCCCGCGACAGCCAGCACATGTACGGCGGCGCCGCCGACATCTACGTGGATGCCGACGCCGACGGCCGGATGGACGATCTCAACGGGGACGGACGGGTGACGGTGCGGGATGCCGAGTGGCTGGCCGGCCTGGCGGCGCGGGTGGAGGCGGCCTATCCGTCGGTGACTGGCGGGATCGGCGTGTACCGGGCCAACGCCGTGCACGGACCCTTCGTGCACGTGGACGTCCGGGGCACCCCGGCCCGCTGGTAGGGCCCCCTAGCCGCCCTTGCGCCGAAGAGCGCCCGGGGCGGGCTCGGCCGGGTGCTCGTAGTCCTCCGCCTCGGCGGGCCGGAAGGTCAGGTCCAAGGCCACGAAGAGGGTCTTGGACCAGGGGAAGAAGAACACCGGAAAGGTCAGCATCAGCAGCAGGCCGCCCCAGAGCAGCAGCGTCCAGGGCGGGGCGGGCCAGGTCAGCCACAGTGCCGCCACGAACCCCACCCAGAACACCGCCTCCGTCACGAACAGGTTGATCGTGTACGAGCCCACCCAGTAGCCGCCCTGCGGCTCCCGGTCGTAGTGCATCCCGCAGCGGGGACAGCTGGGACACATCCGCCACCACGAGACGAACACCGGGCCGCCACCGCAGGCCGGGCACCGGAGCCGGAGGGCGCGCAGGTAGACGTCCCGCAGGCGCCGCCCCGGCGCGGGCGGCGGTGGGGCGACGGCCCGGGCCGTGCCGGTCATGCCGAGGAGGGCCGCTTCTCGCGGCGGGCCTGCAGGATCCAGGTGGCGGCCTGGCCCGCCGGGCCCTGCTTGGCGGCGATGTGCTCGAGGGTGGCCTGGTCCTGGCCCTTGAGCTGCGCCGCGATGACCAGGATCATCGCCTGGCTCCCGGCTTCGTCGCGGTCGGCCAGGACCTGCTGGTGGGCGCGCCAGCCCATCCAGCCGGCGTAGGTCAGGCTGGCGAACAGCGCCGGGATGGCGCCCAGGATCATCTCGCGCGGGGCCGATCCCCGGGTCCCGGCGATCACCACCGCGAGCGGCAGGAGCGAGACCGCCAGGATGAGCCACATCATCCGGCGATACCCGCGCGAGCCCCGGGTGGACGGCGCGGGCCGCGGCGGCGGCTTACGCATCGTCCTCGCCCCCCAGCTCGTACTGCTCGTCCACGATGGCGCCCAGGCGGCCCAGGGCGGTCCGGATGCGGGGGACCATGGGATCGCCGCTCCGGGCCCAGACGACGACGTCCCACGGTTCGCCGCTGAAGGCGTCGGGCGGCATCGCCTCCTCGGCGGCGGTGAACAGAAGGTCCTCCAGGCTGCCCTCGGGGTCGGTCCAGATCGGGATGGCTTCGTCCTCCCGCTCGGCGTGGACGGTTTCGGCCGCGGCCTCGTCGAAGATGGCGGCGGCCTCCTCGGCGCCGCTGCCGCCCAGGACGACGGCGAGCCCGCCGTGCTCGATCAGCGCCATGGCGAATTCCTGGGTCAGCTCGCTCAGGGCGGGCGACTCCCGGTCCAGCCACAGCACGGCCACGGAGACCCGGTCGGGATACGCCCCCTGCGGGGGCGCGAGGTTCAGTCCCATGACGGTGGAGAGGAAGACCCGCTTGTCTTCGTGGTCGGGAAAGCGCGTGAGTGGCATGGCAGCGGCAGTCGGCTCTCGAGCTTGTGTCGTGCGTGGCTGGGCTGGCCGCGGCGGGTTCCGGGGGCGGCGGCCCCCGGCGCCGCGATACCCACTCAGATGGGAAGCTCCTCCCGCACCAGCACCAGGATGGCCGCCTGGGGCACGACGAGGTACTTCCGGTCCTCGAAGGTGATTTCCACGGCGGCCTTCCGGAAGAAGATAGCGTGGTCGCCCACCCGGGCCTGCAGCGGCCGCCAGCGCAGCTGGCGGTCCCCCATCTTCCAGGGCTCCTCGTCCAGGGCGCTGAAGTCGGGCGTCGGCTCGCCGGGGCCGATGGCGATGACCAGGCCGCTCTGCACCTGCTGCGCCTCGATGGCCGTGGCGGGCAGGTAGAGGCCGACCCTGGTGCGCTCCTCCCCCTCTTCGGGGGTGACGAGCACGCGGTCGCCGACGAGAATGAGCTGCTTCTTGGGGAAGGACATGGCGGAGGATCCAGCCGGGCCGTCAGCCCGGGGCGGTCGGGGCAGTCGGGGAACGGGGGCCGTGCATGCGGTGCGCTACTCCTGCGCGATCTCCAGCACCTTGACCTGCCGCTGGCCGGTGGGGAGGCGGACTTCGATCTCGTCCCCGACCTGCTTGCCCTGGAGGGCGCGGCCGATCGGCGAGGCGAGCGAGATATGCCCCAGGTCCAGGTCCATCATCTCCGCCAGGACGAGCATGTAGCTCTCCTGCTCCCGGGTCTGCAGGTCGAGCACGGTAACCCGGGTGCCCAGCCCGATCCGGTCCGTGGGCGTCTCGGTGTTGCTGAGCTGGGCGACCTGCTGCAGCCGCTGGTGCAGCTGCCCCAGCCGGGCCTGCACGAACTGCTGGCGCTCCAGCGCCGCCTTGTACTCGGAGTTCTCCCGCAGGTCCCCCAGCTCCACCGCCTGGGCGATGGCCTGCGGGATGACGATGTTGAGCTCGTGGCTGAGCTGCTGGATCTCGGCACCCAGCTTCTCGCGCATTTCTCGTAGCATGTGAAGCTCGCATAAAAGGAAACGGCCCGGGCCAGGCATCCCCAGGGCCCGGGGCGTTCTACCATCGGTTTCCTGCCCCAATGTAGCGCGAAGGACGGCATCGGGCCATAGACGCACCGGCAAGTTGTTGGCTAGGTTTGGGTTAGCCATGGCCACCGCGCGTCCAACCCTGCCCCCGACCCCCATGCGACTGCTGTTCCTGTTCTTCCCCGCCGCGCTCCTCGCCCAGACTCCGGTGGAGCCGCCCTTCACTCCGGCGCCCGATTCAGTGGCGGCGCGGATGCTGGTGGATGTGGGAAGCCTCGATTCGAGCATCATCGTCGAGGCCCGCTACGCCACCGCCAGCAACTTCACTGGGGCGGTCCTTCCCGGATACCACGCCAACCGGGTGCTGCTCCGGCGGGAGGCGGCGGAGGCGCTGTTGCGGGTGCAGCGCCGGCTGGTGAGCGGCGGGATGGGGCTCAAGGTCTTCGACGGCTATCGCCCGGTGAGGGCCACGGTGGGGATGATGCGCTGGGCCGAGCGGGCCGGACGGCTCGACCTCTTCGCGGACGGGTACATCTCGAGCCGGAGCCGCCACAATCTCGGGCTGGCCATTGACCTCACCCTGGTGGACCTGTCCCTGGGGGGGCGGGAGGTGGACATGGGCACGCCCTATGACACCCTCAACGAATCGGCCCACTGGGCCAACGCGACCGGCCGCACCCTGCGCTACCGGCAGCTGCTCCGGCGGGTGATGGAGGAGGAGGGCTTCCGGCAGTATGACAAGGAGTGGTGGCACTACAGCTTCGAGGTGGCGGGGGATACCCCGGCCTTCGACCTGGAAGTGCGGTAGGCCCGGAGCCCAGCGTACGGCTCAGGTGCTGGCGTTCGGGCGGGCACCCGCCCCTGGGCGGTGGGCCTCGATGCGCGGGTGGGACTATCTGCGTTCCCAGGCCGCCACGTTCCGCCGGATCTGGCGGTCGTGGACCTCGAGGTGCTCGGCGTACACCTCCAGCCACCGCTCCACGCCGTAGCTGGCGCCGGGCTGCTCGCTGTGGCGGCCGGCGCGGCTCCATTGCGCTTCGGTGAGCCGCTCGAGCAGGGGCACGGTGTTGGCGCGGACCGCGCGAATGGTGGCCAGGGCCGGCTCCAGCGGGTGGGCGTGATAGTTCATCGCGCTGGCCCAGGTGTCCTGGTCATAGCCGGCGATGGTCGGGCCGGGCTCGCCCAGCAGGTAGCGGACCCGCATGTGGGCGTTGGTCTCGCTGTCGGCGCAGTGGACGATCACCTCGTGGGCCGACCACTTGCCGGGCGCGGGGCGCCACTGCATGGCCGCCCCGGGCACGGTGGCGAGGGCGGCTTCCAGCAGCGACGGTCCCCGGGCATAGCGCTCGATCAGGGCACGGCGGTCGGCCGGGGTCATCGTGGCTCCTCGGTGGGGGTGGCTGGAATCTAGGCGCGCCGGGTCGGGATGTCCCGCCGGAGGCCGACGATGCGGGGCCGGTGTTCAAGCTCCGGTCCGGGGTCCGCGGATTTCTTGACTCCGGCCCGTCCCGCGCGTATTCTCACGTCGGCATTTTCATGCCAATTCCGTACTTCCCGATGACAGGACGCGCATCCTGATGCCCCTCTCATTTGGCCGGCGGCCCCGGACCTGGGCGCCGGCAATTTCGCTGGCCGTGCTCGCACTCCTCGCGGCGGCTTGCTCCCCCGACCAGTATCCGCAGACCACCCTTCGCCCGCGGGCCGATTTTGCGCGGGAGGCCGACAACGTGCTGTGGGCCACCATCTGGTGGGCCACGGGCGTGTTCGTGCTGGTGGAGGGGGCCCTGCTCCTGGCCATCTGGAAGTTCCGCAACCGCCCCGGCGCGGCGGAGCCGGTGCAGACCCACGGCAACACCACGCTGGAAATCGTCTGGACGATCATCCCGGCGTTCATCCTGGCCATGATCGCGGTGCCGACGGTGCGGACCATCTTCAAGACCGCCACCAAGCCGACCGGCCCGGACGTGCTGCAGGTGGTGGTGATCGGGCATCAGTGGTGGTGGGAGTTCCGCTACCCCGACCTCGGCATCACCACCGCCGGAGACCTGGTGGTCCCGGTGGGCCGCACGGTGAACCTCGAGATGACCACGGTGGACGTGCTGCACAGCTTCTGGCTGCCGCAGTTCGCCGGCAAGCGGGACGTCTTCCCCAACCGCTACAACAACCTCTGGTTCACGGCCGAGGTGGCCGGCGACTTCCCGGCCCAGTGCGTAGAGTTCTGCGGCATCCAGCACGGCCGGATGGCGTACCGCATCATCTCCAAGGAAGGGCCGGAGTTCGACGCCTGGGCGGCCAACTTCAACACCCCCCCGAAGGACTTCTCGGCCGACACCACCGCGCCGGCGCTGGTCCGGGAGGGGCAGACCCTGTTCGCCACCAAGGGCTGCATCGGGTGCCACGCGATGTACCCGGCGCTACCCCTGACGGGGCCCAACCTGCACCACATCGGGAGCCGGAGCCACATCGCCGCCGGCACGCTGGAGAACACGGACGAGAACCTGGCCCGGTGGATCAAGGATCCGCAGGGGTGGAAGCGGGGCGTCCTGATGCCCAACCTGGGGCTGACGGACCAGGAGACCCAGGCGCTGGTGGCGTACCTTCGCGCCCAGCAATAACGAAACTGAAACACGGAGGCGGTCCGTCGAGCGGGCCGCCCAACGCGCACCAGACGAGATCATCATGGCCACGACTGCAATCGAGCACCCGCCTGCGCACACCGACGAGCCGAAAGGCCTGTGGAGCTGGCTCACCACGGTGGACCACAAGCGGATCGGCATCCTCTACG
>CAZCVG010000027.1:6362-22572 GCA_964501735.1 uncultured Gemmatimonadaceae bacterium | reverse complement strand
TGGTGGTGGGCGGCCTGGAGATGCTCCAGGACGGCGCCCCGGTCATGGCGATGCCCGTGGGCGGGCCGCCGGCCGGCCCCCGCGGCGACGAGGCCGCTGGCGCGCCGGCCGGGGCGAAAGACTCCACCCGGTGACCGAGCCCGGCTGAGCCCGGAGTTGGGACAACGGAGACCAGACACAAACGAGGGCCGGCGCTCTGCGCCGGCCCTCGTCGCATGGGGGTATCGCTTGTTACGGCCAGAGCACTGAGGCGCCGCCGGATGTAGTGGTGAAGCTCGGTCCGTTCCCCACGTTGGTGCCGCCCGTCAGCACGTCCAGAACCAGGGCCGGCGCGCCTGGGGTGGTCTCCACCGCCGCGATGTAGAATCCCGTGTCACCGGTGTTGAGCGGTACGAAGGTCAGCACGCCGAAGCCCAGGTTCCCGAACGACGAGCCCGGGTGCTGCAGGGTGAGTTGGGTGACATCACTCGGCAGGTTCGCGAAGCTGATCCCGTTGTACCCCGTGGACTGGCCGCCGGGGTCGTCAATGACCAGCCGCACGCAGTCGAGGGTGAGCGGGCCGCTGGTGGAGAAGCTGGTCAGGGTAAGTGTCGCCGGGCAGGACGCCCCCACAATGGTGCCGCCGAAGCCGTCCCCGCCGCTCAGGTTCCCGGCGATGGTCACGTCGCTCCCGAGGTTGAACACCGCGCCGAACCCGGCCTCGGACAGGTCCCCGAAGTGGGAGCCGTTGGGCCCCGGGGTGGTGAACGTGATGCTGGCCGGGTCGGCGCTCAGGACGGTCAGGTGGCCGGGGTCGGCCGCGAAGCTCTGGGCGCTGCTGCTGGCGAACTGGATGAAGTCGCCGCCGATGGTGAGGATCCCCGCAGTCAGGAAACCGCTGGAGTTGGCACCGTCGAAGAACCCGTCGCCCGACACGGTGACCTGGTCCGACGGGTTGGTCATGACCAGCAGCGCTCCCGCGCCGGTGACGCTGAGGATGCCCTGGACGTCGAGGCTCTGGCCGGCGATGACCAGGGTGCCGAACAGGGCCAGGTCCCCGGTGGTGAGCGGGCCGCTCAGGTCGGCACCCCCGGTCAGGACGACCGTGGTGAGCAGGAGACCGCGGTAGACACTGCCGTTCCCGGTGAGGGTGATCCCGCCGCTCCCGGTGCCGGTCACGTCGTCCACCACGCCGGCGACGTCCACGTCGCCGTTGATGACCAGCCCGAAGTCGCCCAGTTCGAGCGTGGCCCCGGCCTGCACCGTGAGGTCGTTGATGCCCGCGCTATTGGTCAGGACCGGCTGGTTGCCGCCGGGCCCGATGACCACGTTGTCGAAGCTCCCGGGCACCACGCCGCCGACCCAGTTGGCCGGAGCGAACCAGTCAGTGGAGGCGCTGCCGCTCCAGGTGATGCTGCCCCCGCCGCCGGCCGGCCAGTTGAGCACCGCGCCGTTGGCCGTCTGGGCGAAGGGGGCGCCGGAGGCCGGCGTGGTGTTGGTGACGTTGACGGTGAGCGCGTCGGGGGACGGGCCGTCGAGGTCGTTCACCAGCAGGTACAGGCCGCTGGTGGGCATGGTCTGGAACGTGAGATTGTCCAGGACCGCCGGCGTCGGGCTCCCGACGTTGTTGATCGTGAGCTGGGTGACGGCCGGGTCCATGTTGGTGAAGGTGACGTTCGACATGCCGAACAGCACCCCACCGCTCAGTACCAGGGGCACGTTGTCGAAGGTCACCGCGGCGCCGGCCGGCAAGCCGCCACCGGCAGTGAGCTTGGTACCTGGCGCCGTGGTCTGGATCGTCACGGCGGTGGTCCCCCCGGCGAGTATGCCGGCCACGGTCACGTCGGTGGCGAGCGTCACCGACGTCGCCCCGGTCAAGTCGAGGTGCTGGAACCGGGAAGCCAGCGGGGTCTGGAAGCTGATGCTGCCGAGGCCCGGGCCGAGGTTAGTGAAGTGGTTCCCGCTGGCGAAGTAGCTGGCCTGGTCTCCGCTGCCGCCGACGCTCTGGCTGAAGCTCGGGACACTCAGGATCCCGGCGGTGAGCCGGCCGGTCTGATCCCCGCCCGCGAACGACGCGCTGGTGACGGACACCAGGTCGCCGCTGTTGGTCATCGTCAGGAGCCCGCCGTTGAAGGTGCTCAGCGAGCCGGCGACCAGGGCCTGGCCGTTGATGATGAGCTCCCCCGCGATGAAAACCCCGTCGTTCTGCCCGGCCACGCTCATGAGGCCGTTCAGGCTGACCACCGCGCCCGGCTCCACGTCGAAGTTGTAGCCTACCAGGCTCGCCTGGGCCGTGACCCCGGTGCCGGTCATCCTGAGGTCACAGCAGCCTGACAGTGACCCCAGCACATCCAGGTTGCCGTTCACCGTGATGGTGTGGTCGGAGGAGGTGAGCGATGCCCCCGACTGGATCGTCAGGTCGTTCATGGCCACGTTGCCGACATCGGGGTAGTTGGGCGCGCCGCTCGGGAGCAGCACGTTGTCCGACCCGGTGGGCGCCACTCCGCCGTTCCAGTTGGCCGGGTTGAACCAGTCGGTGTCGGCCGAGCCGTTCCAGATGATGACCGGCCCGCCGGCCGGCCAGTTGATGGTGGCGCCGAGCACCGAGGTGAACCCGCCGTCGGTGGCCGGGGTGGGGGCCACCATGTCCACCACCAGCGGGGTGCCGTCGCCGCCGTTGTTGTCAATGGCCGCGAGGTAGAGCCCCGAGGTGGGCACCACGGTGAAGGTGATGTTGGAGTAGGTGAGCCGGCCGGCCGGGACACCCGGGTGCAGCGTGGTCAGCGCCACCGCCGCCGGACTGGTGTTGGTGAAGGTGACGTTCTGGAGGTCAAGGATGGTCGGCGTCGCCTGGTCCAGCACCAGCTGCACGTTGTCGAGTACCGTGCCGCTGGAGAACATCCCGCCCACGTGCAGGTTGCGGCCGCTGCTGCTGGTGATGGTCCCCTGGATCTGCCCCGCCCCGCCGAACATGCCGTGGGCGAAGACGTCGGTCAGCATCGTCATCGTGCCGCCCGTCGGGGTCCAGAACAGCTCCTGGAAGTGGGACGTGCCGGGAACGTTGCCCGGGGTGGCGAAGCTCACCGTCGGGGTGAGCCCGGCGAGGATCGTGATGTGGGCGCCGGACGGGTGGAAGCTGTTGCCGTTGTTCGTGGCCAGCTGGGTGAAGTTGCCGCCCACCGACAGGGTGCCGGTGCTCAGCAGCCCGAGCTGGTCGCCGCCATCGAAGGTGGCATTGCCGGCCACCAGGAGGGCCTCCCCGCCGTTCGCCATGCGGATGAGGCCGGCGGCGCCCTGGGTCATCAGGTCCCCCGCCACGGTGAGCCCGGTGCCGTTGAGGTTGAGGGTCGCCTGCACCAGCAGCGAGCCGCCCACCGAGAACGAACCGACCAGCACCGAATTCCCGGCGACGGTCAGGTCCACTCCCACCGCCCCCTGCATGACGGTGTTCGGGCCGGCGGTCACGATGACCGAACCCGGCCCTCCAGCCACGCCTCCGCTGACATCCAGCACGTTGGTCACGGTCAGGGCGAAGCCGCCGAGGTCCACTGTGGCCCCGGCCTGTACCCGGAGGTCCCCGACCGCGCCAGCGGCCGACAGCACCGGGGCGTTGGGGGTCCCGGCGGGGATCGTCACGTCGGTGGCGGTGGTGGGCACGCTGCCAACGTCCCAGTTCCCGGCGGTGTGCCAGTCGCTGCTCACTGCGCCGGTCCAGAGGGCGGCAGGCACCGCCAGCGGCCAGTTGATCACCGCGCCGCCGGCCGTGAAGACCTTGCCCGCCGGGTCGGCCGGGCTGGGGTTCACCATGTTGATGGTGAGGGTGACCCCATCGGTCGGGGCGAGGTCGTTCGCCAGCAGGTAGCTGCCCGACGGCACCGCGCTGAAGGAGATGTTGTTGAAGGTGTAGGGTGTGACCCGGCCCGGGTCGTTGATCGCCAGGGCGTTCCCCACCGTCAGGTTCTGGATGGTGACGTTGTCGAACTGCGCCAGCGGCAGCACGCCGCTGGTGACCACTTCGACGTTGTCCAGCGCCAGGCCGTTCACCATCAGCCCATCAAAGGTAAAGAGCCGCTTGGTGGCCCCGCCGCTCACCAGCGGGGTCCCGCCCGGGGGCAGGGCGATCAGCTCGCCCTCGCCCACCACGTCGCTGTTCAGGGTGAGCCCGCCGGTAGCCGTCGAGACCACCAGGTCGCCGAAGTGGGAGGTGCCCGCGCCGGTCCCCGGGTTCGCGAACGTCACCACCCGCACGGCCGCCGAGCCCAGCTCGGTCTTGTGCGGCCGGGTAGCCGCAAAGCTCGAGGTACTGGTGCCCGACGTCTGGCTGAAGCTGCCGCCGATCTTGAGGTAGCCCGCCGTGAGCCGGCCGGTCTCGTCGCCGCCGCCGAAGATCCCTGCGCCGCTCACCAGCACCGAGTCGAGCGAGTTGTTCATGGTGATGGCGCCCGAGCCGGTGGTGTTGAGCGCCCCGCCCACGACCAGGGTGTTGTTGTTCATGGCCAGGTCGCCGCTCCCGGCCATGGTGAGGCCGCCCACCGTGGTGCGGCCCGCCAGGGAGTACGTGCCGGTGATGGTGACGGCGAGCGTGGTGCTCAGGTTGCCGGCCAGGGAGCCGCCGGTGCCGCTCAGCTGGAGCACCCCGCCGCTCCCGATGAGCGAGGTCGCGGCCGGGGCGGAGAGGCTGCCGGTCACGTCCAGGGTGAAGCCGTTGAGGTTGACCAGGACCCCCGACTGGATCGTCACGTCCCGGGCCGTGGCATTGGCCGAGAGGATCGGCTGGTTGGGCGCGCTGCCGATGATCACGTCGTCGGTGGCGGTGGGCACCCCGGCCGGGCTCCAGTTGGTCGTGGTGTGCCAGTCCTGGTTGTTCCCCAGCCAGGTCTTGGCGGGTGCGGCGGCCGGCCAGTTGACCACCGCGCCGTTGGCCGCGTTGACCAGGCCGCCCGGCGAGCTGGGCGTGGCATTGCTCACGTTCACCACCAGCGGGTTGCCGTCGCCCGGGGCGGTGTCATCCACATCGAGATAGACTGCCGGGAACCCGGGCACGTTGGTGAAGGTGACCTGGTCCAGCATGAGCGAGCCGGCGGCCGGCAGGCCCGGATGGCGGATCAGCAGCGAGGTGATGGTGCTGCCGTTGGTGAACGTGAGGCCGGTCAGGCTCACCGGCGCCGGCAGCGTGGTCTCTATCCACAGCTGGACGTTGAAGAAGGTCAGGGTGCCGCTGTGCAAGAGCTGGCCGGCATGCAGGGACTGGGTGAAGGTCTGGCCCGCCAGGGTTCCCGTGCTGCTTACCGCGAGGTTCGCGATGTAGGCACCGCTGCCCAGTGTCAGGGTGCCGCCGCCGGGCCAGGCCAGCGACTGCAGGCGGCTGGCGTTGCCGCTCGGTCCCGGAACCTGGAACTGCAGCAGGGGGTTGGGCGAGGTCAGCGCGGTGAGGTGGGTGCCCGAGGACACCAGGCTCGCGCTGGAAGCGCCGGCATTCTGGATGAGGCTCCCGGCAACCTGCAGCAGGCCGGCGGTGAGGCTCCCGGTCTCGTCGCCGCCGCCGAAGATGGCGCTCCCGCCGACCGTGACCATGTCCGCGCCGCCGGTCATGACGAGGATGCCGCTGCCGGCGGTCTGAAGGTTCTGCCCGACCGTGATGCCCTGACCGTTCACGGTGAGGGCGCCGGTGGTCCCGTTGATGATCAGCGCCCCGCTGGTGGCCGTGGCGCCGATGGCGGTGACCGGTGCAGCGACGGTCAGGTTGGCGATGGCGCCCCGTACGTTGCCCGCGGCCTGCATCGCCACGGCCGCGCTTCCGGTAATGACGCCGTCGGCGAGCACGTCGCCCTGCACCTGGCAGCCGATGCTCCCCACGCTCAGGGTGGCGCCCACGTTCACGGTCAGGCTCCGGGCATCACAACTCGACGTGACCACGGGACTGAACAGGGTGCCCGCCGGGATCGTCACGTCCTGGGCGCTGGTGGGCACTGCGCCCCCCGACCAGTTGGCCCCGGTGTTCCAGTTGGTGCTGGTCCCGCCGACCCAGCTGACCCCCGGGGCCGCGAAGGGCCAGGCGATCACCGCGCCGTTGAGCGCCTGGCTGAAGCCGCCGTCGGACGCCGGGGTCGGGTTCACCATGTTCACCGTGAGCGCCACCGGCGACGGCCCGTCGCTGTCGGTGATCCGGAGGTAGTTCCCGCCGGTGGTCGGGGTGGTGCTGAATGCCAGGTTGGTGAACGTGAACGGCCCCCCGGTGCCCGGGTGATTCAGCTCGAGCTGGCTGGCGGTGGGACTGGCGTTGGTGAAGGTCAGGTTGGCCAGGGCCACGGCCCCGCCACTGGGCATGTCGAGGGTGAGGTCGGTGCTGTTGATGGTGACCGGCCCCGCGGCCGAGAAGCCGCCCACCGTGAACACGTCCGTGGTGCTGGTGATCGTGGTGGCGCCGGTGGCCAGGCTCTGGAAGAGGCCGTGGGCGTAGACGTCGGACAGGAGCGTCAGGGTGCCGGCGCCGGTCCAGTCCAGCAGCTGGAAGTGGCTGGTGCCCGGCACATTGCCGGGCGTGCCAAAGCTGAGCGAGGGGTTGGCCCCAGTCAGCACCGTCTTGTGGGTGCCGGACGGATGGAAGGCGTCACCGCTGATGGCGTTCTGCTGGGTGAGGTTGCCCGCCAGCACCATCACGCCCGCACTCATGAAGCCGAGCTCGCTCGCCCCATCGAACGAGGCGTTGCCGCCCACCAGGAGCGAGTCCAGCGCATTGGTCATGGTCACGCGGCTGCCGGTGCTCTGCAGAACCACAAAATCACCGAGAACCTCGAGGGTGCGGCCGCCGAGCGTCAGGATGCCGCTGCTGAACACTCCGCCACCCACAACCACCCGGCTGGCGAGCGATGCCGAAGCACCCACCGCGAGGAACAGGTCATGGAAGCGCGACGCGGCCGCGCCCGGGCTCTGGAAGGTGATGGTGCTGCCGGCGCCGGTCATCACCACGGAATGGGACCCGGTCGCCGCGAAGCTGTTCGGGCTCCCGCCCGAGGTCTGCACGAAGTTCCCCTGCACCTGGATCTGCCCGGCCGTGAGCTTGCCGGTGTGGTCGCCGCC
The DNA here is from genome assembly GCA_964501735.1 of uncultured Gemmatimonadaceae bacterium. Lineage (GTDB taxonomy): Bacteria > Gemmatimonadota > Gemmatimonadetes > Gemmatimonadales > GWC2-71-9 > JADJOM01. The sequence goes on along the minus strand of CAZCVG010000027.1, from coordinate 15,513 downwards.
GCTCATGGTCAGGTTGCCGCTCACCACCACGACGTCGGCCGGGTCGGTCATGACCAGCGAGCCGCCGGAGCTCACCGAGAGGGTGCTCACCGAAAGGAGCTGGCCCCCTACCGTCAGGCTGGCCGTGCCGCCCGAGACGCTCAGCGCATTGGCCACGGTGCCGGCGCCGGTCATGGTGTAGCTCCCGGTCACGCTCACCGCCACCGGAATGGGCGTGAACCGCGCGGTCCGGCCCGTGCCGGCCAGCACGACGGTCTGGGTGCCACCGCCCCCGCTGGTCAGGTTGCCGGCGTCGTCGAGGTCGCCATTGATTGTCAGGGTGATGTTGTTCAGGAGCGTCAGCGCGGCGGCGCTGCCCTGCAGGGTCAGGCTCGCGACAGCGGTCGTGGTGCCCAGGACCGGCATGTTGGCCGGGCCGCTCGGGATCAGTACGTCCTGCGTGCTGCCCGGCACGACATTCGGGGTCCAGTTGCTGGGGTCGCTCCACGCGGTGGACACACTGCCGTTCCACGTGACCGCCGCCGGCGCGGTTGCCGTGGCCGTGAACACCGCCGCGGCCAGGCCGGTCACCGTCGCCGTGAAGGTCTGGGGGCCCGCCGTGGGTCCCAGGGTGACGCCGGTCCGCGCCACCCCCTGCGCATCGGTGGTCGCCGTGGCACTGTCCACGCTGCCCCCGCCCGTGGTGGCCGCGAAGGCCACCACCACGCCAGGGACCGGCAGGGCGTCGCTGCCGTTTACCTGGACTGCCAGCATCTGGGGCAGCTGGGTCCCGACGGTGCCGCTCTGGCCGTCGCCGCCGGTCTTGGTGAGGGTCGAAGGCGCCGCCACCACGAACACCCGGGTCGAGTCCCGCACTCCGTTGGGTGTGACCGCGTGGACATACAGCGTGTCCCGCGCCGTCGGCGCGGTGAACACGCCGGCGGCGTCAATGGTGCCGTTGTCCGCGCTCCAGGAGACGTAGAACTGCGGCACGTTGTTCTGCTGGCCGTCCACCGCCGTCGCCCCGAAGGGGAAGGTGGCGCCCAGCGTGACGCTGGTGTCCCGCGGGGCCAGGGTGAGGGTCGTCAGGGTGGCGCCCGGCCCCTGGTAACTCACCGGCACACTGGCCGGCGGAGGGGCACTCACGCCCGCCGTCACTTGCACCGTGCTGGTGCCGGTGAAGAGCAGGGTGCTCCCGGCATACAGCTCGAGGGTGACCTGCAGGGCTTCGCTGCTCGACAGGAGCAGCACCGGCAGGTTGAGGGTCAGCTGCTGGGTGCCGGGGCTGAAGCTCCGGGCCGCCCGGAGGATGGTGTCGCTGGGCGGCCGGACCACGATGACCCGGACGTTGTCGAGGGTAAGCGGAACCAGCCGGGCGTAGGCGTTGAACTGTGGCGTAACCCGGAGCGTCCCCACGCCGGGACGGGTCGGTGATGTCGGCTCCTCCGTGCAGGTCACCAGCGAGGCGGCTGCCAGCAGAACGAGGGCAAGGCGGCCGAGGGCAACGCCGGAACGCGGCCTGACAGGTGCGGGCATGGGGCCCTTGGGGGAGGGAGATGCCCCAATTGGCCGCTTTTTCCGGGACTTGTCAATAATGGGGCGGGGACGCCACACCGAAACCAACCCGGGGGCCGCCTGGCGCGGTCAGGTTCCGGGTTGGCGACTTCTCTCGCCGGGTCCGTGGGTTACAGCAGGCCGGACTTCGCCGACTGCCACAGCCGGCAGAGCCGGTCGAAACCGTCCTGCAGGATCTCCACCTGTTGCGGGCTGGGGGTGGCCGCCAGCGCGGTCTCAACCTCCGCCACGATGCGGTTCATCTCGCGCCGGTTCTGCCGCTCGCACTCGGCCCGGATCTCGATGAGCTTCCGCGAGATCTCGGTGCGGACCGCCATGTCATTGGGAACCTGCCATAGGTAGGCCGCGCTGTCGCGCCCGCTCACGCACAGCTCGCCCAGCCGGTCGAGCAGCGGGAACGAAGGCCGCCGGGCCTGCCCCAAAGTCGCGTCATGCATATGTTTACCTCCGTCAGGACCAATCGCGGAACAGGCCTGTCGCCGTCCCGCCCGGAGGTTCAGGGAAGCACGAACCGGGCCCGGCGGGAGGGGTGTGGCCCGGGTCACTATTTCCCCGTGCCCTTGGCCCGGACGGCGCTGACACCGCGGCGGTCTCCCGGGCATCTCTCCCGAGCCGGCCAGCCGTTTTTTCGTCCCCCGACCCCGTGTGCCCGATGATCGAACCCGGCAGCGCTGCTCCCCCCTTCTCCCTCCCCGCGACCGATGGGGAGACCATCTCCCTCAAGGCCCTCCGGGGGAAACCGGTCGTCCTGTACTTCTACCCCAGGGACGACACCAGCGGCTGTACCACCGAGGCCTGCGAGTTTCGCGACCGCTGGCGCGAGGTCCAGGCTGCCGGCGCGGTGGTGCTGGGGGTCTCCCCCGACGGTGTCCCCTCGCATGAGAAGTTCCGGGCCAAGTACCGGCTGCCGTTTCCGCTGCTGGCCGACACCGATCACGCCGTGGCGGAGGCCTACGGCGCCTGGGGAGAGAAGAACATGTACGGCCGCAAGTACCAGGGCATTCTCCGGACCACGTTCGTCATAGGCCCGGACGGCCGGGTGGTCCGGGTGTTCCGCAAGGTCAAGCCCAGGGGCCACGCCGCCGAGGTGCTGGCGGCCCTTGGGGAAATCGGTGGCTAGGCCGCCCGGCCTGCGACGGTTATTCTTCCACCCCTATGAGTACCCGGCTCCTCCTCGTCCTGCTCCCCCTGGCGGCCAGCTGCGCCACCGTGCCGGCCACGACCCCGCCGTCGGCGGTCTTCGTGGCCCCCGAACCCGGGGAGAAGCACCTGGCCAACATCCGCCAGCTGACCTTCGGCGGCAACAACGCCGAGGCCTATTTCTCCCGCTCGGGGAAGCAGCTGATCTTCCAGCGGCAGGTCGAGGTCGAGAGCGGCTGCGACCAGCAATACGTCATGAACGTGGATGGGTCGGGCATGCGGCGGGTCTCCAACGGGCTGGGCCGGACCACCTGCGGCTTCTTCTACCAGGACGACCGGCGCATCCTGTACAGCTCCACGTTCAAGCACGACCCCGCCTGCCCGCCCCCGCCCGACAAGTCCGCCGGCTACGTGTGGCCCCTCGGTCACCTGGAGATCTACACCGCCCGGGCCGACGGCTCCGACCTGCGCCAGCTGACCGACAACGGGGCGTACAACGCGGAAGCCAACCTCTCGCCCGACGGCCGGACCATCCTGTTCACCAGCACCCGGGACGGCGACATCGAGCTGTACACGATGAACCTCGATGGCAGCGGGGTCCGGCGGCTCACCAACCGGGTGGGGTATGATGGCGGGGCATGGTTCTCCCCGGACGGCAAGCAGATCGTCTGGCGCGCCGCCTATCCGAAGACCGCCGCCGACACCGCCGACTACCTGGGGCTCCTCTCCCGCCGGATGGTGCGGCCCGCCCGGGTCGAGGTGTGGGTGGCCGACGCCGACGGCGGGAATGCCCGCCAGGTGACCAGCCTGGGCGGCGCCAACTTCGCCCCGGTGTTCACTCCCGACGGCCGCAAGATCATCTTCTCGTCCAACTTCGAGCAGCCGCGGAGCGGCAACTTCGACCTGTACCTGATCAACCCCGACGGGACCGGCCTGGAGAAGATCACCACCCACGCCGATTTCGACTCCTTCCCCATGTTCAGCTACGACGGCCGGAAGCTGGTGTGGGCCTCCAACCGGAACCAGTCGGAACCGGGCGAGACCAACATCTTCATCGCCGACTGGGTCCCGTGAGCGCCCCCCCCGTGGCCGCCCCGCCTCCTGCGGCGCCGGCCGAGCCGGCGCCGATGCAGCGCGCGCTGTGGGAGTGGACCAAGTCCATCGTGATCGCGGTGGTGGTCTGGTTGCTGCTGCGGACCTTCCTGATCGAGGCATTCCGGATCCCGTCGGGCAGCATGGAACGCACCCTGCTCATCGGCGATTTCCTCTTCGTGAACAAGGCGGTCTACGGGGCGGAGATCCCGTTCACCGGCGTCCGGCTCCCCGCCGCCCGGCAGCCGGCGCGCGGGGACGTGGTGGTGTTCGACTCGGTGGAGGAGGAGGGCCTGAAGGTGGTCAAGCGGCTGGTGGGCATGCCGGGAGACACCCTCGCGATGCGGGGCGGGCTGCTCTACCGCAACGGCCAGCCGGTGGACGAGCCCTATGTGCAGCACGAGAATCCGGGCAAGTCGGAGTCGCCCGAGTACCGGTTCAAGATGCGCTCGTGGCAGGTGAATCACCTGGCCGGGGTGGATCCCGCCGGCTACAACCCCGACCTGCAGGACTGGGGCCCGATCGTGGTGCCGCCCGACTCGTTCTTCATGATGGGCGACAACCGGGACCTCTCCTACGACGGGCGCTACTGGGGGTTCCTGCCCCAGGAGAACGTGCGGGGCACGCCGCTGATCGTCTACTACAGCTATGACCCCGCCAGCTGGAAGGTGCTCCGCCCCATCACCGCCATCCGCTGGACCAGGCTCTTCGCCCGGCCGCACTGAGGCCCGCGCCCGGCTACGCCTCCCCCCGCGCGGCCGGCGCCCGATCCCGCAGGGCCACCGCCAGGAGGCCGGCCAGGATCGCCAGCCCGCCGGCTACGAGAAAGGCCGCCGCCGCTCCCCACCCCGCGGCCACCGCACCCGCCAGCAGCGGCCCGACGATCCGCGCCACCGCGCCGACGCTCTGCAGCAGCCCCAGGGCGCTGCCCTGCTCCTCGGCGGGCGCCAGCCGGCTGACCAGGGCCGCGGCGCTGGGGGCGATGACGGCGGAACCCGTCGCCAGGATGAGGAGTCCCGGGAAGAGCAGCGCCAGCCCGGCCCCGGCGTTCCCCGCCCCGAACGCCCGCTCCAGCGCCACCATGCCGAGCGCCATCAGCATGCTGCCCGACAGGATCAGGCGTGACTCGCCGTAGCGCGCCACCAGCCACCCGATCAGCCCGCCCTGGACGATGGCCGAGACCAGCCCCAGCAGCATGAAGAGGTAGGCTGCCTCGTGGAGGTCGAAGCCCAGTGACCGCTCCAGCTCCAGCGGGAAGACCACGTAGAGCACGGTGAAGGCCACGGTCGAGCATCCCACAGCGGCGAATGGCGCGAGGAAGCGGCTCCAGTGCACTGGCGCCGCCGCCCGGGTCGGCGCCCCCGGGCGCCGGGACTCGGGCAGCCAGGACCACGCCAGGACCAGGTTCAGCGCGGTGAGCCCCGCGGCGATCAGGCCGGGTGCCGCGGTCCCGAGGGTGGCGCTCACACCGCCCAGCCCCGGCCCGACCACGAACCCCAGGCCGAACGCCGCCCCGATGAGGCCGAGGGCCCTGGGCCGTTCCGCCAGGGTGGTGACATCGGCCAGGTAGGCCTGGGCCACGTTCACGGTGGCGCCCATCGCGCCGGCCAGCACCCGCGAGGCCAGCAGCACCCAGAAGCTGGCGGCGAACGCGAACAGCAGGTAGGACAGTGAACTTCCCAGCAGGCCGATGAGGATCACCGGGCGGCGGCCGATCCGGTCGGAGAGGCGGCCCCACCAGTGGGCCAGCAGGAACTGCATCAGGGAGAAGCTCGCCACCAGCACCCCGATGGCCGTCTCGCTCACCTGGAGCCGCGCGGCATAGCCAGGCAGGAGCGGCAGGACAATCCCGAACCCGATCAGGTCGAGGAAGACGGTGACGAAGATGAGCGCCGTGGGGGAAAACCGGGCGGTGGCGGGGATGGGCAAAGCCGGGGTTGGGGGGTGGTGAGAGTCCGGGCCGGCCGGCCTCGTCTCTCTGGGCCTGTCCGGAGGGTCAGCGGGCCGGGTCCGGACCCGGGCCTAGCGGTGCCTGGGTTCCTCCGGCGTGCTCATGGAGGACCGCTCGAGATAGCTGGCGACGCGGCCACAGCTCTTGCACGTAAGGGTGACGCGGCCGGAGGGCCGTTCAGTGCGTTTGGGGGTGCGTTCCACCGCGGAAGCGCTGCAGCTGGGGCAAACGAGGGCTTTGTGGTCGCGGTCGGCCGCGATCAGCACGAGGGCTTCAGCCGCACGATATTCCTTTATTCCGCGACGACCCACGAACCGCCCTTCCGGCGGGGACCATCGGCGGCAAGCGCCGGCCCGCCATCGTTACAATGTACGGGTGGCTGGGGGAGGGCGCAAACGCCATGGCCGCATCCCCGTCACCCCTCTTCCGGAGCTTCTGGCGGCGCCGTAGTATTGACCGTCACCCCCCGTACCCCCAGGGATCCTATGCACTCGCGAATCTGGGCCACGGCCCTCGTCGCCGGTGGGACGCTGCTGAGCGCCTGTGCAGGCGGGCCACCCCCGCCGCCGCCCACCCCCGAAAACCTCTCCGCCCTGGAGGCGGCCCAGCAGCAGCATCCCCAGGACGCAGGGATCATGACCCGGCTGGGCATCGCCTATTACGAAGCCAGGGACTACGGCCGGGCCAGGGACGTGCTCCGGAGCGCCCTGACGCTCAACAAGCAGAACTACGCCGCCCACGTCTACCTCGGCCTCGCCTGGGAAGGGCTGGAGCAGTTCGATTCCGCCCGGGTGGCCTACACCACTGCCGCCACCCAGGCCCGGGACGACCGCCAGCGGGATGAGATCGGCGACCGCCTGGAACTGCTCACCCGGAGCGAGCTTCGGGTCGCGGCCCGGCGGGCCATCGCACAGGAGTCGCTGCTGAGCACCCAGCCCGCCGAGGAGAACGCCGTCGCGGTCTTCCCGTTCCGCTACACCGGCGCCAACGCAGACCTGCAGCCGCTCTCGCGGGGCCTGACGCACCTGATGATCACCGACCTCTCCAAGCTCAGCCGCCTGACGCTGCTCGAGCGGGAACGGGTGCAGGCGCTGGTGGATGAAATGGCGCTGACCGAGACCGGGCGCACCGACCCCTCCACCGGGGCACGCTCGGGGCGGATGCTGCGCGCCGGCCGGGTGGTGCAGGGCGCGGTCTCGGACGTCCCGGGCAGCACCGAGATCCGGCTGGATGCCTCGGTGGTGAACGCCATCAATGCGTCGGTGGTCGCCTCCGGCACCGGCAATGAGCAGTTGCAGCAGCTCTTCGCGCTCCAGAAGCAGGTGATGTTCCGCCTGGTCGAGCAGATGGGCATCACGCTCTCCCCGGCGGAGCGCCGGGCGCTCAGCGAGCGCCCCACCGCGGACCTGCAGGCGTTCCTGGCCTTCAGCCGCGGGCTGGAGGCCGAGGATCGCGGCGACTACGAGGCGGCCAACGCCAACTTCAGCGCGGCGGTGGCCCGGGACCCCAACTTCCGCGCCGCCCGGGACCGCCAGTCGGCCACCCAGCGCGTCACCCAGGCGCTGCAGTTGTCGCCGCAGGTCTTCGCCGGCATTGACCAGCGCGGCGCGGACATCGGACCCTCCGGCCCGGCCGAGCCCGGGGCGGCTCCCACCGCCGGCCGGGGGCCGATCCTGCGCACCGGGGTGCTCAACACCGTCCCCAGTGTCGGGTCCACCCTGACCACCCGGGTCGGCAGCGGGCCGGTCTCCCGGCAGCCCACCAGCCGGCCGCAGCTGCCCGAGACCTTGGGCGGCGACGGCATTGAGCCGGGACTCACCGGCACCATCATCATCATCATCACCCGGCCCTGATGCGCGCCCTCATCCTTGCGGCCACCGCCGCCCTGCTCCTCACCCCGCCGTCCCGCCTCGAGGCCCAGGGCCTGTTCTCGGAGGCCACGGCCATCGGAGGGGTGACTTTCCGGCAGTACGACTACGAGGACGGGTTCGGCGTGGATTACGTCCGCCAGCTCGCCTTCCCCATCGGGGTGATCCTGCCGCTCGGCCAGCGATTCTCGGTGGACATCGGCACCTATTACGCCACCACCTTTGTCGGTCAGGGCGGTTCGCACGAGAGTTTCCAGGACCTCACCGATACTCAGGTCCGGGGGACCTACGTCTTCGGCAACGACGCCCTGGTGGCCAGCCTGATGCTCAACCTCCCCACCGGGCCGGAGACCACCAGCCTCAGGAGTTTCGGGGTGGCGGCCAGCTCGGCCTCGAACTTCCTCCTGTTCCCCGTGAACACCTACGGCGCCGGGTTCTCGCTCACGCCTGGACTCGCCGGTGCCGTTACCGCGGGCTCGTGGAACCTCGGCCTCGCCGCCAGCCTGCGCTGGAGTGCCGAGTACCAGCCCTTCAGCGGATCCGCCAACTCCGGCGTGAAATACCAGCCCGGGGTGGAAACCCGCATCCGCGCCGGCGTGGACCGGCTGGTCGGGCAGGGGCGGCTCGCGCTGGGGGCCACCTTCAGCACCTTCGCCAATGATGAACTCAGCGGGTCGGGGTCGGGCAGCGGCACCTTCGACCCCGGGAACCGGCTGCTGGTGGACGGGGAATTCTCCACCCGGGCCGGTGCCGGCACGGTGTCCATCTATGCCTGGAACTACCATCGCAGGGGCTCTGGAAGCGCCACCGGCGGCAAGGAGAACGTCTTCACCGCCGGCCTGGCGGGGAGCTGGGGACTGGGCACCAACGCCAGGCTGGAGCCGCTGGTGGAGGGGCGGTTCTGGTCCCCCGAGGACGGCAGTGGCCGGCTGGTCGGGGTAGGAAGCGCCCTGCGCTACCAGCTGTCGCCCCGGTTCGTGCTGGTGCCCAGCGCCCGGGTGGATTTCGGCAGTGTCGAGACACCGACCTCCAACGGCACCAAGTCGGTGCTGGGCTGGGAGGTAGGCACGCTGCTTCGGGTCGGACTCTAGTCGGGCGGTGGCCCAGCCCGACAGCTAGGATTGTCTTCGTAGACGGGGTAGTAACTGCTACTACTCTCACAATTCTTGACTGGCCGCTCGCCGCCATGGTACGTTCCCGCCGAATCAGCCGGCAAGTCGCGGGCTGATCGCTTCCCGACCACTCAGGAGGGCCACTTGGCCTCGGAACTTGGCGCCTCCCAGATCTCTACCCTGCTGGAGACCCTCCCCGGCATCGCGAACGTGCTCCGGAGCCCGGTTGCCGACGCGATGCTCAACGTCATCCGCGCGGCCGCCCGGCTGGGTGATTTCCAGGTTGCCGACGCCGAGGAGCTGATCCGCTACGCCACCCGGCGCAACCTGGTGGCCATCGACGAAGGCGAACGGGTCCTGCTCGAGGTGAAGGAGGCCCTGCAGCGCCGGGCCGACAAGGCCGCCGAGAAGGGCAAGGCGCACGCAGCCGCGGG
>CAZCVG010000027.1:0-6262 GCA_964501735.1 uncultured Gemmatimonadaceae bacterium | reverse complement strand
TGCAGCGCCGGGCCGACAAGGCCGCCGAGAAGGGCAAGGCGCACGCAGCCGCGGGGCGGCTCAAGGCCCGCGCCAAGCCCAAGCCGAAGCCCAAGCGGGCCGCCAAGAAGACCACCCGGAAGAAGCGCTAAGGACCGCCAGGTTCAGGTCCTGAACTCGCCGACCAGCTTGGTAAGGCGGGTGCTGGCGTCCAGGAGCGAGGCCGAGGAGGAGGCCATGTCCTCGGTGGAGGCGCTCTGCTGCTCGGCGGCGGCGGAGACCTCCTCGCTCGAGGAGGCGTGTTCCGACGCCGCCCGGGCGACGAGGGCGGTGCGCTCGGTGAGTTCTCCCGCGATATCCCGGGTCTGCACCGCCTGCTGGGCCAGCCCGGCGGCGGAGGACTGCACCTCGCTGATGGCGGTGCCGATGCTGTCGAGCCCCTGCACCACGGCCTGCGCCACGTTCTCGATGCCCGCCACCTTGGTGGTGCCCACCTGCATGGTTTCGGCAATCTCCCGCACCTGGGTGCGGAGGAACTCCACCGTCTTGGTGACCTCCTCGGCCGCGCGAGCGCTCGAATCGGCCAGCTGGCGCACCTCCTCGGCCACCACCGCGAACCCGCGGCCGTGCTCGCCCGCCCGGGCCGCCTCGATCGCGGCGTTGAGGGCGAGCAGGTTGGTCTGGGAGGAGATCTGCTTGATCAGGTCGATGAAGTTGGTGATTGCCTCCGACTGCTGCACCAGGGCGCGGACCTGCTGGGACGAGGTCTGCACCACGCCGCGGACGTCCAGCAGGGTGGTGCGGGCGGTGTCCACGTCCCCCCGGAAGCGCAGTGCGGTGCGGCGGATCTCCTCGGCCAGGCGCACCGCCTTCTGGGCGGCTTCGGCGTTGCTGGCGGAGGATTCGCGCAGGCGGGCCAGGAGCTGGTCGGCTTCCTGGACGCCCTGCACCTGGTGTTCCGCCCCGCTGGAGATCTTGACCATGGCGGCGGAGATCTCGCCGCTGGAGGCGGCGATCTCCTGGCTCATCGCCGAGAAATCGGAGGCGCTGGCCGACACCTGCTGCGCGTCCTGCACCACGGCGCTCACCACCGCCCGGAGCCGGGACGCCATGTCGTCGAGGGCGCGGGCGAGGCGGTGCAGCTCCTCGGGCATCTGCCCCAGCTGGACCGGCCGCAGGTCGCCGGCGCCGAAGCGGTCGGCGGCGGCGATGAGGCGGCTCATCTGCCGGTCCACCAGACGGATCACCGAGAGGCCCGCCGAGACACTCAGGATCAGCGCCAGCAGGGTGCCCAGGATCAGCAGCTTCTGGTGGAAGCCCGCCCGCGCCCGGAGCTGGTCGGCCCGCTGCCGGACGCTGGCGGCCTGCTCGTTGTTCAGCTCCTGGACCACCGAGATGAGGCTGTCGGTGGCCGCCCCGGCCCGGGCGGCGATCAGCCGGGCCTCGTCGGTGCGGCCGATGTCGGCCAAGGCGTGGGCGGTGGCATAGGCCACCTCCAGCTCCGCCTGCCGGGCGCCCACCTGGTTGATCATCCGGCGCTCGTCCTGGCTGAGGCCGGGGAGTTCGCGCAGGCGGGTCTGGTAGACATAGCCCGAGTCCCCGGTGGCGACGAACTGGGCCTTCACCGCGGGGCTGGGTGTGAGCAGGTACTGCTCCGCGGCGCGGATCTCTCCCAGCACCGAGGAGACCAGCGAGCTGCCCAGGCTGGTGCCGGCCTGGAGCTGGCTGATGTCGTCGGAGGTCTGGCGGGTGATGGCCCGAAGCGAGGAGATGCTGAGGATCGCCATCCCCAGGATGAGCAGGCTCATCGCTACCATGGCGAGGCCGTTGAGCCGCCGGAGGCTGCTGGTGAGGATCACAGGCCCTCCACGGCGCGCACCCGGCCGCTCTCCACCCGGCCGATCACCACCCGCTGTCGCGGCACATCCCCGTTCTCGTCGAACGCGATCTCCCCGGTGACGCCCTCGAAGGCGGGGTCGGCCTGGCCAATGCGCGCCACCGCGGCCCGGATGGCCTCACGGTCGGTGCCGGTGCGGGCCATGACCTGCCGCAGCAGGTGAATCACGTCGTAGGTGGCCGCCGCAGGCTGGTTGGGGAGGGGCGCCGACGGGAACCGGGCGCGGTAGGCCGCCACGAAGGCCCGGTTCTTGGGCGTGTCGAAACTGGCCAGATAGGCATTGGAGATATAGGTGCCTTCCGCGATGGCGCCGGCTTCCTCGAGGCCCTCCAGGGCGTCGCCACCCATGAACGGCACCTTGATGCCGCGGGCCCGGGCCAGCCGGAGCGCCACTTCCGCCTCACCGAGGTTGCCGCCGATGAAGATGAACTGGCTGGTGGCGCGCCGGGCGAGGCGCTCCAGGAAGGGGCCCACCTCGGGCTGCTCGCCCAGGTAGGGGTCCATCGCGTCAATGGTGCCACCGAGCTGGGAGAACTCGCTGGCGAAGGTGGCCCGGATGCCGCGGCCGTACTCGTCGTTCAGGTAGAGAATCGTCCCCCGGCGCAGGCCCAGCCGCTCGGCGGCGAAGCGGGCCAGCGAGGCGCCCTGCTGCAGGTCGCTCGGGCACACCCGGAAGGTGTACTCGCCGGCCTGGGTCACCAGCGGGGAGGACGACGAGGGGGAGATCTGGGTGAGGCGGGCGGCGTTGTAGACCGGCGCTGACGCCAGGGTGGTGCCGGAGAACACGTGCCCGACCACCACGGCCACGTCGGCATTCACCAGGAAGGTGGCCGCGCTCACCGCCGAGTCGGGATCGCCGAAATCGTCCCGGGTGATGAGTTCGATCGGCCGGCCCCCGATGCCCCCGCTCCGGTTGATCTCGTCCACCGCCAGCTCGGCGGCGCGGAGCATCGGGGCGCCGACCGGGTCGGTGAAGGGGCCGGCGAGCCCGATGCGGACGGTGCGGCCGCCGGAGGAGCAGCCAAGCAGGAGGAGGAGAACCGCGGACACCAGAGGCACGCGCCGGCGCGTCCGGCGCTCGAAAGAGCTCACGGGTGACTCCCGGGGGTGAGAAAAACTTTAGACAAGGCTAGCCGCGGGTCCCCTGCCGGGCAATCCCGCGCGGCCTCATTTTATAAGTATGCGGCAGTGGACCGAGGGCGCGCCCGACCACCAGATCGACCTGCACGGCCAGCAGGTGCATGAGGCTGTCGGGAACGTGGAGCGCTTCCTCCGGTCCCAGGCCGTGGCGCGCCGGGGCGGGGTGGTCCGGGTCATCACCGGGCGGGGCCGGGGCGGAGGGGGGGCGCCGATCCGCACGCGGGTCCGCACCCTGCTCCGTCAGCTCAAGGCGGAAGGTAAGCTGGTGCGCGACTTCGAGCTGGAACCCGGCGAGGGCAGCTTCCTCGTCAGACTCACGGGCTGACGGTGGCCGAGGCGCCCGGAGCCGGCTCGGCCGCCGCCCGGGTCCGGCCCCAGTCATCCAGCACTCGTCCATCCACCAGGCTGACCGACGCGACCCGGACGCCCTGCTCGACCTTCCAGGTCAGCCGGAGCATCGTCCCCCGCCGGACCCACTGCAGCATCCACTGGCCACCCTGCACCTTGGCGCCCACCACCCCGAACTGCCGCTCCAGGGACCCCTTCCACCGGTCCAGTTCCACTCCGGTCACCCCGGCGGAGACGGTCAGGATCCCCACTCCACTATCGACCGCCGACAGCCACAGGGTAAGCGGCCGGGCCGCGGCGGAGTCCACCAGGGTGGCCCGGCACTCCTGCACCCGCCGGTCGGCCCGGGCCCGGTCGCAGCGCAGGCCCCTGCTGCCGAGGGACCGGAGCCGCCGGTCCACGCTCTCGAGCCGGGCCCCGGGTTCGAAGCCGAGGAAGCTCAGGGGGGGAGGGGCGCCCTGGGCCGGGACCGGCGCCGGGGCGAGGGCAAGGAGGAGGAAAATCGGCGGGATGCAGCGCACGCCCTAAAGGTAAGGAGGATCATCCTCCGGGCGCAGGGCCCGCGTCAACGCGAACGGCCCCGGAGCACGCCGGGTGGCGCGCTCCGGGGCCGTCTTCGCGCAGGGAACCGTGCGAGGTTACGCCTTGCGGACGTTGGAGGCCTGCAGACCCTTCGGACCTTCCACGATGTCGAACTCCACGTGATCACCCTCCGCGAGGGAACGGAATCCCTCCATCGCGATGGCAGTGTGGTGGACGAACACGTCCTTGCCGCCTTCCTGGGCGATGAAGCCGAACCCCTTCGCGTCATTGAACCACTTCACGGTACCCTTCGCCATTGCTTCTACCTCGTATTTGGGAGCTCACCGGCTCCGGAACTTCCCCGGTCGGGGTGACCGGGGCAAAACCGAACCCCCATCGGGCTCGATGGGGTGCAGACGCTTGAGCTATGGAGGGAGGCGGTTCGGGCTGCAACGGCCATGGGGATAAGGTTCAGCCCGGCGCTTCCCTTGTCAAGAACGCCGGGGCCAGGGGGTGTGCCGGCCGGGCGCCGAGTTAGATTGTTCCCCTCGATTCACCTCTCACGGGATCCGACTCATGTACGCACTCCTCGTCCTGGCCGCCCTCCAGCAGCCTGCCGCGCCACCGGTCCCAGCGCCGCCCCGCGCTGCGGGATCCCCGATCGCGCGGGTGGTCATGCAGCCCGCCGAGGTTGCGGTGGTCGTCGGCGACACCATTCGGCTCGGCGTCATCGCCTACGACTCGGCGGGGCGGGTGTTTTCCGAGGTGACCGTCAACTGGTTCGCCAGCGGGCCACGGTCCTTCGAGGGCACCGTGAGCACCGATGGCCTGGTCTCGGCGGGCGCGGTCGGCACCATCACGGTGGCCGCGCTGGTGCGGCCCAAGGGCGGCGGCCGGGCCACCACGGCGTCGGGCCGGGTCACCGTGCTGCCCGGTCCCGCGGCCCGGGTGGTGATTGACCGCAAGCCGGCGGCGCTCTACGCCGGCCAGTCGCTGGTGCTCGCCGCCACCGCCTACGCCGCCAACGCCGACCGGCGGCACGACGAGATCCTGTGGACCACCGACCGCCCCACCGTGGCCAGCGTGAGCCCGGATGGGCGGCTCACCGCCCGGGCGCCGGGCCGGGCCACGGTGACCGCCACCGCCGGCCGAGCCAGCGAGAAGTTCAGCCTCACGGTCTCGGCCAATCCCGTTACCCAGGTCCAGGTGGAGCCGGCCACCGCCACCGCCCGCACCGGGGATGTGGTGCGCTTCACCTTCGTAGCCCGGGCCGGCGGGCGGACTCTCCGGGACGCCGAGGCGGAGTGGCTGGTGAGCGGGGGCACCGCCCACATCGGCCAGGACGGGCTGTTCGTGGCGGAGGAGCCGGGGACCTACCGGGTCTTCGGCCAGTTTGCCGGGCGCACCGCCGAGGCCATCGTGACCGTCGCGCCACGGGACGTGCGCCGGCCCACCACACTGGTCGGCCGCCTGCCTATCGGCCTCCTGGCGGCGGAATTCTGGCTCCACCCCGACGGCCGCCACGGGTACCTCACCACCATCGGCGACCGCATCTACGCCATCAACGTGGCCGATCCCGCCAAGCCGGTCATCACCGATTCGCTGGTGGTGGATGCCCGGGTGGTGAACGACCTCATGACCACCGAGGACGGCAAGTACGGCGTGCTCACCCGGGAAGGCAGCTCCAGCCGGAAGAACGGCATCGTGGTGCTGTCGTTCGAGGACCCGGCCCATCCCCGGCCGATCGCGGAGTTCACCGAGACGGTCTCCGGCGGGGTGCACTCCACCTTCATCTACCAGGGGTACGTCTACCTCACCGACGACGCCACCGGGTCGCTGCGAGTGATTGACCTCAGGGACCCGTACCACCCGCGGCAGGTGGCCCGGTGGCAGCCCCGCGAGGACCTGCTCGGCAACTACGTGCACGATGTGGACGTGCGCGACGGCCTGGCCTACCTCTCCTACTGGAACGACGGGCTCATCATCCTCGACGTGGGCAACGGGGTGGCCGGCGGGAGCCCCGAGGATCCCCGGCTGGTCAGCCAGCTCAAGTACGACCTCGAGGCCCTCTACCGCGACGTGGAGGCGGTGGGCGGGCCCGGGTTCATCCGCGGCACCCACACCGCCTGGCGTCACGGCAAGTACGTCTTCGTGGGCGACGAGGTCTTCTCCGCCAAGCCCCGGGTGACCGAAGGCGGCGGGCTCATCGGGCTGGGCCGGGCCTACGGCCGGCTGCACGTGGTGGACGTCTCCGACATCCGGCAGCCGCGCATCGTGGCTCACTACGAGCCGAAGGATGGCGGCACCCACAACGTCTGGGTGGCCGGCGACACCCTCTACCTGGGCGACTACCAGGGCGGGCTGCGGGTGCTCGAC
>CAZCVG010000026.1:0-23023 GCA_964501735.1 uncultured Gemmatimonadaceae bacterium | reverse complement strand
CTGGCCCGCAAGGTGGCCGCCGAGCGCGGGCTCAACCTCGCCGGCATCGCGGGCAGCGGGCCCGAGGGCCGGGTGGTCCTTCGTGACCTCGATGCCGCGCCGGCCGTGGCCGTGGCCCCGGCCCGGGGTGGCATCCAGGGGGCGGGGTTCGAGGATGTTCCCCTGAGCCAGATCCGGAAGACCATCGCCCGCCGCCTGGCCCAGTCCATCGGGCCGGTGCCGACGTTCTACCTCACCACCGAGGTGGCGATGGACCGGGTGTGGGACGCGCGCTCGGCCCTGAACGCGACCGAGGGGGTGAAGGTCTCGTTCAACGACATCGTCATCAAGGCGACGGCGCTGGCGCTGGCTCAGCACCCCGCCTGCAACGCCTGGTGGCAGGACGACCGGATCCGCTACTGGCGCGACGTCCACATCAGCGTGGCGGTGGCCATCGAGGACGGCCTCATCACCCCGGTGGTGCGGCACGCCAACCGGAAGACCCTCCGCGAGATCGGCGCGGAGGTGCGGGAGCTGGCCACCCGGGCGCGGGAGCGGCGGCTGGCGCCGGAGGAGTACACCGGCGGCACCTTCTCGGTGTCCAACCTGGGCATGTTCGACATTGACCAGTTCACGGCGATCATCAACCCGCCGGAGGCCGGCATCCTGGCAGTGGGGAGCATCGTGGAGCAGCCGGTGGTGCGGGACGGCGCGGTGGTGCCGGGCCGGCGGATGCGCCTGACCATGTCCTGCGACCACCGGGTCATTGACGGCGCCACCGGGGCCGCCTTCCTGCGGACCCTGAAGCAGATGCTGGAGAACCCGCTGGCCATGCTGTAGGGCGGCCCGGGCAGCGCGATCGAGACTGGGCGTCACCACCATTTCCCTGAGGACTCTTGTGGCCACCTTCGACGTGATCATCCTTGGCGGCGGACCGGCCGGCTATGTCTGCGCCATCCGCTCGGCGCAGCTCGGGCTCAGCACCGCCGTGGTGGAGAAGGACAAGCTGGGCGGCGTCTGCGTCAACATCGGGTGCATTCCCACCAAGGCGCTGCTCCACAGCGCCCGGGTCGCGGGCCTGGTGCAGCATGAACTCAAGGATCTGGGGGTGGAGGTCAGCGGGGTGAAAACCGACTACGGCGTGGCCATGAAGCGCTCCCGCAAGGTGTCGGAGCAGAACTCCAAGGGCGTGGAGTTCCTCATGAAGAAGCACAAGGTGACCGTGCTCAAAGGCACCGGCACCCTGCTCCCGGGGAAGAAGGTCAAGGTCGGAGCCGACACTCACGAGGCGAAGAAGGCCGTGGTGATCGCCACCGGCTCGCGGGTGAAGGGCATTCCCCAGATCGGGCTGGAGATCAACCGGACCACGGTGATCAGCTCCGACGAGGCCTTGTTCCTCGAGGCCGCCCCGAAGTCCCTGGCGGTGATCGGGGCGGGCGCGGTCGGGTGCGAGTTCGCCGACATCTTCGCGGCCTTCGGCAGCAAGGTCACCCTGATCGAGGCCCTGCCCCGGATCCTCCCCGTCGAGGACGCGGAGTGCTCCGACGCGGTGGCCAAGAGCTTCAAGAAGCGGGGCATCGAGGTCATCGCCGGCGCCAAGGTCACCAAGGCCGATGTCGGCAAGGACCAGGTGACGCTCACCATCGAGGCCGGCGGCAAGACCCAGACGGTCACCGCGGAGAAGGTCCTCATGGCCGCGGGCCGGGCGGTGAACACCGAGGAGATGGGATTCAAGGAGGCCGGCGTCCAGCTCACCGACCGGGGCTGGGTCAAGGTGAACCAGGCCACGCTGGAGACCACCGCCCCCGGGATCTACTGCATCGGCGATGTGGCCGGGCCCCCGATGCTGGCCCACAAGGGCAGCCGGGAGGGCGTGACCGTCGCGGAACGGATCGCGGGGCATGCGCCGCACCCGATCCGGTACGACAACATCCCCAGCGTGACCTACTGCCACCCCGAGGTGGCCAGCGTGGGCCTCACCGAGGACCAGTGCAAGGAGAAGAAGCTGGAGTACCAGGTGGGCCGGTTCCCCTTCAGCGCCAACGGCCGGGCCCGGGCCTCCAATGACACCGAGGGCTTCGTGAAGATCATCCGGGACAAGAAGTACGGCGAGATCCTCGGCGCCCACATCGTGGGCGGGCATGCCTCGGAGATGATCCACGAGCTGGGCGTGGCCCGCGAGAACGAGTACACCGTCGAGGAAGTGGATCTCGCCGTCCACGCCCACCCGACGCTGTCCGAGGCGATCGCCGAGGCGGCGCTGGACAGCATGGGCCGGGTAATGCACATCTGACCGGAGGCGGGGGCGCGGAACCGACGGTCCCCGCCCCGCCCCGGGACTGCCTGCATGGACACCTCTCCCACCGGCGAACCGGCCGCCCCCGAGCATGTCGGCCTGGCCCTCCGGGCCATCGCGGCCGGCACCGCCGGCGGCGTGGCGGCGGTGGCGGTGATGATGTGGCTGGTGCGCACCCTTCAGGAGAGCGGCCTGGCCCCGCTCGCCCCGACCCCCGCGGACGACATCGCCACCATCATCCTGCTGGGCTGGACCGGCGGCGCCCTGCTGGGCGGTTTCGCCGCGTTCGCCCTCATGGCGCCGCTCACCTCGAGCTATCGCCGGGGTGGACTTGCGATGGTCGCGGGATTCGCCACCCTGCTCGTGTCCTTCGTCACGGCGCCGGTGGACAGCTTCTTCGGGCGCTGGGGTCTCCTCGGCCTGGCCGCCGTGGCGGCCGTGGCCATGGTGGGGCTGCTGCGCCGGCTGCGGCGCCAGGCCCGCGGGGAGGCCTGATGCCGGCGCTGGGAGTCCTCGAGCTGGGCCGGATGGGCTATCACGAGGCGCACGCCCTCCAGCGGCAGCTCTGTGACCGCCGGATTCGTGGCGAGATTTCCCACGACCTGCTGCTCCTCCTTGAGCACGATCGCACTATCACCCTCGGCCGAGGCACCCGAGCCGGGAGCCTTCCCCTGCCCCCGGCCGAACTGGCCCGCCGGGGACTGGACGTGGTGGAGGTCGAGCGCGGCGGGGACGTCACGTGGCACGGGCCGGGCCAGCTGGTGGGCTACCCCATCCTGAAGCTGACGGACCACAAGCCCGACCTGCACTGGTACCTGCGGCAGGTGGAGGAGGCCCTCATCGTGGCCCTGGCGGGGCTCGGCGTGCCGGCGGCCCGCAGCCCGGGCCAGACCGGCGTGTGGACCGGGGGGCGCAAGATCGCCAGTATCGGCATCCACGTCCGCCAATGGGTGACGACCCACGGGTTCGCGCTCAACCTCACCAACCGGCTCGACGATTTCGGTCTGATCGTTCCCTGCGGCATCGCCAACGTGGAGATGACCACGGTGGCGAGGGAACTGGGCGCCTCGGGGCCGGTGGACGAGGCCGCCCTGTGGCGTGACGGTGTCGCCGAGGTGACCGGCGCGGTATCTCACGTCTTCGGGCTGGCGCCCCATCCGGTGACCCTGGGTGAGCTGGTGCCGGAGGGAACCACCGCGGCGCCCCCGGCGTAGATGCAGCATGCCCGAACCCATTGACGTGCGCCCCACCGACCGTGACCGGCTCCCGCCGGGACAGATCGTCACCCAGAAGTGGCCGGTGCTGCATTACGGCACGGTACCCCGGGTAGACCTCGCCAGCTGGCGCTTCGACGTGCGGGGCGCGGTGGAGCAGCCGTTCAACCTCGGCTGGGATGAGCTGCTGGCCCTGCCCCACCAGGAGACGCTCTGCGACATCCACTGCGTCACCCGCTGGAGCCGGTACGACAACGTGTTCGAGGGCATCCCGGTCCAGACGCTGCTCGGGCGGGCGCGCCCCCGGCCGGGGGCCGGCTTTGTCCTGGTCCATGCGGAGAACGGTTTCACCACGAACCTGCCCCTGGCGGACCTGGACCGGCCAGGCAACCTGCTGGCCCTGCGCCATAATGGCCGGGCCCTGGACCCGGAGCACGGCGGGCCGGTGCGGCTCGTGGTTCCCCACCTCTACTTCTGGAAGAGCGCCAAGTGGGTGCGGGGATTCGAGTTCCTCGAGGAGGACTATCCCGGCTTCTGGGAGCAGAACGGCTACCACATGCGGGGCGAGCCGTGGGAGGAGGAGCGCTATGGCCGTCCCGACCCCGCCCGCATGCGGCGGGGTCCGAGGCGCTGACACCGCACTTCGGCCCGGGCGCCGGTTGTCAAGATGGGCGAGATCGCGACGCCCGGTTCGGTGCCCCCGACTTGTCTTTACCCCGCCGCTGGGCCATTCTCATGGTCCTATGAATGCTCCGTCCGAGCGGCGCTCTCCGGAAGCGCAGGCCGACCAGCTGGTCCAGGACATCCTCAAGGCCGCCCAGGGGTGGGCCCGCGAGGCGCCTCCCGCCCTGCGGCCCGCGGTGCGGGCCGTGTGCATCCGGCTGGGAGAGATGGTCGCCGACCAGCGCAATTTCTTCGCGCCGCTGCCCGAGCCGCAGGCGGCGGAGCGGGACCAGGTCATGGCCCTGGTGGCCCGGCACCTGGCCTCCACCGCAGTCACCGAGGGGCTGGAGAAGGACCTGGCGCGGCTGACGGAGATGGAACTCAAGTCCACCGGCTCGTGGGCCCTGATACCCACCGCCCAGGGCGAGTGGATGACTACCGCCATCCAGTTCCTGGAACAGTGCGGCCGGGACGTCCCCGAGGACCAGACCCCCGATCCCTACTGGGCCGACGACGTCGTCGCCGGTGTCATCGCCTCGGTGCGGGCCGTGCTGGGCATTGACGAACTGCACGCCAGAACGGAGGCCCAGTACCCGGGTGGCCGGCGGACCGGCGAGCAGCAGATCATCGAGGAAGAGGAGTAGGCCGGACGAAGGCGGCGGGAACGGCAGGACGAGCACGAGACAAAACCAACGGGCCGGATCCTCCACTCGGAGGACCCGGCCCGTGCGCGTTTCAGGGGTGGCCGCGGTTACCGGGAGGCGCCGAACATCTCCATGAACCGCCCGAACACCTCGATGCCCTCCCAGAGCTGGCTGAGGTGCAGCTTCTCGTTGGGAGAGTGCAGCCCGTCGTCCGGGAGCCCGATGCCGGTGAGCAGCACCGGCGCGCCCATGGTCCCCAGCCTGGGGACGATCGGGATGGAGCCGCCGGCCCGGACCCGCACCGCCGGCTTGCCGACCACCTCCCTGAACGCGGCGTCCAGCACGGCAAACGCCGGGTCTCCCACGTCCACCTGTACCGGGTCTCCGCCGTGCAGGATCTTCACGTCCACGTCCGCGTGCTTCGGCGCATTGGCCTTGGCGGCCCGCTCCAGCCACTTGGCCACCTGCGCGAAGGGAAGGCCCGGCACCAGGCGGAGGCTGACCTTGGCGGTGGCGGCCGCCGGGATGACGGTCTTGGCCCCCTCGCCGACGAAGCCGCCGCGGATGCCGTGGATCTCGAAGGTGGGAAGCGCCCAGGTCCGCTCGAACACCGAGTACTGCTTGAGCCCGGTGATCGCCTTGCCGGTGATCTCGTCCCGGAGGTAGTCCTTCTTCCGGAACGGCAGCCGCTTCCAGTCCCGGAGCTCGGCCTTGGTGGGCCGGATGACCGACTTGTACAACTTGGGAATCTGGATCCGGCCGGATTCGTCCTTGAGGCTGGCCAGCAGCCGGACCAGCGTCTCCAGCGCGTTCGGGGCCACCCCGCCATAGGTGCCGGAGTGCAGGTCCCGCTGCAATGTGCGGACGGAAATCTCTGCGTAGCACATCCCCCGCAGGGCGGTGTAGACGGCCGGGATGCCGGGCGCGTAGTACGACATGTCGCAGATCAGCGCCGCATCGGCGCGGGTGCGCTCCGGCTCGGCCTGGATGAGGTCGTCCAGGACGTGACCGCCGCATTCTTCCTCTCCCTCGAACAGGAAGTGCACGTTGACCGGCGGGCGGCCGGCGGCGTCGCGGACCGCCTCGTAGGCCCGGAGCAGGCAGAACACCTGGCCCTTGTCGTCGGCGGCGCCACGAGCGAAGAGCTGGCCGTTACGGACCGTGGGCTCGAACGGCGGCGAGCGCCACTCGCTCACCGGGTCCACCGGCTGCACGTCGTAGTGGCCGTAGATGAGCAGGGTCGGGGCGCCCGGCACCTCGGGGCTCTCGGCCCAGACCACCGGGTGGCCGCGCCCTTCCAGCAGTTCGACCTTGGGGCAGCCCAGCCGTGAGAGATCCTTCATGAGCCACTCGGCCGCACGCCGGCAATCGGCGGCGTGGTCGGGCAGGGCGCTGATGCTGGGGATCGAGAGGAACTCGCTCAGTTCGCGGAGCAACCGCGGCTGCTGGCGGGAGACGAAGTCGGTATCCATAGTCGGAGTAAGCTACAGCGGGCCGGGCTGGCGCGGAACGGGGTGGGCGTAACGGGCCCGGGCGCGTGCCTCTGGCGCATCGTGGGCGGCCGGATACATTCGCGGCCATGTACTCCACCGATCAGTTCCGGGTCTTCAGCGGGGCCGGCGCGGACCGGCTGCTGTCCCGGCCCCGGCGCCTGGTGCAGGAAGAACGGGCCGCGGAGGCCGAGCAGGCCTATCAGGAGCTGCTCGTCACCAACCCCGACCTGCCGGAGGCCTGGACCGAGCTGTTCGCCCTGCTCCGGCTGGCGGGGCGCCACGCCGACGCACTGGCCCTGGCGGAGCGCGCCGAGGCGGCCTTCGGCGACACCGCCTTGAGCGCCACGCTGCGTGGCGCGGCGCTGGTGGAACTCGGCCGCTTCCGCGAGGGGCTCGGCGCCCTGGACGAAGCCGCCCGGCTGGATCCAGACTCGGGGCGGGTGTGGCACGAGGCGGGGTATGCGGCGTACCGGCTGGGCGAGCTGTCGCGCGCGCTCATGGCGCTGGATCGCGCGTTCGCGCTCGAGCCCCACGGCTCCACCCTGCAGCTGCGCGGACGGGTGCTGCGCCAGGCCGGCCGCTATCTCGCCGCCGAGGTCGCCTTCGAGGGCGCCGCCCAGGCGGCCGAGTTCCCGGCCCAGCGCAGTGCCGCGGAAGCGGAGATCCGGGTCACCCGGCGCTTCGCCGCCTTCCCCGGCTCCAAGCCCGAGGCGCTGCCGCCGGCCCGCCGCTGGTTTGCCGAGCATGGCTCGGCCGTCCTGACCGGCATGCCGGGGCAGCCCGCGACCGAAGCCGAGCTGGTGCACGGGATGGCGCAGCTCACCCGGGATCTCGGCTGGCGCTTCACGGCGGTGGTGCCGCTCGAGGCGTGGTCGGGCTGGTACGACCTCGCCCAGGCGCTGGACGTCCCGGTCGCGGCCACCCTGCCTCCCGAGCCGGCCGCAATTCCGCTGGTGGCCGCCAGGAACCCTGCGGCCGCCGAGCGCTGGGCCGAAGCGGCCGAGTCGCTGGCGCTCCGGGGGCGGGGGGCGACCCTGGCCCTGCTGCAACCCGGGCACGGACCCGCCGCCGACCTCGTGGGACAGCTGTGCGACTCACCGCCCCGCGCGCTGGACTTGGCTTTCGCGGTCGAGACCGCGCAGCACCCCGAAGGCCGGCTGGCCGGGCGCGTCCTGGCCTGACACCCCGCCACATCCGCCCTGTTCTCCCCCCGCCCGGCAGCATCCCGCCCGTTCTGCGCAGGCCCGATCCCTGCCTTTAGCGGGGTGCCTTCACGATCCACGACGTCAGGGACACGCTGCCACGATATTGACGGTGAGGGTCCCGCCATGCGTCAGCCCATTATAGGAGAGCGGCCCGGGGTTGGTGCATCCTGACGGGAGTCCGGAGACGGTGAGCTGTCCGGTGCCATCTGCCACCGCGACCCCCTGACATCGTGAAGTCTCCCGCTACGCCGGTGATGACGGCGGGCTCCGGGGACATACCCGAGGGGGTGGCCTGGATGGACGCGCCCTGGATCGGTCCGCCGGCCGAGGACCGCAGCGTGCCGGTAATGGTGCCCACGAGCGGGGGAGGGCTGCAGGGAATCGCCAGGTTCAGCGTCGTCACCTGACCCGGCGCAACGATCACGAGGTACGAGGGCTGGATGGTGCAGCTCCCCGGGACGCCCGTGAGACTCACGGCGGCAGTGCCCGGCGGGACTCCGGAAAATACGAACGCCCCGGTGGCATCAGACACGGCGATGGCGCCTCCCGGGCTGACCGTGAGGGTCACGCCTGCCAGGGGGCTGGAGGCCGTCGTGGTGAGCACCCCCTGAATCCCGCCAGTGGCCGGCGTCGCAACGTCGGAGAGGTCCGCGGCAACGATGAGCCGCGCGGTGAACTGCCCCACCGTCGGGTCAATGTCGAACCCGATCCGGCGAGGAGCGGCGGTGCCGCCGGGCGGGATCGGCGTGAACTCCTCCCACCGGAAGCAGTCATCACCAGCGGCACAGGTCGAATCATTGAGGAAGTTCCACGGGTCGCCGTCCCAGTCTGTGCTCGGGGCCACCAACCCCTGGCTCGGAAGGACCACGATCACGTCGCCCCCGCCGCCAGCGCCGACCCCGCCAGTGGTCACCGCCACAGCGATGTCGAACGGAAACAGCAGCGGCCCCGCCGTGCCCGGGGGCGGGAGGGGAAAGGTGCTGGGGCCCACCAGGTCAATGTTGCCCAGGCGGTTGGTGATCCCTATGTCAAACGTGACTCTCACCTTGCCGGGCTGGAACGCCCCCACCGGGGAGGCCGCGAAGTTCGAGGTTGTCAGCATCACCGCGTCCCCGCCCACCAGCGAGAAGTCGGCCGGGGATCCCGCCGCGGCAACGGACGGCGTCGTGATCACGATCCGGCCGGTGGCCACCTCCACGGTGGCCAGGAAGGCCGCCCGGGCAAAGCCGGGCACGGGTCCCTCCGGCGGAATGGAGGGGCCGGCGACCTTGAGTTCGGCGGTGCATCCAGACAGGGCCAGCAGCGCCAGCGCAGCCCTGCCGAGGTGGTGATTCAAAGGTGCTCCCCGGGGAAAGCCAAACCCCCGCCAGCCAGGGCGAGGTCAGAGACCGCCGGCCCACCATGGGCCGGCTGATCCCCCTACGGCGTCGTGCCTGACCACCCCCGGCTCCAGCCGGCATACCACGGGACGTTGGTGCGGGTGGCGTTGGCCGGGGGCGCGGCGCCGAGATAGTCGGCGGTCAGGTCGAAGAACAGGTTCGAGGGGGGTACCGCCGCGCCGGTCAGTGGCGGGGTGCCCGCGTCCGGCCGGGTGTCCGGCGTGAGGGTATTCCCCGGTGCAACCAGCCCAGGGTCCACGATCCGGTTCTGGAGCGCCGGTGCGCCAGCGTAGGCCGCCTCGTCCAGGCAGTCGGCATCGGTGGCGTAGTCCGGCGCGTTTCCGAAGACGATGTTGTGGTCGAAGGACGAGTAACCGCCGGTCACCTGCGCGCAGCTCTCCGGCCCGTCAACATCGAATCCTTGAGCGGCGCTGGACTGGATGATCGCGTTCCGCAGGGTGCCGCGGGAGCCATCCTGGAGCACGAAGCCCCGGCCGGCGCCCGCCGGGTTCCCGATGATCGTCACGTGGTACAGGTCGGGCTCAGACCGGGGGCCTGCGCTGGGGTTGCCGACCAGGTTCGACCCGACGATCGCGTCTCCCCCATTGGCCGGGACCTGTACCTGCACGAACTGCACGCTGGCGCCGAAGTGGTTCCCTCCCCACCCGTGGTCCCAGTGCAAGCCGGTCCCGAGGTTCCCTGACAGGACCAGCCGACGCAGGTTCACGTTGCCACCGGAGACGAAGATCCCGTCCCCGAGCGATCCGTGGACCTGCACGTAGTCCAGCACGGTGCCGCTGCCCACCCCGAGGAGGGAGAGACCAGGGGTGGGACCGAACCCGGTGCTCATGCCCGCGTGCTCGATCCGCACGTAGTGCATCACCCCGGCGGTATCCTCGACGAGGCACCCACCGTACAGTTCTGAGCTGCCAGGGCTGAACTTCTCGGGGCAGAATCCGGTGGTGCCCGGGTCGCGATGGTTGAGCAGGGCGAGGCCGTTCAGCACCACGCCACCCCAGCAGCCGGGCACCGGGGTGGCACCCACGCAGGTGAACACGATCGGCTCGATCCGTGTCCCCCGGGCGTCGAGATTGCCTGCCCGGGCAATCATGAGGGTGCCGCGACTGGGCCCGTCGCCCTCGATCCGGGTCCCGGCCTGGATGGTCAGCGTCACCCCGGGACCCACCACGACCAAGCCCTGGAGTTCGTACACGGTGTCCCGGTACAGCGTCCGGCTGCCCGCGAGCGTGCCCGTCAGGATCGCCCGATGGGGCCGGAGGGTCCGGCCCGGGACGCCCTCCCCCGGGATCAGCCGGTCGTTGCCCACCGCCTCGTGCTGGATTTCCACCGCATCCAGCACCGTGATGCCGAAGGTGCCGTCGCTGTTCTGCCCCGGTGGAGCCGGGTCGCCAGGCTCCCCCAGGCCGGGGCTGTTGGCGGGGGCAACATCCCCCGCAATGACGTAGTCCCGATTGGCCTCGGTCAGGAGGGCGCGGTTGCCCACCGCGAGGTTGGCGACGGCCGACGCATCCAGCACGTCAATGAACCCGTTGA
This sequence comes from uncultured Gemmatimonadaceae bacterium, assembly GCA_964501735.1. Lineage (GTDB taxonomy): Bacteria > Gemmatimonadota > Gemmatimonadetes > Gemmatimonadales > GWC2-71-9 > JADJOM01. The sequence goes on along the minus strand of CAZCVG010000026.1, from coordinate 12,596 downwards.
GGGTGACATCGCCGAACAGCGTGCCCTGCCCCGGCAGCCGCAGCGCCGCCCGCTCGACCAGGCCGAAATGGCGCCACCAGTCCTCCAGGCTCAGCACCGCCACCGGGCCAGCGAGGCGCGGGGGCGCCTGGGCGATGGGCCGCTCGGCCGTGCGCACCAGGACCAGGCCGTCCGGGGTCGCCGCCTCCTCGAGCCGGTACCGTAGTCGGCGCAGCCAGTCCCGCTCCCGCACCTCGAAGCGCAGGTCGGCGGTGGTGCTGTCCAGGCCGGCCAGCCGGAGGCTCGCCACCCGCACCACGCCGCTGTGCGCCCGGTCCGCGTTGACCAGCACGAAGGCGTCGCCAGCGAGCGGCTGGCCCAGATAGTCGAGGGCGGTGGCGCTGAAGTGAAGCGCTCCCTGGACTCCGGCCAGCGGCGCCCCGTCGGCCCGGGCCACGACGATCTGCACCGCCACCGTGTCACCCACCCCGGCCGTCGTATCGCTGACCAGCACCCCCGACCCGAGCGGTGGCCGCGGCGGGGCGGGGGCTGAGGGGAGGTCCTCCCGGGCGCAGCCCAGGACCAGCGCGGCGGTGGCCACCCACAGAAGGCCAGCGGTAACCCGCACCTTCGATTCAGTTGAACAGGTCATCGTCCTCGAACCGGCTGAAGTTCCCCTGGGCATCGAACAAGTACACGATGACGGAGTAGTAGTCGTAGTACTGCGGCCGCCCGCCGCCGAGCGGCACGGTCGGGATGAGAACGTCGTCCGGGTATCCCAGCGCGTTGAACACGCCGAGGTCGGGCCGGCCATCAGGCGGGAAGAGGATGCCGTCCCGGAGCGTCGCCGCCGCGAAGGCACCGGCGTAGCTGGCGGCCGTGACCTGGAGCTGCGTGGTCAGGGTCGTGGTTGTGGTCAGGCGGGCGTTGAAGAGGGCCGGCTGGGGACCGGCGGCGGGCGCGGCAGGAATCGGCCGCTCCACGACCGGGGTGGTGTTGCCGTACTCATCCTGAACCCGGATGCTGGTGCAGCGCCCGGCCAGCTGGCCGAGGGGCAGGTCGAGTTCGATGGCCCCGAACACGGTCAGGGTGTCGGGCCCGGACGGGGCCCTGAGGAGCAGGCCGCGGCGCTGCCGGCGGCCGTCGGTGATGGCGCTGGTGCCGTGACAGTCCGTGATGTCCCAGAAGTAGCGTTCCACGTCCCCGTCGGGGTCGGCCACCCGGAACGTCAAGCCGCTGGTGCTGTCGTGATAGGAGGCGGCGAAGAAGAGCAGCTCGGGCCGGTGAGCGGGGTCGGAGCACATAACCCGGAAGTCCGCCCTCGCCCCGCCCCCCCCGCTAGTGGTGAACGGCCGGCGCGCCCCGCCGTCGCTGGAGATGACGCAGTGATCGGCGACGTGGGCCAGCTCCACGCTGTAGTCCCCGGGCGGGAAGCCGTCCAGCCGGACGGTGTCGTTCCCGCCCACGATGCCGCTCCGCACCGGGGCCCCGCCCTGCTTCAGCTCCCAGATGTAGGCATCGTCCGGGGCATAGCCGTCGGTGCCGGTGGTCAGGGTGATAAGCGATTGACAGCTGATCAGGAAGCGCCAGACCGCCGTATTGCTGCCCTCCGGCACCAGCAGGTAGATCTCGGCGCCATCCTGCACCCGGCACTGGCTGGGGAGGCCGCTGATGGTGACCCGGTAGGTGGCGGGCTTCACCGGGATGATCACCGTGTCGCGTGGGGTGACACGGCGGGTTTCGTCAATGTGCAGGGTGCCGGAGATTTCGGTGACGCGATACGTGTACTGGGTGCCCACGTCGGTGCCGGACTCGGCGGTGATGACGGGGATCAGGGCGATGTAGGGGGGCTGGGTAGGCTGGGTGCCGCCGTCGCACCCGGCCAGTCCCAGCAGGGTCAGCAGGAGCAGGTACGGCACCAGCCGGGCCGCGACCCGACCGGCGCGACGGCAAAGGGCCCAATCCAGGCCCGGCACGGCGGGCAGAGCCAACCGGGGTGCGACGGGGGAATCCTCCACTCAGCCTCCTGCACAGAGCAACCGGCCCGGACCGGACCGGCCACCCTGTCATGAAGAACGCATCGTGTGCAGCTCCTGGCCGGGCCTGCCGGCCCCGGAGGGTCCGGCCTGCCCGTCAGGAAGGTGGTACTTACGGCGCGGTTGCCGAGGTCCAGACCCGGCTCCAGCCGGCGTACCACGGGATACCGCCCGAGTTGAGCGGGGCGACGGCGCCACGGTAGTTGGCCGTGACGTCGAAGAACCCGTTGGCCGGCGGCACCGTGCTGCTCCCCTGCGACACCGCCGCGGCGCTGACCGGACGGAAGTCCGGAGTGATGACATTGAACGGCGCGATCAGCGGGCTGGCCGCCGGCGTCAGGTTGCCGAAGGCGGGCTCGTTGAAGAACTCGTCCTCCATGCTGGTAGCCGCCGCGTACGGCTGGCAGACCGCCTCGTTGTCCGAGTTGTCAATACGGGTGAACAGCAACGCCGTCACCGACTGCCACTTCACCTGGGTGTCCAGGTTGGCGCCGCTGGGGCAGGTGGCGTCGTCATCGAGGTCCATGAGCTGCGGCCAGCCCATCATCACGAAGTTGAAGAAGTCGGGCCTGGCCCCGCGGCGGAGGTGAATGGCATCCTCCACGTTGTTGGCGGCGTTGACCCCGCCGGTGCCGGCCGGATCGGCCTTGCCGACCATCGTGACATTGTAGATCTGGGCATCGACCCGCGGGAGGTCGTTGTACGTCGCCGAGTTCTCGGTGTTGTCGATCTCGAAGCCCTTGTCGCCATCCAGCGAATCCGACTGGACGATCAGGAACTGGGCGCTGCCGCTCCACCCGGAGGCGAAGTCGAAGGCGTCGTCGGAATTGGCGGTCATGAGCAGGTTGCGGACGTTCTGGTCCCCGCCCCAGATCTCGTAGCCGTCATCCAGGCCGGCGTGCACCTGGATGAACTCCAGGGTCGTCCCGCTGCCCACCCCGCCCATGGTGAGGTTGTTGAGCTCGCGGTTGGCCGCGAAGGAGAATCCGCCGTACTCGACGATCACGTAGCGCAGGACGCCGCTGTTGTCGCCCGTGGTGCAGCCGCCGAACGTGGTCTGGGCGGGCGTGCCCGCAGTACCCTCGGCGACCACCTCGAAGCAGCCGCCGGCGCTGGCCCGGCCCGGAATGACCGGACTGGTGAGCGTGGCGCTCTGGCTGCTGTTGAGCGGCCCGTTACCGGCCAGGAACACGCCGCCCCAGCAGCCCTTGAACTTGGGCGCCTGGTCGCAGGTGAAGGTGATCGGCTGGAGCTGGGTGCCGTTGGCAAAGATCTGGCCATCCCGTTCGATGATCAGGGCAGTGACGTTGGCCGCACCCGGCACGTAGATGCCCTCGATCCGGGTGCCCGGCTGGATAGTGAGCACCCCGCCGCCGTTGACCCGGACCACGCCGCTCAGGCGATAGAGGGTGTCGCGGGTCAGGGTCCGGGCCGTGGTGATGTTGCCGGAGAGGGTGACGACGTTGGTTGGCGCGGGCTCGCGGCCCGGGATGAGGTCGCAGACCACCGGGCGGTCGTTGCCCACCGCCTCGTTGGAGATGGCCTGGGCGTCCAGCACGTCCAGCCCCCGGCTCCCGCCCGATCCGACACCCGGAATGGGCGAGGAGTTGGGGGACACGTTCCCCGCGACCACCGGATCCCGGGTGGGGAAGTCCACCGCCAGGGCCGAGTTGTTGCCCACCGCGATGTTGGCGATGTAGCTCGCGTCGAGCACGTTGACCGAGGTGCAGCTGGACGGGCTCTCGGCGCTCAGGTTGGCGTTGCCGTAGCGGAGGTTGGCAAGGTACTGCCCGGCATAGTTCGCCTTGGGGATCTGCTGCTCCGCCGACCAGAGGTCGGTATACAGCGCCTGGTTCCACCCGGCCATCGTCATGGGCTGCGCCGAGGACGGAACCGTCAGGTCGGCCGCTTCGGCCGTCGCCGCGCGGGCGTAGCGCTTGAGCTCCAGGGCGCCGTCACGGTCGGTGGCCATCTCCAGGTCAAACCGGAGGCTCCGGGCGTAGTCCGGGGCCTTGACCGCGAAGACCAGGGTGCCGGCGCGGTGGCCGATGCCGGCGCCGCCCTGGTAGCTGATCAGGCGGAGCTCGCCCTGGCCGGCCCGGCTGGTGTTGAGAATGGTGACCTTGGCGCCCTCGGGGGCCTGGCCCACGTAGCTGAGGCGCGCGGCGTCATAATAGAGGGTGCCCTGCAGGCCACCCAGCTCGGTCCGCCCCTCGGCCCGGACGGCCAGCGCAATCTGCGCGCCGGGCGCCGCGGCTGCGGCCGAGAGGTCAAGGCCGATGGCCAGGTCGGCCCCGGCGGGATTGCCGCCCAGGGGGCTCTGTTCATCCCCCGAACAGGCGGTGAAAACGGCCACGGCGCCGAGGACCGCGAGGGCCGGGCGCAGGTGCCGCGTGGGAATCATCTGCATGTCTGCCTCCGATGAGGAACGGGTGGCGGACGCCCGGGAGGGCGCCCGCCGGCCGTTCACTGGTTACGGAACGTCGTTGATGAGGATCTGCGGCCCGACGGCGTCCAGCAGGTCGGTGCCGTTGTCGCTCGAGCCCACGGTCAGCGTGGTCACGGTCGCCAGCGAGCCGGTGCCCGCGTCGGTGAACGTGCAGGTCAGCACGCCCTGGACCCCGGTCTTGATGCCGGTGGTAGTGAAGTTGAGGAAGCCGATGGTGCCGGCCGTGCTGGTGTTGAACGTGCCGTTGGTCAGGCCCGAGCCGGCCACGTTGCCACAGACCGGGGCGCTGAGCCGGGCGGAGTTGTAGGTGAACGAGCCCTGGATGGCCGAGATGTCGTCGGCGCCGGGGATCGCCGGGTCATCGGCGCCGCTCATGTCGAGCGAGAAGCTGATGGTCACGGTCGAGCCGTTGTCCACCGCCGTCCCGGTGTACGGGTAGCCGACGGGCGGCGGGGTGCAGGGCACCGTGAAGTCCACGATGACCGTGCCGCCGTTGGTCAGGCCGGTGTAGCTGCCCGCGCCCGGGTTGGTGCAGCCCGAAGGCAGGTTGGACAGCGCCACCGAGCCGCTGCCGGGCCCAACGGGCACCGCGCTCCGGCTGTAGAAGCCGGCGGCGTTGGGGCTCACGGCCGCCTGGGCCGAACCGCCCGTGGGCGTCACCACCACGGCGATCCCGGTGGGCGAGGGCGACGCCCCGGTGAAGCTGATCGTGCCGGTCACCGTGCCGGTGGGCACCGGGCAGGTCACGCTGAAGTTGACCGTGGCCGTGCCGCCGTTGGTGACCGTGGCGCTCTGCGCGCCCGGGTTGGTGCAGCCCGCCGGCAGGCCGCCGGTGATCGCCACGCTGGCCGGGCCGGTAGGCACGCTGGCGATGGAATAGGCCCCCGCGCCGGCGGTGGTGCCGGTGAGGGTGGTGATCCCCGAGGTCGCCGCCACGGTCACGCCGTTGAGCGTGCCCAGCTGGGGCGAGCTGACCGTACCGGCCACCGTGCCGGTCGGGGCGGGACCGCTGTTCTGGAGGTCCGCCGCGACCAGGAGGCGGGCGGTGAACTGGCCCACGGTCGGGTCAATGTCGAAGCCGACCTGGGACGCCGCGGTGGTCGAGCCGGGGAAGATCGGGCCCAGGAACTCCTCCCACCGGAAGCAGTCGGAGCCGTTGTTGGTGCCGCCGCCACCGTTGTTCGGGGTGGAGCAGTCGGCGTCGTTGAAGAAGTTGTGCGGGGCGCCGTCCCAGTTGGTGCTGGGGGCCACCAGACCGTAACTGGGCAGGGTGATGATGATGTCGTTGCCCTGGCCGCCGGTGGCGGTGCCGCCGGAGGTGACCGCCACGGAGATGTCGAACGGGAAGAGGATCGGGCCCGAGGTGCCGGCCGGCGGCGCCGGGAACACGGTGGGACCGACCAGCTGCACGCCGGACAGCTTGTTGGTCACGCTCACGTCGAACGTCACCCGGATCTTGCCCGGAGCGAAAGCGCCCACCGCGGAGGCCGCGAAGTTGGAGCTGGTGAGCTGCACCACGTCACCACCGACCAGCGACAGGTCCACGCCACTCAGGCTGGCGTCCAGCGCGCCGCCTTCCCGCGCCGCCCCGCTCAGGCCGTTCTGGGTGCCGGTCAGCTGCGGCGGACGGAGCTTCACTTCCCCGGTTCGGACGTTCACGTCGGCCAGGAACGCCGCGCGGGTGATCGTCGGGTTCGGGGCCGGAGTGCCGGGGATGATTGGGCCGGCGCCGGTGGTGTCGGACGAGCAGGCGCTGCCGACGATCATCGCGGCGCCGATCGCGCCAAACGAGAGCGTCCGCTGGACCCGCGCGCCGAAACGGCGGAACAACTGCATGGGACCTCCAAGTGGGACGGATGATGGGTGGCGGTCGCGGTGACGGGGCGCCGGCGACCGGGCGTTTGAGCCGCAGCAATAGTCCACCGGGAACAGCAAGGTCCCTTCGCGGCGCGGTATCGGGTTGGGCGGGTGGCGGTAACGGCGGGAGGGCTGAAAGTCTGTGGAGAAGTCACCGCTCCGTGATGTGGGCTCGTGACGCCCGGGCGGCGCGCAGGCGCAGGGCCACGGACGCGCCGCGCCCGTCGGACCCGCGCCACAGGGTGTGGCTCAGGGCAGCGTCAGGCTGCCCGCCACCTGTTGCAGCACCGCGAGGTAGTTGAACGTGCCCAGCGGCGCCGTGCTCAGCACGGACGCCAGATGGAACCTCGGTGTGGTGCTGCTCCCGCTGGCCCCCACCGGGCGGAAGTTGACGGTCGCAACCGGCACGATGCCGGTATTGGGCGACAGCCCCACGCCGGTGAAGCTGAGCTTGCACTTGCAGCCGCCGGTGGCGTTCGTCGGGTTGATGGAGCCGCCGCCGCTGGCATACACCAGTGAGTGGTACTCCAGTACCGCCGGGTCCCACACCAGCGAGTCCACCACGTAGCTCGCCAGCGCCTCGGGCCCGGGGGTCTGGGCGATGTCCTGGGTCAGGTTCAGCGTGATCACCAGCGGGTAGGTGCCCAGACCGGTGTTGAACGCCCCGAAGGCCGAAGACCAGGTGAGCGGCTGGTTCCCGCCTCCGCCCCCGCCGGTCACGGTGACACTGGCCGGGTCGCTGGCGGTCGCCCCCTGGTTGTCGGTGACGGTCAGGGTCGCGGTGTAGGTCCCCGCCGCCTGGTAGCTCTTCTGCGGGCTGGCCTGGGTCGAACTCGTTCCGTCCCCGAAGTTCCAGCTGTAGCCGGCGATCGTCCCATCGGGATCACTCGAGCCCGCCGAACTGAAGCTGATGGCTGCGCCCACGGTCCCGCTGTAGGGCCCGCCCGCCTCGGCCACCGGCGGCAGGTTGCCGCCCCCGCCCCCCCCGGTCCCGACCGTGAAGGTGTCCTCTACCACGCGGAACTGGTCCTCGAGGGTCGCGCTGCCGTCGAAGTTCCCGATCGTCTGGATCGCCGTCCGGGTGGCGGCGGTCTGGCCGGTGCTGCCCTGCACGGTGAAGGTGAACCTGGCCACCGGGACCAGTCCGGTCGGTGGGGTGCTGCCGGTGGTGAAGTTGAGCCAGCTCACTGTGCCGGGCGTGGCGGCGTTGACGGTAAGGTTGTTCATGAGGGCCGGCGCCGGTGCCGTGGCGCTCACATAGGCCAGTACCGATGCGTTGTACTGCAGGCTGGCCTGCACCGAGCCCACATTCTCGCCGGGAACGGCCGAGAGGTCGAGGCTCACCTCCAGCGTCACGGTGCCGCCAGCGCCGCCCGCCTGTGGTGTCCACAGATTCCGGAGGACGAACGGGGCGGTAGGGTCGCCCCCGCCCTTCTCCGGGCAGGTGACGGTGAAGTTGAGGGTATCGAGGCTGAGCGGCGTGACCTGGGCAGTGCGGCTGGCCGGTCCGGCCAGCTGGCACGGGGCGTCCACCCCGCTGAGCGTGAACTGGTAGTCGCCCGGACGGAGGTTCGGGAAGCTCCGGCCTTCCCCGACTCCAGCGATGCCCGTGCCGCCGAGGACCGGCAGGGTGTCGCCGCTGATGATGCCCGCGAAGTCCAGCCGGTACCCGTCCGCATCCACGCTGTCGCCATCCACGGCCACCACGGCGACCACGGTGCCCCGGGTCGGATCCACACAGGTCGCGTCGAAGGCGGCCGGTGGCTGGGTGGCGAGCCCGGTGTCGGACACCACCACCGTGCGGCTCGCTCCCCCCTGGATGGCGCAGGTCGGCGCCACGTCCTCCAGCGTGAGGGTATAGGTGCCGACCGGCAGGGGCGACAGCACCCGGGCGTCCACCGAGCCCACCGCGACGGTGGTGTCCCGTGGTCCGGTGACCCGGACCAGGTACCCGTTCGGATCGGCCGAGCCCGCCGGACTGCCGGACAGCGAGGTGCTGATCCGGATCCCTGGGAACGGCGGCGTCTGCGCCCCGGCGACCACCGACGGCCCGGACGATTCGCCCAGCCGGTCCACGGCGACGATGCGATACCCGTAGAACGTGGCCGGTTCGAGCTCCGAGTCGAAGTAGGTCGTGGTCCCCGGGGTGACCTCGGCCAGGGTCCGGAAGGCGCCACGGAAGTCGGACCGGCGCTGGATGCGGAAAAGCTGGAGGTCCCCCGCGGGCGGCGCCAACCAGTCGAGCCGGATCGTGGTCAGGTTGAGCGGGGTGGCGGTGAGCGTGACGGGCGGCTCCAGGCCTCCGCCCAGGAGGGACTCGCCGGCGGCGCAGGCGCCCAGGACCAGCAGCGCGGCGGCGATCACCCCGCGGCGCGTCGGCCTAGAAGACATCGTAGGTCACCCCGAGCGACCAGGAGGTGCCCAGGCGGATGCGCCGGGTCTCGACCCGGTCGCCGGAACCCTCCAGCACCCAGCGCACCTGCTGGTTGGTGAGGTTGGTCCCGGCCAGCGACACCCGCATGGGACCGACGCGCTGCTGCAGCTTCACGTCGAGCGAGTACCGGCCTTTCTCGAGCACGTTGGCGGGGCGGACATCGGGGTTGGATGGCTGGGCGCCGCCGTAGCGGGCGATGCGGGTGTCGAAGAAGTTGTAGAGCACCGAGACCGACGTGCCGCCCGCTCCGCTGGCCCAGGTCAGCGAGCCGTTGAGGATCAGCGGCGACTGGCCCTGCAGGGCCAGTCCCTCGGAGCCCCCGAAGCGGACCGGATCGAGCTCGACCTCCGACTGCAGCACCGTCGCGTTCACCCCAACGGCGAGGCGGCCCAGAAAGCCCGGGAGGAAGTCGAGCGCCCGGCGGGCCTCCACCTCGATCCCGTAGTTGCGCGCCGACTCGCCGTTGGCGGTGAACTGGGTACAGGTGTTGGCCGCCTCCTGGATCACCTCGACCAGCGGATGGGTGAACCGCTTGTAGAACCCGCTGACCGCGAGGATCTCGCCCGGCCGGGGGAAGTACTCCCACCGGGCGTCCGCGTTGAGGATGTTGGTCTGGGTGAGGGTGCTGTCGCCGACCAGTTCGCACTCGGTGCCCACCGGGATGTACCGGTCGTAGACCAGCTCCCTGGGATCGGGCCGGGTCAGGGAGCGGAACCCCGCCAGCCGCACGTTCATCTGATCCGACAGCGCCCAGGTGAGGTTGGCGGACCAGAGATAGTCCCAGGGGCGCCGGTAGTTGACGGCCGTCGGCGCCTGCCGGCTGCCCTCGAACACCGTCAGCCGCCAGTGCTCCACCCGGAGCCCGCCCACCACCCGGACCGAGGGGAGGAGCGGCAGGTCCGCCATGCCGTAGAAGGCGGTCAGGTCGTCATCCGACTCGTAGGTCGGACCGGGATTGTCGCCTGTGATGGTGATGACGGTTCCGACGTTCTCTGGCGCGAACAGCTGGTCCGGGGAGAGCGAGAGCACCGCCTGGCTGGCCGTGGGCGAGGTGTTGACGTTGAACAGGGTGGAGGTATACGTCCTGGGCTTGTCGCGCAGCAGCCCGCCCACCTTCAAGGCGGCGTCCCCGGGGCGCCGGAGGCCAACCGGGATGGTGAGGTCGGCCTGGCCGGTGCGGATCCGGTCGGCGAGGTCGCGGTAGTTGAAGTAGTTGAGCTGGCTCAGCGTGGGGGTGCCGCTGTTCTTGACGTAGTTGGCGCTCCGGCTGTCGGGCTCCGTCCGGTTGGCCCACGCCAGGGTGCCCTTCCACTCCAGCCGGGACCCCAGCAGGAAGCCGAGGACGTGCTCTCCGGTAAGCTGGGTCTGGAGGAGCTCCCGCTCCAGGTACTGCACCCCGTAGTTGTCGAAGATGCTGCCGTTCTCGGTGTTGTAGCCCGACCCCTGGATCAGCAGTTCCTCCGCGGTCCTGGTGTAGAGGTTCTTCCAGCCGAACTTGCTGCTGCCACCCACCCGCAGGGAGAAGTTGGCAATCCCGCCCCACTCCACTTCGGTGGTGCTCTCATCCACGACCCGGCCGTTGCCGCCGCTGCCGTCGGGATTGGGCACGTAGGCCAGCAGCTTGTCCGGGGTGTAGCCCCGCTTGTTGCCATAGGTCAGGGCCACCGTCACCCCGAGCGGCGTGACTTCCCCCAGCTGGCCACCGACGTTGAGGTTGAGCCCGAGGTTGGGCATCACCTCCCGCCGCCGGCCCACCCAGGCGTGCCGGAAGGACTCCTGGGCCCGCTCGCTCAGCACGCTGCTGGCATTGGCCTCCGCGAGGGGCGCCCGCCGGCTCACCCCGAAGCCGAAAAAGTCGTTGCCGCCCCGGGGGAGCTGGGGCACCGCCTGGAAGGTGGTCTGGCTGTTGGCGCCCTGGCTCACCCCCAGTTGCACCACGAGGTTTTCGGGGAACTCCTTGGTCCGGATTTCGACCGAGCCGCCGGCGAAATCCCCGGCCTTGTCGGGCGTGGCCGTCTTGGTGGTGACGATGGACTCGATCAGGCTGGCCGGGAAGATATCGAGCGGCGCGACCTTCTTGAGCGGTTCCGGGCTGGGCAGGTCGGCGCCGTTGAGGGTGGTGTTGCTGTAGCGCTCGTTGAGCCCCCGCACCACCACGAACTTGCGGTCGAAAACCGTGATCCCGGTGACCCGGCGGATGACGTCGCCGCCATCGGAGTCGGGGCTCCGGCTGATGGCCTCGGCGCTGATGCCGTCGCTCACGCCGGGGGCGGCCTGCTGCGCTGCCAGCAGGCCCGCGTCGGTCTTCGGCGCGCTGGGCGCCGCCGCCTCGAGGACCAGTTCTTCCAGCTCGATCACCTGGACGTCCATCACGAAGTCCACCGCGACCGACGTGCCACCCGTCACCGTGACGCTGTCACGCTGCTGGGGCCGGAACCCGATCAGCGCGGCCCGGACCGAGTACCGCCCGGCCGGGATCGGCGGCGTGCGAAAGCGGCCATCGAGGTCGGTCTCGACCACGCCCAGGACCCCAACCACCGAGATCCGGGCGGCCTGCAGCGGCCGCCCGGTGTCCCGGTCCACCACCCGGCCGGTGATCCGGCCGGCTGGCCCGGCCGCCGGGGCGGCCGGTTCCTGGGCCGCCAGGGGTGTGGTGAGCAGCAGGACGAGGAGAACCAGCAGGATGCGAGGGGACACCATGGGAAACCACTCTGCGCGCCGGAGGTTCATGCCCTTGCCGCCCGAAGGGGTGGTAGTATCGCATATCCCCGGACGGGATGAAGCGCGCGGGGGTACCAGCCCCGTCACGAGCCGATCACCGAGTCCGGCGGTGCCGACACCACGAGCCCCGCCGCGGGCCAGCCGCCACGGGTGAACTCGTCAATCGCATCACGGATGGCCGGCCCGGCCTCGAGCCACGGGAAGAGCGGCGTCTGTCCCGCCACCAGCATCCGGGCCTCCGGAAGGCGACCCGCCCAGGCCCGCGCGCCCGCCACGAGCGCGGGCTCTCCTGCGCCCGCCACCACCAGAGTGGGCACCCGCATGGCACCGATGGAGTCGCGCCAGTCCCAGGTGCCGAATGTCAGGTAGAGCTGGCGCTGGATCGCCTCGCGCCGGCGCAGCCGGTCCGGGGAGGCGTCACACACCACCGGGGCGAGGCGCCGCACCACCGCGGAACGCACCTCCTCCACCGGCGAGAAGGCGAAGCCCCAGAACTCGCGACAATACCCGGCGGGATCCAGCGTGTCGCGCCCGGCCCCCCGGGCGGCCCCATGCCGCCGGTGGGCCGCCGAGTCGTTGGGCAGGTATTGCAGTTCCCAGACGAAGTCGCCCTTGTGCGGGAAAGGGGCGAGCAGCACCGCCCGCTTCACGCCGGCGGGATGCCGCAGCCAGTACTTCAGGAGCACCGCGGTCCCCCACTGGTGCCCGACCAGAGTCATGGCCCCCAGCCCGAAGTGGCGCCGCACCGCCTCGAGGTCGCTGACATCAGTGTCCAGCGAGAGGGAATCGGTGGTGTGGACGAGGGGCGAGCGCCCCCGGCCGCGGGCGTCGAAGAAGAGGAGCGTCCGGCCGCGGCTCGCCAGGGGTGCGAAGGCCTGCTCCAGGTACCGGCTGCTCAGCGCCGGACCGCCGTTCAGGAAGACGAGCGTGTCCGGGCCGGCGCCGTAGATCCGGTACGAGAGTCCATCGCCCCCGGACACCGGAAGGACCCCCTCCACGTCGGGATGGGCCGGGGTGTCGCAGCCGGCGAGGCAGGAGAGGGTGAGGAGGATCAGGACCACAGCGGGGCGAATCGGCATGACCCTAGCCTACGGCGACAGGTCACGCGGGCGTCACGCCG